>NZ_JAKSYN010000169.1:0-91891 GCF_022829565.1 Methylobacterium sp. J-001
TCGTCGATCTACAGGCAGCCATCAACCGCTACCTCGCCGAACATAACCTCGACCCGACCCCCTTCCGCTGGAAAGCCGACCCAGACACCATCATCGCGGCCGCAGCACGGGGGCATCAAACGTTGGATTCAATCCACTAGAATGGGCGTGTTCCGGCACACCTGAGTATCGCAGGCGACTTCTCACTTCGGGCTCGACGTCTGTAGTGAGACAAGCTCGCGGCAGATTCGAGTGTCCGGCTGACTGTGGGTATCGCCACCGTCACCGCAAGGCGGCAGACGTTCAGCATCTGCCGCGGAGTGCGGTGCAGCAAAGGATTATGCACGCCACACGGCGATGTTCGAAAACAGCGGCGCCGGTCGCCCGCTTCCCAGCGTTTCCTTCAACGGCAGACGACTGCGCCGCAGAAGACCGACAACGGTCCCTAAGTCTTGAAAAGCGCGGCTGTTAATTGAGGTCGATCGCGTGCCACCGCTTTCGCTGACCTTTCAACCGCGACGGCGCGTCCAATCAATCCGCGATCGGCGGACCCGTGTCGTCTGGCGCTTCCTGCGGCGAGGGCCGAGGCTTTCGCGCTGGCTTCACAGGTTGCACCGACCGGGCCTGTGCCGGCGCCTGGGTGGCGGGTCGATGCGGTGGCCGTGGAGGCCGCTCGATCTGAACCTTTTTTGATGGGGCTGTCGCAGCCGGTGGAGATGCGGCGGCACCGGCGTTGGCCGGCGTAGGCGCGGCGGCAGCCTTATTGGACAGCGGCGATCGTGCTGGCTGTTGCAGCCCCACAGCGGCGGGAGGCTCCGATCGTCCCGGAATGGCCGGCAGCGACGCGGCTGCAGGGGTCGCACCGGTCCCGGCGCTCTGCGGGACGACCTCACAACGCTGGCTGCAATTGCTGACGACCGCCTCGACGGATTTGCCGTCCATGGTCGCGGTAACAATGCAGCGAGCTGGATGGTAGACGAGCTCGTATTGGAACCTGCCCTTATCGTCCGACTCGGTACGGAACTTGTCTTCCAGCACCACGGGCATGTGTGGACGCTCCGTCGTCCCGACGATGTAGAGCCGGCCCGTGGCGATCGCCGCGAGGGTGATCTCCGGGCCAGCCCAGGCTGACCCACTCATTGCCAGGGCGCCGACCCCTGCCGCGGCAACAATCGAGGCGAAACGAACCAACCGACACATCTCCGAGTTCAGCCGTCTTAGATCGACGGCTAGACCATCTTCAGGCGGAGATAGTTCCGAAATCTAAATTGCACAGCCGGAGGAGATTGTCCTTCGCCCTATCGCACAAGTTTTGATTTTGATGTGCACCGACACGAGCGCGGCCCGATCCAGCGGTACCGACCGCTGCAGCCGCCTGCCCGACCGATCATAACCGCGGCTGCGGTCCGTCATTTTGGTTATCGGAGATCTTCAGAAATTCTTGGTGGGCGCACTAGGGTTCGAACCTAGGACCCGCTGATTAAGAGTCAGCTGCTCTACCAACTGAGCTATGCGCCCGATCGCGTCTGCGACCCGCCCCGGTGGCCACCAAGTCCGTCCGGGGTGGCGGGCTGATACCAACGCATCCGAGGGCTGTCCACCCCCGGACGCAGGTTTTTTGCTATTCCGCCGCCGCGTGCTGTGCATGAACCCGCACCGCGTGGGCCGCGAGCTTGTTCAGGGCCGAGAGATACGCCTTGGCTGAGGCCACCAGCGTGTCCGGGTCGGCGCCGCGGGCGGTGACGCTGCGCTCCCCGTCGCGCAGGCGTACCGAGACCTCGGCCTGGGCGTCCGTGCCGCCGGAGACGGCCTGGACCTGGTACAGCTCCAGCTCGGCCTTGTGCGGCACCAGTGCGGTGATGGCGTTGAACACCGCGTCCACCGGCCCGTTGCCGTCCGCCTCCTCGATCCGCGTGCCGGTCTCGTCGGCGATGCGCAGGGTCGCGCGCTGCGGCCCCCGGGTGCCGGCGATGACCGAGAGCGACACCAGCCGGATGCGGTCGTGCGCCGTGGCGAGGTTCTCGTCGACCAACGCTTCGATATCCTCGTCGTAGACGTGCTTCTTACGGTCGGCCAAGGCCTTGAACCGCTCGAACGCGTCCTGGAACTGGTTGTCAGACAGGTGCAAGCCGAGATCGTCGAGCTTGGAGCGGAAGGCCGCCCGGCCGGAATGCTTGCCCATCACCAGGGAGGTCTTGGTCAGCCCGACCGAGGCTGGGGTCATGATCTCGTAGGTCTCGGCGTTCTTGAGCATGCCGTCCTGGTGGATGCCGCTCTCGTGCGCGAAGGCGTTGCGGCCGACGATCGCCTTGTTGAACTGCACCGGGAAGTTGGTGGCGTGGCTCACCAGCTTCGAGGCGCGAGTCAGCATGGTCGATTCGATGCCGGTCTCGTAGGGCAGCACATCCGCGCGGGTGCGCAGCGCCATGACGATCTCTTCGAGCGCCGCGTTGCCGGCCCGCTCGCCGATGCCGTTGATCGTGCACTCGACCTGCCGGGCGCCGCCCTCGATGCCAGCGAGCGAGTTGGCGATCGCGAGGCCGAGATCGTTGTGGCAGTGGACGGAAAAGACTGCCTGGTCGGCGTTCGGCACCCGCTCGCGCACCGACGCGAACATGTCACGGTACTCGGCGGGTGTGGCGTAGCCCACCGTGTCGGGCAGGTTGATCGTGGTGGCGCCGGCCTTGATCGCCGCCTCGACGCAGCGGCACAGGTAGTCGATCGGCGTGCGGGTCGCGTCCATGGCCGACCATTCCACGTCCTCGACGAGGTCGCGGGCCTGGGCCACGGTCTTCAGGATGATCTCGAGGACCTCGTCCTGGCTCTTGCGCATCTGGTGGGCGAGGTGGATCGGCGAGGTCGACACGAAGGTGTGGATCCGCCCGCGCTTGGCGTGCCGCACCGCCTCGCCGGCCCGGGCGATGTCGGCGGGGATCGCGCGGGCGAGACCCGCGATGGTGGCGCGCTTGGTCCGGCGGGCGATCTCCGACACCGCCTCGAAGTCGCCGATCGAGGCGATCGGGAACCCGGCCTCGATGATGTCGACGCCCATCGTGTCGAGCAATTCGGCCACCGCGAGCTTTTCGTCGTGGGTCATGGTGGCGCCGGGGCATTGCTCGCCGTCGCGCAAGGTCGTGTCGAAGATGACGATGCGTTCGCGGGCGGTGGTGCTGCTGGTGGTCGTGGTCATGGCGTTACCCTGTCGCGGGCCGCCCGGCGGAAGGCTCGGGGCGGCGGGGAGCCCAAAAGGGGCGAGGTTCGCGAGTTCAAAAAATCCCCTGAAGGCCCAGGCGCGCGCGCCCAGACGGCCCTCAGGGGCGGGTAAGCAGAAGCGGAAGAAGAAGCCCGGAGCGGCGCGCACGGGACCGAAGCACCGTAGAAGCGGCGCGGGCGGTCTCGATCGCTGAGCCGGCTCTGGCCAAGGCTCGTCTCTCCCGGGTGCGGCGCGGACGGCGTGACGCAGCATCCGCGGGGTGGGCGGCAGAGGTAGCGCCGTCGCCACGGAAACACAAGGTCCGCCCCGGCTCGGCGCCTTGCCAAGCGCGCCCCGCCCTCGATAAAGCCCGCCGGCACGTCGAGAGAGAACCCGCGAGACCGTCATGGCCAGCTACAAGCTCCTGCTCCTGCCCGGCGACGGGATCGGCCCGGAGGTCGCGGGCGGCATGCAGGTCGTGCTCGACGCCCTGAAGGAGACCGGGCTCGCGACCTTCGAGACCGAGACCGATCTCGTCGGCGGCTGCGCCCTCGACGCCCATGGCAGCCCGCTCTCGGACGAGACCCTGGCCCGTGCCCGCGCCGCGGACGCGATCCTGCTCGGCGCGGTGGGCGGCCCGAAATGGGCGAGCGTGGCCTACGAGAACCGCCCGGAGGCCGGCCTGCTGCGCCTGCGCAAGGATCTCGAGCTGTTCGCCAATTTGCGGCCGGCGATCTGCTACCCGGCGCTGGCCGACGCCTCCGCGCTCAAGCGCGAGCTGGTCGAGGGCCTCGACATCATGATCGTCCGGGAGCTGACCGGCGGCGTCTATTTCGGCGAACCCAAGGAGATCACCACCCTGCCGGACGGCTCCAAGCGGGCGGTGGACACGCAGGTCTACACCACCGGCGAGATCGAGCGGATCGCCCATGTCGCCTTCGATCTGGCGGCCAAGCGCTCAGGCCGCGTGGCCTCGGCCGAGAAGCACAACGTGATGAAGTCCGGCGTCCTGTGGAAGGAAGTCGTCACCAAGGTCCACGCAGAGCACTACGCCAACATCGAGCTGGAGCACGTGCTGGCCGACAATTGCGCCATGCAGCTGGTGCGGCGGCCCAAACAGTTCGACGTGCTGGTGACCGACAACCTGTTCGGCGACGTGCTGTCCGACCTCGCCGCGATGCTGACCGGCTCGCTCGGCATGCTCCCCTCGGCCTCGCTGGGCGCGGTGGATGACAGCGGCGTGCGCCGGGCGCTCTACGAGCCGTGCCACGGCTCGGCCCCGGACATCGCCGGCCAGGATAAGGCGAACCCGATCGCGATGATCGGCTCGCTGACCATGTGCCTTCGCTACTCGTTCGGCCTCGGCGAAGCCGCCGATGCGTTGGACGGCGCCGTCATGGACGCGCTCGCGAGCGGCGCCCGCACCGCCGACATCGCCGGTGAGAGTACGAACCCGTTGGGCACCCGCGCCATGGCGAACGCTGTGGCTGACGCCCTGCGCGTCCGCGTCGGCTGAGGATCCATCACCGCCCGCGTGATAGGACGCATGGCGGATGGGCGCAGCCTTCGCTATGACGCGCGGACTTGAAGGATCGGGAGCGCCATGAAGGCCGGGGACGGGGCGACGGAGCGCGAAAGCGCGGATTTCGGCTTTGAGCGCGTGTCGCTTGATGAGAAGCAGGGGCGCGTCGACAGCGTCTTCCACTCGGTCGCCCGCCGCTACGACGTTATGAACGACCTGATGTCGGCGGGCCTGCACCGGGCCTGGAAGGCGCAGCTCGTCTCCATGCTACGGCCGCCTAAGGGACGTCCCTTCGCGCATCTCGACGTGGCCGGCGGCACCGGCGACGTGGCGTTCCGGGTGCTCGCCGCGGGCGGAGCGACGACGCGGGTCACCGTGCTCGACATCAACGAATCGATGCTGCGCGTCGGCGCCGAACGGGCGAAAGACAAGGTCGAGGGCGCCAGCGACCGGATCGCCTTCGTCACCGGCAACGCCGAGAGCCTGCCGTTGCCAGACGCCGCCTTCGACGCCTACACGATCGCCTTCGGCATCCGGAACGTGCCGCGGATCGAGACCGCGCTCGCCGAGGCGCGCCGGGTGCTCAAGCCCGGCGGCCGGTTCCTGTGCCTGGAATTCTCAGCCGTCGACATCCCGCTGCTCGACAGGATCTACGACGCCTATTCCTTCCACGTCATTCCAAGGATCGGCGCCCGGGTAGCCGGGGATGCCGAATCCTACCGCTACCTCGTCGAATCGATCCGGAAATTTCCGACCCGGGGCGCATTCAGCGGCATGATCGAGCGCGCTGGCTTCCGCCACGTCACCGACCGGCCGCTTTCCGGCGGGATCGTGGCGATCCATTCTGGCTGGAAGGTCTCCTGATCTTGGTCAGTGCGCGCGATCTCCCTCCCTCTCCCGCGGTGGAGGTGGGGACAGCCTGGGTGCGTTCATGATCAGCGCCGCGATTAACCTGTTCCGCGGCGCCCAGGTCGGCTTCGTCCTGGCCCGTGAGGGAGCCCTCGCCCTTGTCGATCCGTCAGAGCTACCGGCTCATCTTCGCTTCGCCCTGAAGCTTGGGCGGACCCTGGAGCGGCGGGAGCTCGGTGACGGGGCCGCAGGGCTGTCAGCCGCACTGACGCGCCTCGGCCCATCTTACGTGAAGTTTGGCCAGTTCCTGGCGACCCGGCCAGACATTGTCGGCATGCGGGCGGCTTCCGATCTCGAGCGTCTGCAGGACCGGGTGCCGCCCTTCCCGCAGGAGATCGCGCTGAAGGTGGTCGAAGCGGCGCTCGGAAAGCCCGTTCACGCGCTGTTCGTCTCGTTCAGCGAGCCGATCGCAGCTGCCTCGATCGCACAGGTCCACAAAGCCGTTGTGCAGGATGCGGACGGCACACAGCGGGTACTAGCTGTGAAAGTGATGCGCCCCGGCGTGCGTGAGCGCTTCATGCGCGATCTCGAAGTCATGCGTTTCATGGCCCGGGTGGTGCATGCTCTCTCGCCACAGGCTGAGCGGCTGCGCCCGCGCGAAGTTGTCGAGATCCTCGCCCGCTCCGTCCTGATGGAGATGGATTTCCGCCTGGAGGCGGCTGCCGCGTCGGAAATCGCCGAGAACACCAAGGACGACCTGGATTTTCGGGTGCCGAAACCCGAATGGGAGCTGACCGCCCGTGAGGTGCTATCGGCCGAATGGATTGAGGGCGTGCGTCTCCACAGCGCCGCCGATCTGGCAGCCGCGGGCCACGATCCTCAGGCGATCGGGCGCACGGTGATCCAGAGCTTCCTCCGGCAAGCCATCCGCGACGGCTTCTTCCACGCTGACATGCACCAGGGAAACCTCCTGGTCGATGCCGAGGGCCGACTGGTGGCGGTCGATTTCGGCATCATGGGCCGGCTCGGCTTGAACGAGCGCCGATTCCTCGCCGAGATTCTGCTTGGCTTCATCCTGCGCGACTACCGCCGGGTTGCGAAGGTACATTTCGAGGCGGGCTACGTGCCGGCGCACCATTCGGTGGCGGATTTCGCGCAAGCGATCCGTGCGATCGGGGAACCGATCCATCAGCGGCGCGCCGACGAGATCTCGATGGCCAAGGTGCTGACCCTCCTGTTCGACATCACGGCTCTGTTCGACATGAGCACACGCACCGAGCTGGTGATGCTGCAGAAGACCATGGTGGTGGTCGAAGGCGTGGCCCGCTCGTTGGACCCGCGTCTCGACATGTGGACCACCGCCGAGCCGGTGGTGCGCAGCTGGATCACCAAGAACGCCGGTCCGCTCGGGCGCGCCCAGAGCGGCTTCGAGGCGTTGCGTGTGGTCTCCGACTTGGTCGGCGACATCCCCGACCTCGCGACCCGGCTCAAACGCGTGGTGATCCGGCTCGACGAGGCCGGCACCGGCGACGCGCGACGCCTGGAGCACTTTACCCGCAGTGAAGGCCGTCGCGCACTCTGGTCGACCCTCGCTTTGTGGGGCATCGCCATCGGGGCGCTTGTGATCGCGTTCCGCGGCATCTGATCGCCGGGGCGGACTGAGACTACACTCGCTTAGTCCGCCGGGGCATATCCCGGCATCAACGCCCGTAATTCGCGGGCAAGCTCACTCAATCCGGTCGTCCCCTTCGCGAGCACCCTGTCGGCTTGGCCGGCGAGGCGGCGGCGATCCTCGGCGGTGATGTCCTTGGCGGTGAGCACCACCACGGGAATGTCCCGCCAGTCCGGCCGGGTGCGCAACGCCCGCAGGAAGCCGAATCCATCCATCTCCGGCATCATCAGGTCGAGCAGCACCAGGCAAGGCTTTTCCGCCTCCACGGTCTCCAGCGCCCGCAGGCCGTTCTCGGCCTCGACCACGGGAAACCCCTCCCGACCGAGATAGGCGCAGAGATGAGCGCGCACGTCCGTCTCATCCTCGACCACGAGGATCGGCCCCTCCGATGAGACCGGACGGAACCGGTCGATGACGTGGCGTAGGCTGCCCCAGTCGATCGGTTTCTGAAGATAGTCGGTGGCACCCAGCGAGAACGCAAGATTCTGCTCGTCCAGCACGGTCACCATCACGATCGGCGTGGCACCGATCTCGGGATCCGCCCGCAGGGCGCGCAGCACCGCCCAGCCGTCCATTTGCGGCATCGTCACATCGAGAAGCACCGCCCGGGGGCGCAGGGCTTTCGCCAGTTCCAACCCGCGACGCCCGTCCTCGGCCACCGCCACAGAAAATCCCTCCCGTTCCAAGAAACGCGCGAGGAGATCTCGGGTCGCGGCATCGTCGTCGACCACCAGGATCGTCCGGCGATCGCCTGGGCTGTCACCGCTGTGAGCCGCTTGCTCAGCCTCCGCGCCGTAGAATTGCACCGGCAGCGTCAGCGTGAAGGTCGTGCCGGCCCCCTCCCGGCTCTCGACGGCAATCGACCCGCTGAGCATCTCTGAGAAGGCCCGCGTGATCGACAGGCCGAGCCCCGTGCCGCCGAAGCGGCGAGTCGTCGAGGCGTCGGCTTGTGTGAAGCGTTCAAACAGTCGGCCGACCTGCTCGGCGTTCATGCCGATGCCAGTATCCGTGACCGTGAAGCGCAGCGTCTCTACGGTTCGATTGACACCCAGCGTGATTCGACCGTTCTCAGTAAATTTCGCGGCGTTGCTGAGCAGGTTGATCAGGCACTGACGCAGCTTGGTCACGTCGGTATGGGCGTGGCCCACATTCTCCGCCAGCTCCAGGGCCAGGACGTTACCTTTCTTGGCGATCAGGCCCTCGACGGTGGCAGCGACGTCGCGGACCACCTCGGCGACATCGAAATCCTCCGCGTAGATCTCGACCCGGTCCGCCTCGATCTTGGAGATATCGAGCACGTCGTTGATCAAACCGAGGAGGTGGCGGGCGTTGGATTCGATCTTCTTCATGTCGGCGATCAGGTCAGCTTCGCCGAGATCCTCCAGCTCCTCTTGAACCATCTCGGAATAGCCGATGACTGCCGAGAGCGGCGTCCGCAATTCGTGGCTCATATTGGCTAGGAACTGGCTCTTGGCCTCGTTGGCAGCCTCAGCCGCCGCGCGGGCCGCCTCAATCGCAGCTTCCGCTTCCTTGCGCTCGGTGATGTCGGTGTGGGTGCCGACCCATTCGCGCAAGGTCCCGTCGGCTTCGAGGATGGGAACCGCGCGCACACTCATGTGGCGGTAGGCGCCGGAGCGGGCGCGCAACCGGTGCTCCGTGGCGTAGGGTGTGAGGGTCGCGACCGCCCGGGACCAATCGACCTGGGTATGGGCTCGGTCGTCCGGGTGGATCGCATCGAGGAAGCCGAGACCGGCATAGGTGGCCTCGTCCTGACCGGTGAAGCGGGTCCATGCGGTCTGGCGCCGGTGCAGACCGCCCTCCGGGTTAGCCGTCCACACGATCGCCGCGCTGGCCTCGATCAGCGAGCGGAACCGCTCCTCGCTGCGCTTGGTCCGCATCTCTGCAAGGTGGCGAATCGTGTCATCGACGACGACCAGACCGACGCCCTCGACATCCTGGCCGCTGTCTGGCGACGTGCTTTCCCCGCGTAAAGGATAGAAACTCATCGAAAACTGACGCACCCCACCCGGTGCGGAGGGCGTCGGAACCGCCACCGGCACATTCGGCGAGACCAGGCCCTCTTCCAGCGCCGATGCGAGCTTGGGCGCCAGCTCCTCGCGCAAGGTCGGCAGCATCGCCCAGATCGGGGCGCCAAGATCGGCCCCGAAGCCGCGCTCGCTCATGGTGGCCAGCGCTCGGTTCATGTGTCGGATCTTCAGATCTCGGTCGAGGAAACCGAGGCCCACAGGCGCGTTGGCCAGCACGCCGTCGAGCAGACGTGACATGCGCAGGGATTCCTGGCGTCGCACCAGGGCAAGGCGGGCGAGAAGCACGATCGCCGCGAGCGCCGCCATCCCCGACAGCAGGAACAAAATGAGCCCGCGCCAGCGCTCCCGGGTCTGGACGTCGGCAAGGTGCTGCACCGTGATCGCCTGGCGGGCGGACGCCTCCATGCGGATCGCATCCATAAGCTGCTTGCCCTCGCCGGTGCGGACGAGATCGGTGGCCGCGTCGAAGCCTCGGTCCCGTCGCGCGGCCACCACTCGAGTGGCGAAGTCGCGCTTCTGGGCCACCAAACCAGCGAGCGATGAACCGCCTGTGCGAACCGGCTCCTGCGCAGTCGCGCCAAGGCCGGCAAGTTCAGTTTCGATTTTCCCCAGGGCGAGCGTGTAGGGCGTCAGGTAATCCTCGCTGCCGACCAGCACGAAGCCGCGCTCCCCAGTCTCCAGATCCTTGACTTCGGAGAGCAGGCGCTCGACCCCTGCGATGGTAGCGTTGGCTTGAGCGGTAGCAGACCGGTCAGCCTCGCCGGCGATATAATTGGCTGTGCCTGCTGCCAGCGCCACAACCAGCAGGATGAAGGCGGCTGGTGAGCCGAGCAACGGCCCCAACGGTCCAGCGCCCCGCCAATTGGGGCGCCGCAGACGGAAAATCGAGCCAATCCCCGAACGACCGCTCACGTCTCCACCAGCCCGGTGCTGGCACCAGAAGCCTCGGAATCGGCCCGTCCATGCGGCAGGGCGAGGTATTCCCGCGAGCGCATCTCGATGAGCCGGGAAACGGTCCGGTCGAACTCGAACGCTTCACGGCCGGAACCTGCGGTGTAGAGATCCTGCGCGTCGGCAGCCGCGGAGGCCACAAGCTTCACGTGCCGATCGTAGAGCGTATCCACCAGGGTGATGAAACGTTTGGCCTCGTTGCGTTCGGCCTCCCCAAGCACCGGGATCCCATCGAGGATCACCGTATGGAACGTTTGCGCCAGGGCCATGTAATCCGAAGCACCGAGCGGTTTGCGGCAGAGATCGTCGAAGCTGAATCGCGCGACGCCGTTGGCCTCCTCGGGGATGTCCACGTTCCGGCCGTGGACCTGGATTGTGGCCGGGCGCCCCTTCTCCCTGCCGGTCAATCCTTTGAAGGCAGCGTCCAGGGCCATGCGCGCAGCCGCATCAGCCGGGATGTGATAGACAGCCGCCCCGCCGAGCTTCTCCAAGCGAAAATCGGTCCGCGAATCGAGCCGTACCACGTTCACATGCTCCTTCAACGTCGCAATGAAGGGCAGGAACAGTGCTCGGTTGAGGCCGCCCTCGTAGAGCCGGTCTGGCTCGACGTTGGACGTCGCCACCACGGTAACGCCGCGCCGGAACAGGTGTCCGAACAGGCGTCCGAGGATCATCGCGTCGGCGATATCGGTTACGGTGAACTCGTCGAAGCACAGCAGGGTCGCCTCGTCGGCAAGTTGGTTTGCCACCGGGCCGATCGGGTCATCCCCCTTCACGGTTCCGGCTTTCAGAGCCTGTCGGTAGGCGTGGATGCGCTCATGCGCGTCCGCCAGAAATCCGTGGAAGTGGACCCGCCGCTTGGGAGCCGGCGCGGCGTCGTGGAACAGGTCCATCAACATGGTCTTCCCACGCCCAACCGAGCCCCAGATGTAGAGACCTTTGGGCGACGCGGGTTCGTCCTTGCGCCGGAACAGCCAACCGAGCGCACTGGTCTTGTTAGCGCGCTTGCGCCGTCCGAGGTCCTGCAGCAGCCGATCGAGGGCGCGTACCATCTGCGCCTGGGCGGGATCGCGCTCAATCGCACCGGTGGCGACAAGGGCTTCGTAGCGTTCATGGACCGGGCCGGGCGACACGGCGCTGGCCCGCGCCTCCGCCGAAGGCCCGTGTTGCTTCCCGGATTGCTCGCTCACGCCGCCGGTCCCCTGCAACTCGCCTCAGCACCGGATCGGCACCCCCGCACCCGGTCAACCGTTCCCAACCAGGGCCGCCTTCCTGTGCCGTGCAAGCTTCACTCGAATCAAGTCCGGCCCGGGACACGGGATGCCGAACCGTTCCATCCGATGTGCGCATGGCAGCATGTTCCTGCATGGGCTCAGTCATTTTGCTGCATTGCACAACCGCCATGCCGATGCGAGATCAGCCTGGTATTCTGGGAGGAACGTCCGGACCAATCGGCGCATCAATGCGCCCAGACCGGAGACTCATCATGGCTGTTCGACACTTGGTCGTGTCGACCCACACGGTCCGGCGCCTATGGCCGGCTGACCGCAATGCGGTGCTCGACTATTTCCTCCGCCTCGATCCAGAAGCACGTGCGAATCGCTTCATGGGCAATGTGAGCGAAGACGGCGTGCGGGCCTATGCCACGCAGGCGGTAACGGCGGAAGGCGTGATGTATGGTGCCTTCGTGGACAGCCAACTACGCGGGCTCGCCGAATTGCGCCCCATGGGAACCGGCGCCCCGCCATACATCCTGGGTCGGAGTGCCGAGGCCGCCTTCGCAGTCGAGCGCGGCTTTCGGCGGCAGGGTATCGGGGCGGCTCTGTTCGCGCGGATCGCGCGCGCTGCGCGTCATCGCGGTGTGGTCGATCTCCATGTACGCTGCCTCTCCGGAAACGGCCCGATGCTGCGACTGGCGACCAAACACGGGGCGGCGCTCCAGCGTGCCGGAACCGAGACCGAAGGTGCGCTCCAACTCGCTCGGCCCACACCGTTCTCGCTTTGGTACGAGAGCATCGCGGAAGCGTTCGACTTCACTCTGTCGGTCAGCTTTCCCAACAGGGAGCGGATCACGGCCTGAAGGGTAAGTCTCAACCGGTCGCGTCGCCGACCAGTGCGAAGGTCAACAAGTCCACCGACGCCGCACCACCCCTCAGGAGGGCGCGTGAAGCAGCGTTGCCTGTGGCACCTGTGGTCATGACGTCGTCGATCAACAGGACCCGCCGACCCTGGATGCAGTGTGCTCGCGCGGCTGAGACCCGAAACGCTCCGCTCAGGTTCTGCGCGCGGGCAGCGCGACTGAGGCCGACTTGTGAGCGGGTTGCCCGGATCCTGATCAGCACTGACGGTTCGAATGGCAGCCCGGCGCCTTTGGCGATCACCCGACCTAGCAAGGCAGCCTGATTGAAACGACGACGCCACAGACGCCAGCGATGCAGCGGCACCGGGACGACGCAGTCGGCGTCGGCGATCAAAGCCCGACCGCTCCCCGTCATCATCCGGCCCATCACGCCGGCTAGGTCGACACGATCTTCGTACTTCAACCGATGAACGAGGCTGCGGGCAACATCATTGTAGAGGGCAACCGCCCGGGCGCGCGCGAAAACCGGCGGCTCGGCGATGGCCCGGGGCGAGAGCAACGGCCCAACGCCGAGATCGACTGCGAACGGTGTCCCAAAACGCTGGCACAGCGGCTCTTCAATCAAGTGAAGGCCAGTCCAGCAGGAGGGGCATAAAGTGCCGGGATCCGCGGTGGCACAGCCGCAACCGGAGCAAGTCGGCGGATAAATCAAAGACAATGCCCCGCGCGGCAATCCGCGCAGGGCCGATGTGACGGCTTCGAACGCCGTCATACGATCAAAGGCTCTCGCTTCAACGTGCCGAGATCGGTCGCGCGCCCTGTGGGCCGGCCTGCTGATCCATTTCACGGGCCCTGGCGTTCGCCCGGTGCCGGCCTATGGCGCAGCCGGCGGCGGCGCCGACGAGGCCGTGATGCCCAGCGTAATGTCCAGCGATACCGCCGACGATCGCACCCTTGATGCAGCCCTTGGCCTCCGCGCCGCTCGCGGCGGTGAGGGCGGCGAGGGCCATTGCAGCCCCGACGAGCATGCGCTTCATGACCTACACTCCTTGATCAATCTCGGCCTTGCAGCCGGTCGCAGCAGGAACGGCGACGATGCCGACTCGTTCCGGAAGGTTAGCGCACCTCGCGAGTCTGTGCTCGCACGAGCCGGCCATAAACAGCCATACGGGTCGAGTGCTGGCGGGACGGCCCCGAAAGCGCCATGTGCACGACCATGGATACCCCAGCCGCCCTGTTCGACACCGCTCTCGCTCGCCATCGCCTCGCCCGAGCTGAACGGAATGGCTATGCCGGGTTTCTTCTGGATCGAGTGGTCGAGGATCTGGATGATCGCTTGGCTGCAGTTCTGCGTAGCTTCGGAACGGTGCTTGATCATGCAACTCCCGGCGACGGCGCAGCGCAGGCGCTTCAGGCGCGATACCCCGAGGCCGCGCATTTCCGCCTCTCGGCATTGCCCGAACCGGGTAGGAACCGGATCGTCGGAGACCCGGAGTTCCTGCCATTGGCGGCTGGAAGCTTAGATCTCGCCGTCTCGCTCCTTGCACTTCACGCAGTCAACGACCTGCCAGGAACACTGATACAGCTGCGTCGGGCGCTTCGGCCGGACGGCCTGTTCCTTGGCTGCCTGCTCGGCGGCGCTACGCTGACCGAACTACGGCAGAGCTTCGCGCAAGCCGAGAGCGAGATCGAGGGCGGTGTCAGCCCCCGTGTGGCTCCCTTCGCCGCCGTGCGTGAGGCTGGGGCGCTCCTGCAGCGCGCAGGCTTCGCACTGCCGGTGGCCGATACCGACACTCTGACGGTGCGCTACGCCGACCCGTTCGGGCTGATGCGCGACCTGCGCGCCATGGGCATGACCAACGTACTCACCGAGCGCCGTCGCACGCCCCTGCGGCGAGCGACCCTGGTGCGAACTGCGGAAGTCTATGCCGAGCGATTCTCGGACCCCGACGGGCGGGTACGCGCAACCTTCGAGGTACTGTGGTTGTCGGGCTGGGTGCCGCACGAGAGCCAACAGAAGCCTCTGAGGCCCGGAACCGCCAAATCGCGCCTTGCTGACGCCCTCGGGACCATCGAATTGAAGCCCGAGCTTGGGAGAACGCCATGAAGATGCCGGGTCCAGACCATCCGATCACCGTCACACCGGAGCGGCACCATATCAGGGTGCTCGTGGCCGGCGTGGCCGTCGCCGACACGCGCCACGCCGTGCGGCTGGAGGAGGCCCACTACCCAGCAGTCTTCTACATTCCCCGCAGCGACATCAGCATCCAGTATTTCGTGCCTTCCGCCCGAACGAGCCATTGCCCGTATAAGGGCGATGCCCGGTACTTCGATCTCGTCGTTGAAGGCGCGCGGCGCGCCGATGCGGTGTGGAGCTACGAGGCGCCGTTCCCGGCCGTGGTGGCGATCAAGGACCACGTGGCGTTCTATCCCGACCGGGTCGATGCGATCGAGATTTTAGAGGCCTCCTAGGGGACGGCTTGGCAGTGATCGTCAAGGCTGTGCCGCGGCATGGCCACGCCGCGCCAGAAGATTTGTCACCATTGGTAGGTGGCTTCGCTGCACGTGTGGTGGCGAGATGGCTACGGTGCGATCCGAAGACGATTGTTTAATCTTTTAGCGCTCCCCAAAACGCGTGCTTGCGTCCGTGGTCCCGCCGCAGCCCCTCTCGATAGGCTTCCGGTGGCGGGTCGATCGCGGCTGGCTCCAGGCGGTCGGCGAGATCGTCGAGTTCCGATAGGTAGCGGGCGCCATGTGGGTAGGCGGCGCTGCGGCCAGCTTCGAGGATACCGTCGAGCAGGCGGCGATACAGGATCGTGGCGGCAAGGGGATAGTCCGGGGCCAAGGCACCAGCGGCGGGCGCCACTACGGCGTAGTTCTCGCCCTTCCAGAGCGTGCGCTTCTCGATGACCAGCCTGGCAGCCCGGGTGAGATCCGGCCAACCCACGAGAAAGGCGAGCGCCCAGTGGTGATTGGGGAAAGACTCCGCGTGAGTCAGCGCTTTCTGAAGCGCCTCTTCGTCTTCGAAATCGGGGAGCTTGGCGAGGTAGGCGCGTAGCATCGGGGCATCGAGACCGCGCTCGAACAGCATCCAGCGGAGGGCCTGCGCCTCGACGCCCCGGCCTAGCGCGTCGAGGATCTCGATCTCCAGCGTTTGCCGCTCACGCTCGGACGCGCGGGAGTCGAAGCCCGCGATCAGGTCGGCACGCGTGACAATGCGGAGGCCCGGCTCCTCCGCGCGTCGGATCCAGTCAAGAGCCTCCGTGGCCCGCCCGGCTGCGAGCAGGCGCTGCGCGATCGCGCGGGTATCCTCTCGGCCCGACGAGATCTCATGCTCCAGCGCGATGAAGGCGTCGGCGTCGTTGTTCCGGTCGGCGATGACTTGGCGGAGGCGCAGGATCTGACCGCGCGCCGAAACGCGGCGGTAGGCGGCATCGCTCCGTGGAGCGCCGGCGTTCGCCATGGCGGCAGCCGTCTCCGCCAGCGACGTATCGATCTCCAAAAGCGCGTCCGGACCGAGCGTCGGGACCATATCGCCCAGGAGGATGCCGAGGGGACCGAACGGGTCGGCCGTGAAGGGGGCGACGAGGCCGCAAGCGACCCGCGCAGCCTCGATCGGGGGCAGGACGTTCGCGATGTCAACGAAGGCGTCGCTGGCGCGCTGGTAGACGCCCTGCACAGCGCCGGTGCTGTCATCGACGCGGTTCAACACCGCGTCAGCCCCCTGCAGGAATCGCCGGAGGCGTTCGAGAGCGGCGCCGGCATCGAGGGGGCGCAGCTCGTTGAGGATGACGGTTACGGTGGCGTCGAGGTCGGCCGCGAAGGCCCGGCGCTTCTGCCAGTCGATGTAACTCTGGGCGGCTTCGAGGGCCGTCAGGCGGCGGTCGACCATCGCCGCCACGGCGTCCGGACCCTGCAAGGCGGCAAGCGCCGCGGTGACGAGTTTCTTAAACGTTGGGTTGCGGGCGGTCTCGCCGAGGATCAGCCCGATGAGCCGGTCCGGTCCCAGCGCCGCCAGGGTTTCCGGCGACGGGGTGGTGCGGCGCGCACCTTTGGGACGCGCCGGTTTGGGGATGGGCTCCGCTTTCGGGCGGGTCTTGATACGCGCCTGGGTTGCGGCCTTCGCTGGAGCCACGGCAGCGCTGCTCCTGTCAGTCCACAACCTTGGCGCGGGGGCGATCGCTACCCTGGGCGGTCTCGTCGTGCCAGCTGCCGGCCTGATCCTGATAGCGGATGCCTTCTGTGGAGCCGGGAACCTGCTGCTCGGCAGCCGCAGCCTGGGCGGCCTGCAGCGCCTCTTCGCGGCTCGGGAAGGTCTCGGAGAACACGTCGCCCACCTTGTAGGCGAAGCCGCCATCGTGCTCGACGATGCGATAGGTAACCTCGGACATCACGACTCCTGTACGCATGCGGTTGTGTTGAGCGCGAACCCGTCGCGCGCCGCGGGGTTCCCGACCGGCCTCCGATCCGCCGGAAAGTCACGCTATGGGCGCCGCATGACGACGTTTCTTCGACCGATCCTGGCCCTCGGCCTCCTACTCGCTTCGCAGAATGTCCACGCCGAGGAGGGTTTTTTCGACTCTCTCTTCGGCGGCTCTTCGCGGGCTGCGCCGCCCAATCCGTTCGCTTCGAATTATCCGTCCGCGCCGCCCACCCCCGACGAGGTCCGGGCCGAGCGTCAGCGCCCGTCGGTCCGCGGCGAGCGCCAGCGGAGCCGGGGGCCTGTGCCCCCGGGCCGGATCCCGGAAGAATAGCCGGCTCAGGCTTCAGGCATCGCCGACGACGCCGGCCTCGTCCTGGGCCTGGAGCACGTCCGGGCGCGGCATCGAGATGATGTTGAAACCGGCATCGACGAAATGGACCTCGCCGGTGACGCCGCCGGAGAGCGGCGACAGCAGGTAGAGGGCCGAGCCGCCGACATCGTCGAGGCTGACGGTGCGGCGCAGCGGAGCGTGGGCGCGCTGGTGGTTGAACATCAGGCGGGCATCGGCGATGCCAGCGCCGGCCAGCGTCCGCATCGGGCCGGCCGAGAGCGCGTTGACCCGGATGCCGTCCGGGCCGAGATCGCTCGCGAGGTAGCGGACCGAGGCTTCGAGCGCGGCCTTGGCCACGCCCATCACGTTGTAGTTCGGCATCACCCGGGTCGAGCCACCGTAGGTGAGGGTCAGCAGGGAGCCGCCGGTCTTCATCCGCTTGGCGGCGCGCTGGGCGATCTCGGTGAAGGAGAAGCACGAGATCGTCAGGGTCCGCGCGAAGTTCTCGCGGGTTGTGACGTCGACGTAGCGGCCCTTGAGCTGCGCCTTGTCGGAGAAGCCGATGGCGTGGACCACGAAGTCGAGGCCGCCGTCGAAGCGCTCGTCCAGGGCCGCGAAGGTGGCGTCCACCGAGGCGACGTCTTCCACGTCGCAGGGCAGCACGATGTCGGACTCGAGCCGCGCCGCCAGGGGCGCGACCCGGCGCCCCAGAGCCTCGCCGTGATACGTGAAGGCGAGCCGCGCGCCGTGGGCGTGGAGGGTCCGGGCGATGCCCCAGGCGATCGAGTGATCGTTGGCGACGCCCATGATCAGGCCGCGCTTGCCCGCCATCAAACCTGTCATGCCGACTCACATTCCGTACGAGCACGCCGCCCCCGGAGGCGGGGACGCGCCGCGATGCGGTTCAACAACCTGTCCGCGACGAAGGTGCCTTAGCGCGGCTTGCCCTGCGCTCCAAACCGGATGGCCCGTCGCAGGGGCCAAAAAAAAGCCCCGCCGGAGGGCGGGGCGTCGATCTCGGCGTGCAGGAAGGGCCTAGAAATACCCGTCCGTGTGGGAGCGGGCTTCCTCGATCAGCGCCTGCTTCGCGTAGATCGCGGCGCAGCCCGCGATCATCAGGCCGCTCAGAGCTCCGATCAGGAACGTACCCATCGTCACCACCTCATCCAACGAGGCGTAAACGCCGCGTGGAACGCAGTGGTTCCGATATGAGACAGTCAAGCGTCCACGTGCTTCAGGACCAGGGTGGCGTTGGTGCCGCCGAAGCCGAAGGAGTTGGTCAGGACGTGGCCGAGCTTGGCGTCATCCCGGCGCTGACGCAGGATCGGCATATCGGCGAAGGCGGGATCGATCGTGTCGATATGCGCGCTCTCGCAGATGAAGCCGTTCTGCATCATCAGGAGGCTGTAGATCGCCTCCTGCACGCCCGTGGCGCCCAGCGAGTGGCCGGTGAGCGACTTGGTCGCCGAGATCGGCGGGCAATCCTCGCCGCGGCCGAACACCTCGCGGATCGCCTCGATCTCCTTGTCGTCGCCGACCGGGGTCGAGGTCGCATGCGGGTTGATGTAGTCGATCCGCGCGCCCTTCAGGCCTTCCATCGCCTGGCGCATGCAGCGCACCGCGCCCTCCCCCGACGGGGCGACCATGTCGTGGCCGTCCGAGGTGGCGCCGTAGCCGGCGATCTCGCCGTAGATCCGGGCGCCGCGGGCTTTTGCGTGCTCCAGTTCCTCAAGGACCAGCACGCCCGCGCCGCCGGCGATGACGAAGCCGTCGCGGTTGGCGTCGTAGGCGCGCGACGCCCGGGCCGGCGTGTCGTTGTACTTCGACGACATGGCGCCCATGGCGTCGAACAGCGACGAGAGGGTCCAGTCCAGATCCTCGCAGCCGCCCGCGAAGATGATGTCCTGGCGACCGCCCTGGATGATCTCGGCGGCGTTGCCGATGCAGTGGTTGGAGGTCGCACAGGCCGACGAGATCGAGTAGTTCACGCCGCGGATCTTGAACCAGGTCGCCAGCGTCGCGGAGGCGGTCGAGGACATCGCCTTCGGCACCGCGAACGGGCCGATCCGCTTCGGACCCTTGTCGCGGGTGATGGCGGCGGCATCCACGATCACCCGGGTCGAGGGACCGCCCGATCCCATGATGATGCCGGTACGCTCGTGGGAGATCTCGGCCTGCTCAAGGCCCGAATCGCGGATCGCCTGATCCATGGCGACGTGGTTCCAGGCGGAGCCGCCGCCGTGGAAGCGCATGGCGCGCCGGTCGACCACGCCCTCGGGATCGAGGCTGGGCCGGCCCGAGACCTGGCTGCGGAAATTGTGCTCGGCATAGCTCGCGTCGCGCGCAATGCCCGAACGCGCTTCGCGTAGGGAGGCGAGCACCTCCTGCGTGGTGTTGCCGATGGACGAGACGATGCCCATCCCGGTGATGACGACGCGGCGCATGGTGGTGTCGATACCTCCGTCGCGGCATCGGTCGCCCGTGCCGCGTCCCGGTCAGCTAAGGTGACGCGGGTACAATCTCAACTGCCGAGGGCGTCCGGCGTTGCGCGCCGGGTGTGAAACACGCCCTCGAAACGCGGCGCACTCAGCGCTGGAACAGGCCGACGCGCATATCCTGGACCTGGTAGACGCGCTCCCCGTCCGCCTCAAGCCAGCCGTCGCCGATGCCCAGCACCAGCTTGCCCTGCCGGACGCGCTTCACGTCGACATTGTAGACGACCTTCTTCATGGTCGGCAGCACCTGCCCGGCGAGCTTGACCTCGCCGACGCCGAGTGCCCGGCCGCGGCCTGGAGAACCCAGCCAGCCGAGATGGAACCCCAGCATCTGCCACAGGGCATCGAGGCCCAGGCAGCCCGGCATCACCGGGTCGCCCTGGAAATGGCACGGGAAGAACCACAAGTCCGGCCGGATATCGAGCTCGGCGGTGACATGGCCCTTGCCGTGGGCGCCGCCCTCCTGCCCGATGCTGGTGATCCGATCGAACATCAGCATCGGCGGCAGCGGAAGCTGTGCATTTCCGGCGCCGAAGAGTTCGCCGCGCCCGCAGGCCAGTAGATCCTCGTAGGAATAGTGCGACTTGCGGCTCGCGGTCTGTTCCGGCGTCTCGGCATCTGTCGGCATGAAGGTGGCTGTTTCCTCTGGACTCTCTTGGGGGGCTGGCTTGCGGTGCGCGGCCCTGGCCCGGTTGTTCGGCGCGCGGGTTAGCACGGGGCGCAGCGCCTTCAAAGCCATCAACGACTTCGCAGGGGATGCGCAGCGGCCCGGCAAGGCGCCTTGGGTTGCGACCGCATGTCCACTTCCGTATAGTATGACGAATCCCATTCCTACAGGGTCCTCGTCGAGCGTTCAGTCCCGCAATGTCCGAACTGCTGCCCCTTCAGGCGATCCTCAACGGCCGGGTCCCCGCCCCCCAGCTGGAAGCGAACGGCATGCCGCGTCGCGGTTGTCCGCTGTCCGATCTGCGCGACCGCCTGCGTCGGGCCGGCCTGCGTCCGACCCGGCAGCGCCTGTCCCTGGGCTGGCTCCTGTTCGGCCGCGGCGACCGGCACCTGACCGCCGAGATGCTCTACGACGAGGCGATGCGCGCAAAGGTGCCGGTCTCGCTGGCCACCGTCTACAACACGCTTCACCAGTTCACCGAGGCGGGTTTGCTGCGCCAGCTCGCGCTCGACGGATCGAAGGCCTATTTCGATACGAACCCGAGCGAGCACCACCACTTCTACCTCGAGGACGAGAACCAGGTGATCGACATGCCGGATTGCGGCATCACGGTCGATTCCCTCCCCGAGGCCCCCGAGGGCATGGAGATCGCCGGCGTCGAGGTGATCGTCCGCCTGCGCCGCGCCCGCCCCGCCGGCCGCCGCCAGAGCTGATTTTTCGGGGCTTCGGCCCCGCGCGTCGACGTCGAGCCGCCCGGTTTCGGGCGGCTTTTTTGTTGCGTGTCCGTCGTTGCCGGATGCGTCGCGGGTGCCGTCTCCCGGGCGGGCTACGATGGTTGCACAGTGTCCTCGGTCATGCCCGACGCGCTCTCCTCCCCCTTGTGGAGAGGCGTTGGAGGTGGGGGTGGTTCAGAAGGCACCGCTGCGCTCCATTCTGCACCACCTCCACCCCTGACCCCTCCCCACAAGGGGGAGGGGAAACGCGTCGTGTTTCAGAGGCTTGCCGAAGAACGAAGCCGATCTGCGAATCCGCTATTCCGCAGAGGGGGGGGGAAGGGAGAGCCGCCGTGCCTCCCGTGGCTTCTGCCGACTTCAATGTGTGGATCCGCAAGCCCGGTCGCGGAGGCCTCGGAGGAGAGGTCGAGGGATCGCGCGGAAGCTGGAGGGCTCCTTCGAGCGCGACGCTGCGCGCTGCCACAACAGGATTGGGATGTGGGTGGAAGGCGCAACGCAGATCGGCTCGCCGGATCGAGCCGACCGGCGTCTCTCCCCCAAAACCAAAACCTATTCCACCACCTCGTTCGGATACACGCCCCAGAGGCGGGTCTGGCGGATGTAGCCGTCCACGTCCCGGCGGTTGGGGAGCGTCACGATCAGGCGGCACCACGTGCCGGTGCAGCTCTTCACGCTGCCGATCACCCCGGTCTGAAGGCGGGCCTCGTCCTCGGCGCCCTCGTCGGCCTTGGCGCGCAACGAGACGGCGGCCTTCTCGGCGCCCTTGTCGGGGCCGGCATTGACGATGGCCGTGCGACGGCCCGAGAGCAGCGAGTGCAGCACCCAGCCCTCGGTGCCCTCCGAATCGCGGATCCGCCGCCAGGTCTCGAACTCGCCGACGATCTCCACCGGCAGGCCGGCGCGCTGGAACACCCAGAGGGTGCGGTGATCCTTCGAGGGCCCTTCCCGCAGGTTGACCCGGTCGGTCTTCAGGCTGGCGTAGCGGGGCAGCGGCAGCTTGGTGACGGGGCCGATTCCGGTCTCGGGCGAGGCGGCCGGCGGGGCCGCGCTGGCACCGACCAACCCGCTCAGAAGCAGCGCCGCGACGGCGAAGCTCAGGCGTGACGCGCGCATGGTCCTCTCCCACTCCCGACCTGACGATGCCCGGCGGACTCGCCTCTGGCCACCCGCCCGGGTTTCGAATCCTGATTCCGATGCGTCCCGGGACCCGGCGATCCCTGTTCGAGGGGAGGCCGGAGAAGCCCGGGCTGTCGCGATCGCGGCCCGTCGGTGCGCGGATCCTGCCGGCATCCGATTGTGTTCCGGCCCACCTCTGGTAGAGAGGCCGATGGGTCGGAACAGGCTCCGGGACCGGTGCCTCGCACCCGACCTGTCTGGCCGAGTTCGGTTAACGGACGCTTGCCACGCGCGGTCCGGATCGGGCCCGCCGGGCCGGGATCGCCAACACGGCCGCGAGGCTGACGGGGAGAGAGACGTGTCGAAGCGCAAGCCGCTGGTGGTCGTGACGCGGCGCCTGCCGGATGCCGTCGAGACGCGGATGCGCGAGCTGTTCGACGTGCGCCTCAGTCCCGACGATGCCGCCATGCCGGCGGACGCCCTCGCGGCGGCCCTGCGCGAGGCCGACGTGCTGGTCCCCACCGTCACCGACGAGATCGATTCCGGGCTGCTCGCCCAGGCCGGCCCGAACTTGCGGCTGATCGCCAATTTCGGCAACGGCGTCGATCATATCGACGTGGCCGCCGCCCTGGAGCGCGGCATCACGGTCACCAACACCCCCGGCGTCCTCACCGAGGACACGGCCGACATGACCATGGCGCTGATCCTTGCGGTGGCCCGCCGGGTCACGGAAGGCGCCCGGATCATCCCGGACGACGACTGGACCACGGGCTGGTCGCCGACCTGGATGCTCGGCCGGCGGATCACCGGCAAGCGGCTCGGCATCGTCGGCATGGGCCGGATCGGCCAGGCGCTCGCCAAGCGCGCCCGCGCCTTCGGCCTGCAGGTCCACTACCACAACCGCCGCCGGGTCCCGGCCGCGATCGAGGGCGCGCTGGACGCGACCTACTGGGAATCCCTCGACCAGATGCTCGCCCGGGTCGACATCGTGTCGGTCAACTGTCCGCACACGCCGGCGACCTACCACCTGCTCTCGGCCCGGCGCCTCAAGCTGCTCAAGCCCGAGGCCATCGTGGTCAACACCGCCCGCGGCGAGGTGATCGACGAGAACGCGCTCGCCCGCCTCATCGAGGCCGGCGACGTCTCGGCGGCCGGCCTCGACGTGTTCGAGCAGGAGCCCGCGGTGAGCCCGCGCCTCGTGAAGCTCGCCCGCCAGGGCAAGGTCGTGCTGCTGCCCCATATGGGCTCGGCGACCTACGAGAGCCGCACCGACATGGGCGAGAAGGTCATCATCAACATCAAGACCTTCATGGACGGCCACCGCCCGCCGGACCGGATCCTGCCGAGCATGCTCTGATCCCGAACGGCGGCGCTACAGCGCATCGCCGCGGGCGGCCACGGGCTTCGGTGTGGTCTGCGCGCTCTGGAACAGCCGCTCGCTGGTCAGCTTCAGGAAGTAGAACCCGAATTCCGGGTTCTGGTAATAGAGCTGCTTCACGTCGGAATAGGACACGCACAGCGCGTTGCCGGCCTCGATGCAGATCAGCGACGCGGTCCGGGTGTTGCCCGGGGCGAGCAGGCCGAGCTCACCGACGATCCCGCCGGCGCGCACCTCGATCCCGACCTCCGGAATCCGGAACGCGCCGCTCTCGACGTAGTACATCTCGCCGGCCGGCTCGCCCTTGCGGAACACCACCTCGCCGAGCCCGAAGGGGCGCTGCGACCCGAACGGCCGCAGCCATTCGAGGGAGAGCGTACCGTCGGCGGCGCTCTCGACGTCGCGCACCAGGCGCATCATCTGCCAGAGCCGATAGGCGTTGAACGGGATCTGGATCGCCTCGGTCAGCACCACCGGCATGCTGCCGATCAGGATTCCGTAGGTGATCACGGCGCAGCTGGCGCAGAGCGAGATGATCCGCAGCGGGATCATGGTGCTCATGGCCGAGGCCGAGATGGTGAGCGCGGTGCCGAGATAGCCGATCCCCTCGATCCAATCCACGCACGCCTCCACCAGCTCCCGAGCGTGAGCGGGATGCCCGTCCCGCCGGGCTCCGGCAAGACGCGCGGCCCCGGGCGGCGCGCGCGCGCCTCAGCCTGTGCCCGCGCGGATACGCTCGGCGGCCGCCGCGGCGGCGCGGGTCCCCTCCTCGTAGGCGCCCCCGACCGTGCCCCATTGCAGCCGCGACAACGCCTCCCCGGCGAACCAGACCGTGTCGGCGAGCGGCGCCTGCAGGAAGGCGCGGGCCGGCGCGTGGCCGGGGGGCACCACCGCCCAGGAGCCGCGCGACCACGGATCGTGACGCCACGCGCTCACCGCCGGGATGGTCAGGTCGCGCAGCCGCCCCCGGCCGAACTGCTCGGCCAGAACCGCGCGGACGTGGCGGCGCACGCCGTCCGCCCCGGAGCCGGCGGCATCCAGCGCCTCGGCCTCGTGAACGTCGAGCTCATAGTAATGGAACGGCGTGCCGTCGATGCGGGTGAGCAGGCCGGCGGGCGAGCGCCGGGTGCCGTGGATCGCGGCGAGCCGATCCCGGCCCCGGAAGGGGCTCGACGGCCAGTGCAGCACGGCGTGCTCGTACAGGCCCGTGGTGAAGCCGTCGATCGCGGCCCGGACTGCGTTCGGCAGCGGCGGCGAGAAGGCCGGGCCGTCACGCAGCACCATGACCGGCACCGTTACGATCACCGCCTTCGCCGCGTACGCGACGCCATCCGCCGTCTCCACGCGCACCCGCCTGTCCGACCAGTCGATGCGGGTCACCGGGCTCGCGAGCGCGATCGGCAAATCGTTGGCCAGCCGGGCGAGGTAGCTGCCGTAGCCGCCGGCCAGGAAGTAGTTCTCGCTGTATTCGAGGCTCGGGAAGTCGTGCAGCGACACTTCGCCGAGCGGCTGGCCCGAGACCAGCCCATGGACCTGCGCCACTCGGGTTCCCCAGGGGCCGAGGCCGGGCGGGAGGGCGCTCTCGGCCGGCCGGTCGTCCCCCGGCTGCGCCGCACCGCGGGTCATGGCCTGGTCGGCCCGGTCGAAGGCCCGGGCATTGGCCCGGATCTCGTCGGGACGGCCCCGGCGGCGGTCGACCCAGACATGGCTCTCCTGGGGCGCCAGCGTCAGGCGCTCCCCGAGCGCCCGGCCCAAAGCCACAAGCGGGTTGATCGGCCCGGCATGGAGCCAGTGCGCCCCGAGGTCGAGGGCGTGGCCGCGCACCGAGACCGTAAAGGCCCGGCCGCCGATCCGGTCGCGGGCTTCTAGCACGGCGACCCGCACGCCCCGCTCCACCAGGGTCCGGGCCGCCCCGATCCCGGCGGCACCGGCGCCGATCACCAGCACCTCCGGATCCGCAGGCAGCGGGGCGAGGCGCGGCCGGTAATCGGGCATGCGCGGCGGGTCCGCGGAGCACCGCTCGGCTTTCCCAGGGGAAGTCGTCGAGGTCGAGGCCGTCATCCTGGCGTCCTGCACGCGCGCTCCTGTCCGCTCGCTCCGGTGCGGCGGCGTCCGGCCTTGCGCCGGTGGCCGCACCCCTTCACAACGCTGCCGCGCCGCCTCCGGCGCCAGCCGGAAACCCCGCCCGATGATCGTCGAGTCCGCCGCGGCGGCTTTGCGCCAGACCTTCTCCCCGCCCCTGCGGGCGATCCTGTGGAAGTCCCTGGGCCTGACGCTCGGGCTCTTGGTCCTGCTGTGGCTCGGCCTGACCCGCCTGGTCCAGGCATTCCAGGCGAGCCACCACATCTCCGCCCAGTACCCGATCCTCGACAGCCTCGCCTACTACCTTGCGGGTTTCGGCCTGTTCGTGGTCCTGGCCTATCTCATGCCGGCGATCTCGATCCTGGTGGCGGGTTTCTTCCTCGACGCCGCCGCCGCCATCGTCGAGCGCACGGACTTCCCCAACGATCCGCCGGGCCGACCCATGCCGCTCGGCACCGCGATGTTCTACGCGGTGCGCTTCGCGGGTGTGACATTGCTGGTCAACCTGGCGGCGCTGGTGATCTTCTTCGTCCCGGTGATCGGGATCGCGGCGTTCTTCGGCGCCAACGCCTACCTGCTGTCCCGGGAATATTTCGAGATGGCGGCCGCCCGGTTCCGGCCGCTTCCGCAGGCAGCCGAAATGCGTAAGGCCTTCGCGGTCCGCACGCTCAGCGCCGGCTGCCTGATGTCGGCGTTGATGGTGGTGCCGATCCTCAATCTGCTGACACCGCTGTTCGGGATCGCCCTGATGGTCCACCTGCACAAGCGCCTCAGCGGGCGCCGGCAACTGGCGTCCCCGATCCCGCGATAGCGGATGCGTCGAAGCCTCGCGCTGGTCGGCGACGGCTCGGGCCGCTACCGTGGTGAGAACCCGGCGGCGCTCCGGGGCGGAGAGCCGATCGATGAAGGCCCACGACGCAGCGCAGGACGGGGATCGCGAGATCCCCCCGCCCCCGGGCAAGGGTCCGTTCCTGCTCGTCGGCTTGGTCGCCCTCGGCCTGGTGGGCTACGGCGCCTACAACCACTGGCAGCGGGACGTCGAGGCCACCGCGACCCTGGAGCGGATCAAGACCCTGGTGCCCCAAATCCGCACCATCGTGGCGGAGCGGTCGGACGGCCCCCTCGATCTGACGCTGCCCGGCGAGACGCAGCCCTTCACCACCGCCGCGATCGCGGCCCGGGCCACCGGCTACATCGCCGAGCGGCGGGTCGATATCGGCTCCCGGGTCAAGGCCGGCGACCTGCTCCTGCGCATCGCGGCCCCGGATCTCGACCAGCAGCTGGCCCAGGCGCAGGCCCAGGTCGGCCAGCTGAAGGCGCAATTGCTGCAGGCGCAGGCGCAGGTCGAGCAGGCCCGCGCCAACGTGAATCTCGCCAACCTGACCAACAACCGCACCTCGACGCTGGCCGTCCAGGGCTGGGCGTCGCGCCAGAACGCCGATACGTCGCAGGCCAGCGTGCTCTCGCAGGCCGCGGCCCTGGCGGCCGCCGAGGCGGGGGTGAAGGTGGCCACCGCCAACATCGCCTCGCAGGAGGCGGCGGTCGACCGGCTGAAGGCGCTCGCGGCGTTCGAGCGGGTGGTCGCCCCCTTCGACGGCGTGGTCACGACCCGCAACGTCGATGTCGGTGATCTGGTCAAGGCCGATAACGGCGGCACGCCGCTCCTCAGCATGGACCAGGACAGCACCCTGCGCATCACCGTGAACGTGCCGCAGAACGATGCCGTGGGCGTCAAGCCAGGCGTCCAGGCAGAGATCAGCGTGCCCCAGATCCCCGGCCGTCTCTTCGGCGGCTTCGTCGAGCGCAGCTCGGTGGCGCTGAACGCCACCTCGCGCACCCTGACGACACAGGTCGACGTGCCGAACCCCGATCGGGCCCTGCGGGCCGGGCTCTTTGCCTATGTGACGCTGAAGCTTCCCCGGACCGATCAGAGCGTCACGGTCCCCGCCGAAGCGACGGTGTTCAATGCCCGGGGGTTCCAGGTCGCCGAAGTGGGTGAGGACGATCGAGTGACTTGGCGGACCGTCCGGGTGCGGCGTGACCTCGGCCGGACCCTCGAGCTCGAATCGGGCCTGGCCCCGGACAGCCACATCATCTTCAGCCCGCCTCCGGAGCTGCGCGACGGCCAGACCATCGAGCGCGTGAAGCCGGCGCCGCAGGCCAAGCCGATTCGTGCGGCGGAGCGGTAAGGGGCTTTCGGGCTCAACGTCTCCATGCCCCTCCCCCCCATATCCTGAAACGACGGAGCGAAGCGGAGGCCCCCGGAAATCGCGCGGCTTCTATAGAGCTCCTTCAAGTCCCGCGGACGCGGGGACCGCAGGATGAGGGGACCGCAGGATGAGGGAGTGAGAGGGATCGATGCTGTTGTGCGTGTCGGCCGGCGGATTGGCTCAGCCAAGCCGCAGCCCGAACCGTCATTGCGAGCGCAGCGAAGCAACGCAGCGCGGCGCAGCATTCTAAAATCGCGCGCTGCCCTGGGTTACTTCGCTGCGCTCGCAATGACGGTGCGCGATCGAGGCGTGACCGCGTCTCCGTCGAGCGGGCTCAGTTCACCCGCACCACCAGCTTCATCTTCGGATGAATGCCGCACAGCACCTGGAACGTCCCCTTCTCGGTGAAGGTCACCGGCGTGCGGCTGCCCGGCTCCTGATCTCCGGAATCGAAGTTGAACGTGTCCGATTCCACGAAGACGTGGTGCAGCAGGTCGCTATCGTCGTTGACGAACATCACCGTCTCTCCCCGGCTCAGCGCGATGTTGCCGGGCTGAAAGGCGCGGCCCTTCTGCGACACCAGCAGCCCGGAGGCTTCGAGGTCGCCGATCAGGATCATTCCGCAGATGATCCCAAGGGCCAGCGCGAGCCCTGCCGGCCAGGCCGACTTCCAGCGGAGCGATGCGGATACACGGAGCGCTGCGGAGGCCATGCTATTCCTCGGGCTGACCCGGGAGTTCTACCTGCGATTCTATTGAGAAATGATTTTCGTGATGCTGCACGTTCCGGTGCATCTGGCTGTTTTGCGGTCAATCGTGCCGCCAAAATGATATCCGCGAGTCGAATGCGTGGTACGCCCGGCTAATCACGTCTTAACATGTAGCAATTACGGTTTGCTGGACCTGTCAGACGGCGGCCCGGTGCGATGCGAGACCCCGAGAGAGCGACGGACGAACGGACGCCCCGGGTTCTGACGCGTCTTGTGCGCAGCGTAACGGGCCTGTCGACGACGATCCGCGGCCGGATCTTCGTCGCCTTCCTCGGCATGAGCCTGCTGTCCGGTGCGCTAGGGCTCTACGCCGTCGTGGCGATTTCGCATGTCGGGGTGCTCGTCAACCGCACCTATGACGAGTCGCTGATGTCGATCAATTACGCCCGGGCGACCGCGGCGGATTTCGCCAAGATGCGCAGCGCCTTCGCCCGCCGCACGCATGTCCGCAACGCCGCCGAGGCGGCCAAGCTCGATGCCGAGATCGCCGACCTCTCGACGACCCTGTCCGAAGACCTGACCATTGCCGTGGAGCGCTCACAGTCCGACCGGTCGGTCCGCACGGCCGGCGCCGTTCAGGCCGCGGTGGCTACTTGGGAGGAGATGCGCCGCAGCCTCGATCCGGCCACGGCGCGACCGGAGCGTTGGGACGCGCTGGACCAGCAGGCCAGCGCCTTCGACAGCCAGATCGACCTCCTGGTCAATTACACCGCCGGCGACGGCTTCACCTTCCGGCAGGCCGCCCGGATGCTGGTCGCCCGGGAGATGCACGTCAACGCCATCGTCGCCGGGCTGGCGGTGTTCGCCTGCGCGCTGATCGCATGGCTGCTCAACCGCCGCATCACCGGCCCCCTGGCCGACGCCTCCGCTGCGGCGGAGCGGATCGCCAGCGGTCGCCTCGACGACAGGATCCCGGCCGGCGGCCGCGACGAGCTCGGCAGCCTGCTCCGCTCGATGGCGGCGATGCGCGACAACATCCAGGCGATGATGCAGCGCGAGGTCAGCCAGCGCCGGGTCGCCGAGGCTCTGGTGACCGATGCCCTCCAGACCTCCCGCGAGGGCGTCATCGTGGTCGATGCCGAAGGCGGCATCGCGCTGGCGAACGCACAGGCCTTGTGCTTCTTCCACGGGCTGGAAGCCGCGATCGCGGCCGGCGTGTCCCTGGCGCGCCCCGCCGCAGGATCGGGCTCCGATACTCTCGACGAGTGCTTCCGGGCCCTCGCCCGCGACGGCGAGATCCGGCTGGCGGATGGGCGTTGGCTCCGGGTGAGCCGCAGCGCCACCCAGCAAGGCGGCTTCGTCGCCGTGTGCAGCGATATCAGCCTGCTCAAGGAGCAGGAGGACCGGCTGACCGAGACGAATCTGCGGCTCGACGCGGCGCTGGACAACATGTCCCAAGGCCTCTGCCTCTACGATTCCCAGCACCGGCTGATGGTGGTGAACCGACGCTACAGCGAGATCTACGCCCTGCCCGCCGGCGCGATCGCGCCCGGCATGTCGGCGCAGGACGTGCTGCGGGCAAGCCTCGCGGCCGGCAACCATCCGGGCTGCGATCTCGCCGCCCTCCTCCACCAGGAGCGCGAGGCGCATCGCGGGGGCGCTTGGCACACGCAGTTCCAGGAGCTGAGCAACGGCCGCACCGTCTCGATCGACCGTCGCGCGACGGCCGACGGCGGCTTCGTGGCGACCTACGAGGACGTCACCGAGCGTCGCCATGCCGAGGCACGCATCGCCTTCCTGGCGCATCACGACACCGTCACGGGCCTGTTGAACCGGGAGGCCCTCGGCCAGCAGATCGATTTGGCGGTGGCGCAGGCCGGGCGCGATTCGGGCTTTGCCGTCTTCGCGATCGACCTCGACGATTTCCGGCCGATCAACGAGACACTGGGTTACGGGGTCGGCGACGAATTGCTGGCGGCAGTCGGCGATCGGCTCACGGCCTGCGTGCGCGAGATCGACTGCGTCGCCCGACTCGGCGCCGACGAGTTCATCGTCGTCCAGCGTGGCGCCGACCGGCCCGAGGAGGCCGCGGTGCTCGCGCGCCGCATCATCGAGGTGCTCAGCGCGCCCTACAGCCTGAGCAGCCACGAGATCAGCATCGGGCTGACCATCGGCATCACCCTCGCGCCGGGCGACGGCGCGAGCTGCGAGAAGCTTCTGAAGAACGCCGAGGTCGCCCTCGACCGCGGCAAGACCGAGGCCCGCGGCTCGTTCCGCTTCTTCGAGCCGGAGATGGATGCGCGCCTCCAGGCCCGTCGGATCCTCGAGCGCGACCTGCGCGACGCGCTGGCCCGCGAGGCGTTCGAGGTCTACTACCAGCCGATCTACAGCCTCGCCGCGGACCGGATCTGCGGCTTCGAGGCGCTGCTGCGCTGGGACCACCCGGGCCGCGGCTTCATTTCGCCGGCCGAGTTCATTCCGATCGCCGAGGAACTCGGTCTGATCGTGCCCCTCGGCGAATGGGTGCTGCGCCGGGCCTGCGAGGAGGCCGCCCACTGGCCGGACGGGCTCAAGGTCGCGGTCAACGTCTCGGCGGTGCAATTCACCTCGGCGAGCCTCGTCACCGCGGTGCGCGAGGCCCTGCGCCGGACCGGGCTGCCCGGCCGCCGCCTGGAGCTGGAGATCACCGAATCGGTGCTAGTGGCCAATCCCGGGGCGACCACGGCGATCCTGCACAGCCTGAAAGCGCTGGGCGTACGGGTCTCGATGGACGATTTCGGCACCGGCTACTCGTCGCTGAGCTACCTGCGCAGCTTCCCGTTCGACAAGATCAAGATCGACCAGTCCTTCGTCCGCGACCTGTGCGTGAAGGACGGGACCGACTTCATCGTCCGGGCGGTGATCGGGCTGGGCTCCAGCCTCGGCATGACCACCACCGCCGAGGGCGTGGAGACCGAGGCGCAGCTCGCGCATCTGCGCGCCGAGGGCTGCGACGAGGTCCAGGGCTACCTGATCAGCCGCCCGGTCCCGGTCTCGCAAGTGGCCGAGGTGATCAACCGCTGGAACGGCGCTGCCGAAGCGGTCGCGTGAGGGGCCCCTCCCAGGTTCAGGATGGCGGATTTAAACATCGAGGTCGGCAGGAGACATGGGCGACACCGCGGCTCTCCCTCCCCCCTTTGCGGGGGAGGGAGACTCGCTTGGGGTTGGCCTGGCTCCTCATCCGGCCGCGATGCCTGAGCATCGCAGCCCGCACAGACCGAACGGCGTCCCCTACTCCGCCGCGTCGAGGCGCGGGCGCTCCACGTGGCTGCGCTCGGCCTTGACCAGCTCGGCGGTGCGGAACGCCACTTCCAGCGCCTGCTCCGCGTTGAGGCGCGGGTCACAGTAGGTGTGGTAGCGGTCCTGCAGGTCGTCGGCGGTGAGCGCCCGGGCGCCGCCGGTGCATTCGGTCACGTCCTTGCCGGTCATCTCGAGATGGATGCCGCCCGCGATCGTGCCCTCGGCCCGGTGGACCCCGAAGAAGCCCTCGATCTCCTGCATCACCCGGTCGAACGGCCGGGTCTTGTAGCGGCCCGCCGACACGGTGTTGCCGTGCATCGGGTCGCAAATCCAGACCACGGACCGCCCTTCCCGCTCGACGGCCCGGATCAGGCCCGGCAGGTGCTCGCCGACCTTGTCGGCGCCGAAGCGGCAGATCAGGCTGAGCCGGCCGGGCTCGTTCTCCGGGTTGAGCAGGTCGATCAGCCGGATCAGGCCGTCCGCCTGCATGGACGGGCCGCATTTCAGGCCGATCGGGTTCTTGATCCCGCGGGCATATTCCACGTGGGCATGATCCGGCTGCCGGGTGCGGTCGCCGATCCACAGCATGTGTCCGGAGGTCGCGTACCAATCGCCGGTGGTCGAGTCGACGCGGGTCAGCGCCTCCTCGTAGCCGAGCAGCAGGGCCTCGTGGCTGGTGTAGAAATCGGTGGTCCGCACCTCCGGATGCGTCTCCGGGTTGATGCCGATCGCCCGCATGAAGTCGAGCGCGTCGGTCATGCGGCCGGCGACATCCTGGTAGCGCGAGGATTGCGGCGAATCCTTCACGAAGCCCAGCATCCAGCGATGCGCGTTCTCCAGGTTGGCGTAGCCGCCGGTGGCGAAGGCGCGCAGCAAATTCAGGGTCGCGGCCGATTGCCGGTAGGCCTCGAGCTGCCGGCGCGGGTCCGGAATGCGGGCCTCCTCGCTGAAGCCGATGCCGTTGACGATGTCGCCGCGGTAGCTCGGCAGGCTGACCCCGTCGAGGGTCTCGGTGGGCGAGGAGCGTGGCTTGGCGAACTGCCCGGCGATGCGCCCGACCTTCACCACGGGCGAGCCGCCCGCGAAGGTCAGCACCATCGCCATCTGCAGGAACACCCGGAAGAAATCGCGGATGTTGTCGGCCGAATGCTCGTCGAAGCTCTCGGCGCAGTCACCACCCTGAAGCAGGAAGGCTTCGCCCGCCGCGACGCGTCCGAGCGCAGTCTTCAGCTTGCGGGCCTCACCGGCAAACACCAGCGGCGGAAAACTCGCGATCTGGGTCTCGACCGCCTGCAGCGCCGCCGAATCCGGATAGGCCGGGACCTGCTGGATCGGCAGGTTCCGCCAGTTCTTCGGTGTCCAACGCTCGGCCATGACCTCTCTCCGCGCACGTTCGTCGTGCGATCGCGCATGACGCGCGAAGCGCGGCTTATAGAGAGGTTCCCGGGCCCTTGCGAGTGCCGGATTCCTGAGGGCAGGCCGGAGCCTGAAGCAGAGTCAGGGCAGGATTCCCGCGCCGCGGCGTGTCCCGTGATCGGCCGATCGCCGATGCGCGCCCGCTTCGGCCTCAGGCTTCGCCGTCCTCGACCTCGATCCCGTGCTCGGCCAGGATCCAGAAGATCGCCTCCAGATCCTCCGCGGAGACGTCGCGGGGCGGGAGCGCTTCTTCGAGGTCGTCGTAGGTCAGGCAGCGGCTGCGCTGGGTCTCGGCCTTGGCCAGCAGCCGGTCGATCGCCCGCCGGATATCGGCGGGCAGCGCGTCGTGGCTCGGGGCCCGGTAGGTGAAAGCCGGCCGCAAGGCGTCGGCCAGCAGGCCGTCGATGATCGCCTGGCGACGCGCGTGCGCGTCGTCCTCGCGTTCGTTCTTCCCTGCGCCCTGCTTACCCATGACCCTGATATGGCTCGGCCGCGCACCGCGTCGAGACCCCGCGACCTGCTGAACTTAACCGACCCCTACGGGATGCTTGGTCACCTCCGGCACCCGCATCGTCACGAGCTCCTCGGCGGCCGTCGGATGGACCGCGATGGTGCGGTCGAAATCCGCCTTGGTGGCACCCATGGTGACGGCGATGCCCACCGCCTGGATCACCTCCCCGGCATCGTGCCCGAAGATGTGGACGCCGACCACGCGATCGGTGGCGCAATCGACCAGCACTTTCATGAGGATCCGCTCCTCGCGCCCGGAGAGCGTGGCCTTCATCGGCCGGAACCGCGACTTGTAAACGTCGATCTTGCCGTAGATCTCCCGCGCGGCGGCCTCGGTGTGGCCGACGATGCCGATCTCGGGGGTCGAGAAGACGGCGGTCGGGATCAGCCGGTGATCGACGCAGGACGGCTTGCCGCCATAGACCGTGTCGGCGAAGGCGTGGCCCTCGCGGATCGCCACCGGGGTCAGGTTGGCCCGGTTGGTGACGTCGCCCACCGCGTAGATCGACGGGACCGGAGTCTGTGAATAGGCATCCACCGGGATCGCCCCGACGGCGTCGGTCTCGATCCCGACCGTGTCGAGGCCGAGCCCGGTGACGTTCGGGCGCCGGCCCGTGGCCACCAGCACCTGATCGCAGACGATCTCCGAGCCGTCGTCGAGGCGGGCGCACAGGCCGTCGTCGCGCTTCTCGATCCGCGTCAGAGTGCGGCCGAGCTTCAGGTCCATGCGCCGCCCATAGGCCTCGGCGAGGGCGTCGCGGACCTCGTCGTCGAAGCCGCGCAGCAGCCGGTCGCCTCGGTGGAGCAGGGTCGTGCGGCTGCCAAGCGCCGCGAACACGCCCGCGAACTCCACCGCGATGTAGCCGCCGCCGATCACCAGGATACGCTCGGGCAGGTTCTCAAGCTCGAACACCTCGTTGGAGGTGATCGCCAGCTCGATTCCCGGCACCGCGGGTTCCATGACCGGGTGCGCGCCGACAGCGATCAGGATCCGCTCGGCCCGCACGGTCCGGTTCGAGCCGAGCAGGCGGATCGTGTGCGGATCCGCGATCACGGCGCGCTCGGGCACGATCTCGACGCCGGCGCGGATCAGGTTGGTGTCGTAGATGCCTTCGAGGCGCGTCACCTCGGCGTCGCGCCGCTGCTTGAGCACGCTCCAGTCGAAACGCGCGTTCTCGATCGTCCAGCCGAAGCCCGCGGCGTCCTCGAAATCGTCGGCGAAACGGCCGGCATAGACCATCAGCTTCTTCGGAACGCAGCCGCGGATCACGCAGGTGCCGCCGACCCGGTATTCCTCGGCCAGCATGACCCTGGCGCCGTAGCCGGACGCGATCCGGGCGGCGCGGACGCCCCCCGAACCGCCGCCGATGACGAAGAGGTCGACGTCGTAGGCGCTCATGCGGGGTCGTCCATCTCGGATCTCGTCTCGGTGCGAAGCGTCGCCGCCTCGCGCATCCAGGTGATGGCAGCGCCGAGCCCGGCCGTCCACCACGCCGCCCAGCCATTGTGCTCGACGAACGCGATGGCGGCCGCGCAGGCGACGAGACCGAGTGCCGCGGCACGATCCGGCTGCGGCAGGGCGGCGACGCGGCCGAGCATCAGCAGCAGGACCAGTGCGCCGAGGAGCGCGCCGGGCAATCCCAGCTCGGCCCAGGCCTGCAGGAAGCTGTTATGCGGGTGGCCGACCCCGAGGAGGACCCGCATCTCCGGCGCGACCGTCCCGGCCACCGGGGTCTCGGCGAAGCGCGCGCTGGTCCCGAAGCCGGCCCCGCGCCACGGATCGGCCGCCACCACGGCGCCGAAGCTGCGGGCGATGGCGACCCGCGCCCGGGACGACGACTGGACCAGGCGCTCATGCGCCGCCTCGGGCATGACCTTCGCGAGCAGGTCCCCCTCCACCGGGGCGAGCGCCACGGCGAGACCGAGGCCGAGTCCCGCGAGCCCGATCCCGGCTCGCACCGGTAGCAGCCGGGCCAAGCCGAACAGCCCGGCCCCGGCCAGGAGGCCGAGCTGGGCGGCGCCGCTGATCGAGCGAAGCACGCCGAGCGCCGCGAAGGCCAGGGTGGCGAAAGCGAGGCCCCGGGCCCGGATCCGCCACAGCACGAGGGCTACGGGGCCGGCGACGAGATCGAGCGTCAGGGCCGGCCGGTTGTGGACGAAGGCGGCCATCCGGTGCCCGAGCGCCCGCTCCAGGGCGAGATCGGAGGCGAGGTCGACCGCGATGATCAAGCCTGCCAGCACGATCGCCCCTGCTGCGAGGCGGGGCGCGAAGGCCGGGATCCGCCCGGGAGCGAGACAGGTCAGCAGGTAGGCGGCGATCAGGGTGGGCAGGAACTCACCGAGCACCCGCAGCGATGCGCTGGGGAACGGCGTCCAGGCGAAGGATACGAGGCACCAGGCCAGGAACGCGAGCGCCGCAAGGCCGAGCGGTGTTCCGAGCGGGGCGAGGAGGCGTGACGGGAGGGTGCGGCGATCCTCGAATAAGCGCCCGGCCAGGAAGGCGAGCGCGGCGAGGCCGAGAAAAGCCGGGCTCGACCGATTGGCGAGCACCATCGCCAGCGGCAGGACGGCGAGCAGGGCCGCGCCTGCTGCGTAGAGGCGGTTCGTCGTCCGCGCGGAACGTGTCTGACCGTGCGCGCTCGCCGGCATGGGGTTCAACGGCATCGGATGTCCAAAGCATCCCCATCATGCGGCGGAGACGGCTACACATCGCATGGTGAAAGGCAGGACGCTCTCTCCTCCCCCTTGCGAGGAGGAGCTGGAGGTGGGGGGGTTCAGACGGCACCGTCACGCGTGATCCGGCACCACCCCCACCCCTGCCCCCTCCCCGCAAGGGGGAGGGGAAACGCGTTGTGTTTCAGAGGCTTGTCGAGGAAGAAAGCCTAAAAGCCAATCTGTGAATCTGCAAGTCCGCACGGGAGAGGGGGCAGGTCCCGGCCTGGATGGGCCGAGGTGCGAGCACAGCGAGCCTCGAAGGAGCTCTCCAGAAGGCTCTGCGATTCTCGAAAGGGCTCCTTCAAGGCCTCCGCTTCGCTCCGGCACCTCAGGATGAGGGCGACGGTAGGAATGCGCTGGCCGAGATCAGAGGCGCGACGGTCGATCCGCCGAAAGCCCCCTCACTGCAGCTGATGGCCGCGCTTGCCCATCTCGGCGCGCACCCGGACCATGACGTATTCAGACACTTCCTGCGTCCAGTCCTGCATCTCCTGCACCATCTCGTCGAGGAGCTGCGGCTGGGCCTCGACGTAGTGCTTGCCGGCGGGCGAGCGGAAGAAGGTCGCGATCTCCTTCAGCTCCGGCTCCGGGAACTTCGCTGCGTAGGTGCGGGCGGCGATGTCGATCATGCGTTGCTTCTGCAGCTCCATCTCGGGCTGGAGCGACACCAGAACCTCGTCGAGATCCTTGGTCAGCTCGGGCCGGGTCACCGTCTGCTTGCGGATCTGATCGGCAAAGGCCGGCAGCACCGAATCGAACGAGCGGGCGATGCCGGAGCTGAGCATCACCTCGCGGGCGAGCGCCAGGTGGCTCGCCGTGTAGGTCGGCGTCGCGGCGGCCGGGGTGTTCGGCTGCGCCGCCGGCTTCGCGGGCGCCGGCTTGGCCGGGGCCGGCTTGTTCGTCTGGGCCGACACGGCGTGCGGGAAAATCATGACCGCGGCGAGGGCGAGGCCGAGCGCGGCGGTGAGGCGTCGGGACATGCTGAACGTTCCTGCGAGGAGTATGGCGCTTCAGACCAAGCTGCCGAGAACGGTGACCTCGGCCTGCCCGCCCCGGTCCGCCGCCAGGATCGCGGCATCGGCGATGCCGAGGAACAGGCCGTGCTCGACCACGCCCGGCACGGTCCAGAGGGCGGCGCCGAGGGCGTCGGGATCGGGGATGGCGCCGAGATGGGCGTCGAGGATGTGGTGGCCGCCATCGGTGACGATCGGCTTGCCGGCCGGATCGAGCCGCAGCCGGACCGGGCCGGTGCAGCCCACCCGAGCGACGGCCGCCTCGACCGCGCGGTGCGTGGCGGTGAGGCCGAACCGATTCACCTCGATCGGCAGCGGGAAGGCGCCGAGCCGGGCGACGTGCTTGGCCGCGTCGGCGATCACGACCATCCGGCGGCTGGCGCAAGCGACGATCTTCTCCCGCAGGAGCGCGGCGCCGCCGCCCTTGATCAGGCGCAGCTGGTCGTCGACCTCGTCGGCGCCGTCGATGGTCAGATCGAGCTCGGGCAAGTCGTCCAGGGTCGCGAGGCGGATGCCGAGACCCTCGGCCTGAAGGCGCGTCGCCTCGGAGGTCGGCACACCGACGATGTCGAGGCCGTCGCGGACCCGTTCGCCGAGCAGGCCCACGAAGGCCGCCGCGGTGGAGCCGGTGCCGAGGCCGAGCCGCATCCCGGGCTCAATCAGGTCGAGGGCGCGCATGGCCGCCGCCCGGCGCAGGTCCGGCCCGCTCAAAGCCCGGCTGCCCGGGCGATGGGGTGGATCGAGATGTCGCGCATGCGGGGCAACCGGCCTTCCTGAAGCAGTCGGGCGGCCCGTAGCACGCCGCAGGGCGGACCGGAACGCCTCCCCAGTGCGCCTGGCTTCAAAAGCGGCCACCCTGTGCGGGCGTGGCGCTGGCGCCGGCGCGTCCGGGCGCCGGTCCGGTCAGGGGCGCGTCGGAAGCCGCCTCGGCGCCGGGCTTGGCCTGCTGGGTACACACCACCTGCTCCTTCTTCACCAGCACGAAGCAGATGCTCATCTCGCCGGTCCGGTAATTGACCCGGAACACACCGGCTTCGCGGGTGTGGCGGCTCGCGACCAAACCGTATTCCGACGGCGTCTGCGCACCGGCGCCCTCCCCGGGGCCGAAGCAGACGGTCTGGCCGATGCCGCCGGCCGATTCCTGCAGCCCGTACTGGCAGGAGGTCACCTCGCCGGTGACCTTGTCGACCCGGTACATGCGGTTCAGGTCGGTCTGGGGCGCGGGCACGAACTCGAACGAGGCCGCGGCGACCGGCGCGCTGGCCAGCGCGAGGCAGAGGGCGAGAAGGGGGAGAGACGGTTTCATCGCGGGATCCGGGAGCTGACGCGCTCCGCCTTTCGCTGGGCTTTCGGGCGAGTGTGGGGCGCCGCGCCGCCTTGCCGCCGACGCCGCCCCCCTTTAGCGAGGCCGTACGCCAACAGGAGCCCGACCGGATGCCCGCCGAACCGACGACCCGCCCGCCGATCGCCGTGTTCGACCTGGACGGAACGCTGGCCGAGACTGCGGGCGACCTGATCGGCACCCTCAACGTGCTGATGAAGCGCGAAGGCCTGGCCGAACTGCCCCTGTCCCAGGCCCGCGGCCTGATCGGCGCCGGCGCCAAGGCGCTGATCCGGCGGGGCTTCGAGGCGGAGGGCCGCGCGCTCGCGCCGGAGGATCACGAGCGGCTGTTCGAGGCCTTCATCGCCCATTACGGCGAGCATCTCGCCGACACGTCGCATCTCTATCCCGGGGTGGTCGAGGCGCTCGATACCCTGGAGGCGGCGGGCTTCCGGCTGGCGGTCTGCACCAACAAGTTCGAGGGCCAGTCGGTGGAGCTGTTGCGCCTGCTCGGCATCGGCCACCGATTCGCGGCGATCTGCGGGCGCGACACCTTCCCGGCCTACAAGCCCGATCCGAGCCATCTCACCGGCACGATCGCGCGCGCCGGGGGCGACCCGGCCCGGGCCGTGATGGTCGGCGATTCCCGCACCGACATCGACACCGCGAAGGCCGCCGGCATCCCGGTGGTGGCGGTGACCTTCGGCTACACCGACGTGCCGGTGACCGAGCTGGGGCCCGACCGGGTGATCGAGCATTTCTCGGATCTCGCCGAGGCGGTCCGCGCCCTGGTGCCGGTCGCGGTGGCGTGAGGGGTTAGCGCAGCCACGTCCGCAGCCGCGCCACCGCCTCGTGGCATTCGGCTTCGGAGCCGGCGAACGAGAACCGGACGTGGTGGTGGCCGAGATCCGGGTCGAAATCGAGCCCCTGGGTCGCGGCGACGTTGGCCTCGTCCAGCATGCGCCGGCAGAAGCTCGTGGCGTCGTTGGTGAGGTTCGCCACGTCCGCGTAGAGATAGAAGGCCCCGTCGGCCGGATGCACGCGCCCGAGGCCGAGGCCGGGGAGCGCGTCGAGCAGGATCGCCCGGTTGCGGGCATAGCCGTCGCGCACGGCGTCGAGTTCGTCCGCGGCGTCGAGGGCCGCCAGCGCGCCGACCTGCGAGAGGTAGGGCGCCGAGATGTACAGATTCTGCGCGAGCCGCTCGATCGGGCGGACCAGGGCCTCCGGCACGACCATCCAGCCGACGCGCCAGCCGGTCATGCAGTGATATTTCGAGAACGAGTTGATCACCACCGCGTCGGGATCGAACCGCAGGGCGGTGACGGTCGGCAGCCCGTAGCTGAGGCCGTGATAGATCTCGTCCGAGATCAGCGGCAGGCCAAGTTCACGGGTGGCTGCGCAGAGGTCGCGCAAGGCGTCTTCCGTGATCACCGTGCCGGAGGGGTTGGCCGGGCTCATCACCAGGGCGCCGGCCACCGGGGCGCGGGCATGGGTCTCGCGCAGCAGGGCGGGGGTCGGGGCGAAGCGGTCCGCTTCGCGCAACACCATCGGGGCCGGCACGAGGTCGAGGGACGCCAGGATGCTGCGATAGGCCGGGTAGCCGGGCTGCGGCACCGCCACCCGCGCGCCGGCATCGAACAGGCTCATGAAGGCCAGCACGAATCCGGCCGAGGATCCGGTGGTGATCACCACCCGCTCCGGACTCACCGCCACGCCGTGGCGCTCGGCGTAATCCCGGGCGATCCGCTCCCGCAGGGCCGGCAGGCCGAGCGCCTCGGTATAGGGCACGCGGCCGGCGGCGAGCGCCGCCTGCGCCGCCGCGATCACGGCCCGCGGGGCCGGCGCCGAGGGCTGGCCGACCTCCATGCGCACCACGTCGTCGCCGCGCCGGGCCTTGGCGGCGGCGGCGGCCATGACGTCCATGGCGAGGAACGGCTGGACGGCGGCGGCCCGGCGGGAGATCGGAATCATGCGGTCCTGACGGGTGCGCGCGAGCGGGTCATGCGGAGCGCCGGGGTTAGACCCTGGCGGCCCCGGCCTCAACCGGCGTCAGTGCGGCGCGAGGCCCGCGGCCATGTTGACCACGAGTGCCAGGATGCCGGTGTTGAACAGATAGGCGCCGACGGTCTGCACGGTCGCGATCCTGCGCATCCGCTTGCTGGTCAGATTGGTGTCGGAGGTGGCCGCCGCCGCCCCGATGGTCACAGTGAAGTACAGAAAATCCCAGAAATCCGGCTCGGTCTCGCCGTGGAAGTCCAGCCCGCCGCGCTCGCCGCCTGCCGCATCCTCGGTGCCGTAGTAGACGTGGGCGTAGTGCACCGTGAAGATCATCTGCACGAACACCCAGGTGCAGAGCAGGCTCATGCCCGCGAGCGCCAGGGCGTAGCGCTCGCCCGTCCCGGCGATGCGACCGCCGACCACCAGCACCGCTACCGAACCGAGGCTGGCCGCCGCCGCCAGCAGGGCGAAAACCGTGATCACCCCCGCGCTGTCGTCGAGGCGGGCGGCCTCGCGGCGCATCGCGTCCCGGGTCTGCCCGGTGGCCCGGCGCACGACCAAGACCGCATGGACGATAACGCCGGCGCACCAGCCGGTGAGCAGCCGCATGCCCGGATCGAGGCCCGGCGCCAGCAGTGTGGCGACGATCGCCACCACGATCGCGCAGAGCAGATGCGGACGCAGCCAGAAGGCGCGGAACAGCTTGGGCATATCGGACCGGGTTGCGTTCGGCGGGCAGGATTCGCGTGCCGCTCACGTGATTTGACCCGGCGCCGCGAAAACGCCTAACCCACGGCCTACCGCTCGCGCCACGCGCGGGCCGGCCTGCCGCGCAAGCGAGGATCCATGCTCTTAAACCGCTCCCTGCCCGCGCTGGCCCTGGCGCTCGGTCTCGCCGCCGTCCCGGCTTCGGCGCAGGACGCCACCCCATCCGCCGCTCCGGCGGCCGCCCCGTTCACGGACGCGCAGCGCGCCGGCATCGAGGCGATCGTCAAGGATTACCTGATCAAGCACCCGGAGGTGTTGCAGGAGGCGCTGGCCGAGGCCGAGAAGCAGCAGGCGGAGACGCAGCGCCTTGCCCAGACGGCGGCCCTCAAGGAGGCCCGCGAGGCCCTCGTGAACGGCCCGCATGACGTGGTCGCCGGCAACCCGGCGGGCGACGTCACGCTGGTCGAGTTCTTCGACTACAATTGCGGCTATTGCCGCAAGGCGCTGGTTGACGTGCAGACCCTGATCAAGACCGACCCGAAGTTGCGGGTGGTGATCAAGGACTTCCCGGTGCTCGGTCCGGAATCGCTCGAGGCGAGCCAGGTCGCCATCGCGGTGCGTCAGCAGCTCAAGGGTGACAAGCTGTTCGAGTTTCACCAGAAGCTGCTCGAGACCAAGGGCCGGGTGAACGGCGCCCGGGCGATCCAGGTCGCCAAGGACCTCGGCGCTGATACGACCAAGCTGCAGAAGGACATGGCCTCCCCCGAGGTGAAGGCCGCGCTCAGTGAGAATCGCGGGCTGGGCGACCGGCTCGGCCTCTCCGGCACCCCGGCCTTCATCATCGGCGACGAGGTGATTCCGGGCGCCGTCGGCGTCGATCCGATCCGCAAGACCATCGCGGATGTGCGCCAGTGCGGCCACGCCTCCTGCTGAGGCGCGCCGCCGTAGCTTCCGACCGGCGGATGGCGGACTGCGCGGCCTTGTCGCGCCGGGCCGCCTTCGTCTAAGAGCCGCCAGCCGCAAGGCTGTGATCGAGTGCCAGTGCGTATGCCGGATGAACCGACCGCGGCGGCGCGATACGAAGAAGGCCGGATGCCTAAGAACGAACCCATCGACTCCGAGCTCGTCCGCGAACTCGCCAACCTCGTCACCGAGACCGGCTTGTCCGAGATCGAGGTCGAGAAGGGCGACCTGCGCATCCGCGTCGTGCGGCGGCTCGAGCCCGTGAACGTCCAGGTCGCGGCGCCCGCGCCGGTCGCCGCCGTGGCGGCGCCCCCCGTGGCTCCGCCGACCGGCGCCCTCGCGCCGGCCGAGCCGGCCCGCGCGCATCCCGGTTCGGTGCCGTCCCCGATGGTCGGGACCGCCTATCTGCGCCCCTCCCCGGAGGCCAAGGCCTTCATCGATATCGGCTCGAAGGTCGAGGCTGGCGACAAGCTGCTCCTCATCGAGGCGATGAAGACCTTCAACGAGATCGTCGCGCCCCGCGCCGGCACGGTCACGGCGATCTTCGTCGAGGACGGCCAGCCGGTCGAGTTCGGCGAGGCGCTGCTCGTCATCGCGTGAGCGGCGTCCGAAGCTGAACGTCCGCTCCACGCCCTGCTCCGCATCCCGCCACGCGGCTGTGATCGCTCCGGCGCAGGGGGTTCTGGGCGTCTTCCGCCGAACCGGCTGCCGCTTCGGGCCTGGAAAACGTCGCGCAACAAGAGGATAGATCATCCTGCGCGGTCCCGTCGGATCGCCTGGACGCTCTAAGGGTTCGATGTTCGACAAGATCCTGATCGCGAACCGCGGCGAGATCGCCCTGCGCATCCTGCGGGCGGCGAAGGAACTCGGGATCGCCACAGTGGCGGTCCATTCCACCGCCGACGCCGACGCCATGCATGTCCGGCTGGCCGACGAGAGCGTCTGCATCGGGCCGCCCGCCGCACGGGACAGCTACCTGAACATCCCGTCGATCATCGCGGCCTGCGAGATAACCGGCGCCGATGCGGTGCATCCGGGCTACGGCTTCCTGTCGGAGAACGCCCGCTTCGCCGAGGTGCTGGCCCATCACCAGATCTGCTTCATCGGCCCCAAGGCGCAGCATATCCGCACCATGGGCGACAAGATCGAGGCCAAGCGTACGGCCGTGAAACTCGGCATCCCCTGCGTGCCGGGCTCCGACGGCGGAATCGAGGATGCCGACGAGGCCAAGCGCGTGGCGGCCGGGATCGGCTATCCCGTCCTGGTGAAGGCGGCGGCCGGCGGCGGCGGGCGCGGCATGAAGGTCGCCCGCACCGAGGCCGAGCTGGAGCAGGCGCTCGGCATGGCCCGCTCCGAGGCCAAGGCTGCCTTCGGCGACGATGCGGTCTATCTGGAGAAGTACCTGGAGAAGCCGCGGCACATCGAGGTGCAGGTGCTGGGTGACGGCCGCGGCGGCGCGGTGCATCTCGCCGAGCGCGATTGCTCGCTGCAGCGCCGTCACCAGAAGGTCTGGGAGGAAGGCGGCTCGCCCGCGCTCAACGAGTCGATGCGCGCCGAGATCGGCGGCATCTGCGCCAACGCCATGAAGGAGTTGGGCTATCTCGGCGCCGGAACCGTGGAGTTCCTGTACGAGGACGGGAAGTTCTACTTCATCGAGATGAACACCCGGATCCAGGTCGAGCATCCCGTGACCGAGATGATCACCGGGATCGATCTGGTCATCGAGCAGATCCAGGTCGCCTCCGGCGGCCCGCTCTCGGTCTCGCAATCCGACATCAAGGTCGAGGGCCACGCCATCGAGTGCCGGATCAACGCCGAGCACCCCGAGACCTTCCGGCCCTCCCCCGGCCAGATCACCCATTACCACACCCCCGGCGGCCTCGGCGTCCGGGTCGATTCGGCAGCCTTCCAGGGCTACCGCATCCCGCCGCATTACGACTCGCTGATCGGCAAGCTCATCGTGCACGGGCGCACCCGCAACGAGTGCCTGATGCGCCTGCGCCGGGCGCTGGACGAGTTCGTGATCGACGGCATCGACACCACCCTGCCGCTGTTCCGCACCCTGGTCCGCAATCCGGACGTCCAGAACGGCCTCTACGACATCCACTGGCTCGAGCATTTCCTCGACGCCGGCGGCATGAAGGTCTGATCCCGACGGGGGAGCGTCGTCGCCCTTGCGGCGATCGCGGCCGATGCAGGCCCTGGCATTTGGACCGGCCCCGCGCGACACTCGCCCCATGCACGATCCGACCCGCGTGGACATCACCCCCGAGATCCTGCTCAAAGCCTACGCGGCGGGCATCTTTCCTATGGCGGAGGATGCCACCGACCCGACCCTGTACTGGGTCGAGCCGCGGGCGCGCGGGGTCCTGCCGCTGGACGGGTTCCGGGTGTCGCGCCGCCTCGCCCGGACGGTCCGCTCCGACCAGTTCGAAATCCGGTGCGACACCGATTTCGACGGGGTGATCAACGGCTGCGCCGCGCCGCGCCGGGACAGCGAGAAGACCTGGATCAATGGCCGGATCCGCGAACTCTATGGCGCCCTGTTCGACATCGGCCACGTCCACACCGTCGAGGTCTATGCGGGGGAGGAGCGCCGTCTCGTCGGCGGCCTCTACGGCGTCTCGCTGGGCGCGGCGTTCTTCGGCGAGAGCATGTTCCACGAGGTGCGCGACGCCTCGAAGGTCGCCCTCGTCCACCTGATGGCCCGCCTGCGCGCCGGCGGCTACCGGCTCGCCGACACGCAGTTCGTGACCGACCACCTCACGCAGTTCGGTGCCGAGGAACTGCCCCGGCACATCTACAAGCGGCGGCTGGCGGCGGCCCTCGACCAGGTCGCGGATTGGAACGTCTGGCCCTGCGACGGCTCCGTGCCGGGCGCGCAGGTCCTGTCCGCTCTGGGCGTCGGCGAGACCTAGCGGAAGAGCGCGTCGAACAGGTTCTGCGGCTGCGGCGGGGCTGGGGGGGCCGGCGCCGGGCCCTCGTTCGACGGGAAGAACTTGCGCGAGGGCTTCTGGCGCGGCTGGACCGGCACACCGCGCGGTGCTTCGACATCGACCTGGCCGGCGGCGTTGAGCTGCTGAGCGGTCTTCGTCGAATCCCGGCCGGCGCGCTTCGTCCGCTCCGGCTTGGCGGCCACCGCCGGCACGTCCTCCTGCTCCTTCGCCTCGGCGATCACATCGCTGCCGCCTTTGCAGTCGACCAGCCAGACATCGTAGATCGGGTGCTCGATCGCGTGCAGGCCCGGGCTCGACGCGAACATCCACCCGGTGAAGATGCGGCGATACTTGTTGTCGAGCGTGACCTCGTCGACCTCGAGGAAGGCCGTGGTCTTGGCGCTCTCGGTTGGCGGCCGGGTGTAGCAGACCCGCGGGGTCATCTGCAGGGAGCCGAACTGCACGGTCTCGTCCACCGCGACCTCGAAGGACACGATGCGGCCGGTGATCTTGTCGAGGCCAGAAAAGACCGCGGTTGGGTTCTTGATCTTGTCTGCCGCGGCCGGCCCGACGCAGAGGGCGAGCGCCAGACTGACGGCGAGAGCGGGGCGTGCGAGGGCTTTGGTGCGGCTCAAGGCTCGGACCCCTAAGGCATCGTCCCGAACGGTGGCGGCCGGCCTTCGGACGACGACGATGCGAAACAAGGACTCCAGGGCTCCGGCCCGAGTCCGGGGCGAGGCTCTAGAGAGAGGCCGGTCGCGCCGTCACGGGCGCGGCGGTCGGATCGGATAGCTCTGAGGTGAACACCGGAACGGTGGCGGCAAAAGGGCGCCGGAGCCGCAAGCCTAGTCGCCGGGCGTCCAGGAGACGTAATCGCCGGTTGCGGCTGCCCGGGAGCCCCAGGAGAGCTGCGAGCCCTGCGGCCGGTAGGCGTTGGCCGTACCGGTCTGATTCTCGACGTGGGGCTGCTGCCAGGCGCGGGGCTTGTAGTCTTCCTCGCTGGGGGCGAGATCGACATTGTGGCAGAGCCAGCCGCGCCAGCCCGGCGGCACCTTCGAGGCATCGGCGTAGCCGTTATAGACCACCCAGCGCCGCTCGGAGCCGACCGAGCGGTCGATCAACGCGCCTTCGGCCTTGTAATACTTGTTTCCGAAATCGTCCTCGCCGACGAAGATGCCGGTACGCGCGGTCTGGAGCGCCAGCGAAACGGTCTGGCCGTTCCACCACGTGAAGACGCGCAGCAAAGTGTCCTTCAGCGCCATCGCCGGTCCCGGTTTCAAGCCGCGCCGCGCAGGCGCATCGTGGGGCCGTTATGGTGAGCGCGCGCCCACGAGTCCAGCGGTTCGGCCCAACTGTCGCTGCGCGGCAACGCCGGCCTCGGACATCAGTCGGCTATTCACAAGCTGCGCTAAAGTGCCTCTACTTTAGGGTGTGGATCGAAAATTTTTCCGATCCGAATCCCGAATGCGGGAAGGGCACTTATCCGGGGTGCCCCGGATATCCACAGGTTTATGCGAGCCGGCACAACATCTAGCGGGGAACCGGTCGCCCGCACACCACTTGTTGACGTGAGAGCGATCACGGCGGTAATGTCTCTGCATCGGTCGCGCCGCCCCTGTGGTGCGTTTCGGCAGGTTCGACCGGCCCTAGAATCATCTTCGCTGACTCGCCACGCGCCTGGTTTCCGGGGGCGGGTGAACGCGACCCCCTTAATGGGTATCGACCCTGCGTCCAGCGGGGCCGGGACATTCGTGTCCCGACGGGAGAGGTGTGTTTCATGCGGTTCGAGCGTCGCTACACCACGGCCGGACAGTCGCCCTACACGGGCATTCCGTTCCGCAAGGCCCTGAGCGAGATCCGCAATCCCGACGGGTCCGTGGTGTTCCGCCTGGACGGCATCGACGTGCCGGAGAGCTGGAGCCAGGTCGCCAGCGACGTGCTGGCCCAGAAGTACTTCCGCAAGGCCGGCGTGCCGGCTCGCTTGAAGAAGGTCGAGGAGAACGATGTCCCCTCCTTCCTGTGGCGCTCGGTGGCCGACGAGGCCGCCCTGGTCGAGCTGCCGGAAGAGGAGCGCATCGGCTCGGAATCCTCGGCCACGCAAGTGTTCGATCGCCTGGCCGGCTGCTGGACCTACTGGGGCTGGAAGGGCCGCTACTTCTCCTCCGAGGAGGACGCCTCCGCGTTCTTCGACGAGCTGCGCTACATGCTGGCCAAGCAGATGGTGGCGCCGAACTCGCCGCAATGGTTCAACACCGGCCTGCACTGGGCCTACGGCATCGACGGCCCGAGCCAGGGCCATTTCTACTGCGATTACCGCACCGGTGAATTGACCCGCTCGGCCTCCAGCTACGAGCATCCGCAGCCGCATGCCTGCTTCATCCAGGGCGTGCAGGACGACCTCGTCAACGACGGCGGCATCATGGACCTGTGGGTCCGCGAGGCGCGCCTGTTCAAGTACGGCTCCGGCACCGGCTCGAATTTCTCCGCGCTGCGCGGCGAGAACGAGAAGCTCGGCGGCGGCGGCAAGTCGTCGGGCCTGATGAGCTTCCTCAAGATCGGCGACCGGGCGGCCGGGGCGATCAAGTCCGGCGGTACAACACGCCGGGCCGCCAAGATGGTGATCGTCGATATCGATCACCCGGATATCGAGGCGTTCATCGACTGGAAGGTGAAGGAAGAGCAGAAGGTCGCCGCCCTGGTGACCGGCTCGAAGGTCGTGTCCAAGCATCTCGGCCTGGTCATGAAGGCCTGCACCCAGTGCGAGGCCGAGGGTGATGCCTGCTTCGATGCGGAGCGTAACCCGGCCCTGAAGCGCGAGATCAAGGCCGCCCGCAAGGCCTCCGTGCCGGATGCCTACATCAAGCGCGTCGTCCAGTTCGCCCGCCAGGGCTTCACCAAGATCGACTTCCCCGTCTACGACACCGACTGGGATTCCGAGGCCTACCTCACGGTCGCCGGCCAGAACTCCAACAACTCGGTCTCGCTCACGGACGACTTCCTGCGGGCGGTCGACGCCGATGCCGACTGGCACCTCACCCAGCGCACCACCGGCAAGACCGCCAAGACCCTGAAGGCGCGGGACCTGTGGGAGAAGATCGGCGAGGCCGCCTGGGCCTCGGCGGACCCGGGCCTGCACTTCAACACCACGATGAACGACTGGCACACCTGCCCGTCGGGCGGCCGGATCCGGGCCTCGAACCCGTGCTCCGAGTACATGTTCCTGGACGACACCGCCTGCAACCTGGCCTCGGCCAACCTGCTGACGATGTACGACCGGCAGACCAAGCAGTTCGACGTCGAGGCGTTCGAGCATCTCAACCGCCTCTGGACGGTGGTGCTCGAGATCTCCGTGATGATGGCGCAGTTTCCGTCCAAGGAGATCGCGGAGCTGTCCTACCGCTACCGGACGCTCGGCCTCGGCTACGCCAATATCGGCGGCCTGCTGATGACCATGGGCCTGCCCTACGACTCGCATGAGGGCCGGGCGCTGGCCGGTGCCCTCACCGCGATCATGACCGGTGTCGCCTACGCCACCTCGGCCGAGATGGCGGCCGAGCTCGGGCCGTTCCCGGCCTACGACGACAACGCCGACGCGATGCTGAAGGTGATCCGCAATCACCGGCGCGCCGCCCACGGCGAGGCCGAGGGCTACGAGTTCCTGAGCATCGCCCCGGTGCCGCTGGACCACGCCAACATCCCGCAGGACAATCTCGGCGCCCATGCCCGCGCGGCCTGGGACCGGGCGCTCCAGCTCGGCGAGACACACGGCTACCGCAACGCCCAGACGACCGTCATCGCGCCCACCGGCACGATCGGCCTCGTGATGGATTGCGACACCACCGGCATCGAGCCCGACTTCGCCCTGGTGAAGTTCAAGAAGCTCGCCGGCGGCGGCTACTTCAAGATCATCAACCAGGCGGCGCCGGACGCGCTGCGGGCGCTGGGCTACCGCGAATCCGAGATCGCCGAGATCGAGGCCTACGCGGTCGGCCACGGCTCCATGGGCCAGGCGCCGGCGATCAACCCCACGACCCTACGCGGCAAGGGCTTCACCGACGACAAGATCGCCGCGGTGGAGAAGGGCCTGAAGTCGGCCTTCGACATCAAGTTCGTGTTCAACCGCTGGACGGTGGGCGACGACTTCCTGATCCAGACGCTCAAGGTCCCGGCGGAGAAGCTCTCGGACCCGACCTTCGAGCTGCTGCCGTTCCTGGGGTTCTCGAAGAAGGACATCGAGGTCGCCAACACCCATATCTGCGGGGCGATGACGCTGGAGGGCGCACCGGGCCTCAAGCCCGAGCACTACCCGGTGTTCGATTGCGCCAACCCGTGCGGCCGCATCGGCAAGCGCTACCTCTCGGTGGAGAGCCACATCCACATGATGGCGGCGGCCCAGCCGTTCATCTCGGGGGCGATCTCCAAGACGATCAACATGCCCAACGACGCCACCGTCGAGGATTGCAAGGCGGCCTACCGCCTGTCCTGGACCCTGGCGCTCAAAGCGAACGCCCTCTACCGCGACGGCTCGAAGCTGTCGCAGCCGCTCAACGCCGCCCTGATCGCCGATGAGGACGAGGATGCCGACGACGCCCTGGAGGCCCTGATCCAGGCGCCGGCGGCGGCCAAGGCCGCCCAGATCGCCGAGAAGATCGTCGAGCGGGTGATCGAGCGGGTCGAGCACATTCGATCCCGCGAGAAGCTGCCGGCCCGGCGCAAGGGCTATACCCAGAAGGCGGTGGTGGGCGGCCACAAGGTCTACCTGCGCACCGGCGAGTACGACGACGGACGCCTCGGCGAGATCTTCATCGACATGCACAAGGAGGGCGCGACCTTCCGGAGCCTGATGAACAACTTCGCCATCGCGATCTCGCTCGGCCTCCAGTACGGCGTGCCGCTCGAGGAGTATGTCGAGGCCTTCACGTTCACCCGGTTCGAGCCGGCCGGCTTCGTGCAGGGCAACGATGCAATCAAGAACGCGACCTCCCTCCTGGACTACGTCTTCCGGGAGCTGGCGGTCTCGTATCTCGGCCGCGCCGACCTCGCCCATGTCAGCCCCGCCGAGATCGGCGGCACGGTGATCGGCGGCGGCGAGGCGGCCGACACCACCCGCGAGGGCCCCAAGCCCGCGCCGGCCTCCTCGATCGTGTCGCGCGGCCTGCTGCGCGGCTCGGCCGACCGGCTCACCCTGATCCAGGGCGGCCCGGCGGGCGGCACGGTCGGCGTCGGTGCCGCCAGCACCGGCCAGACGGCTCCGGCCGGCGGCACGGTCCACGCGATCCACGGCACCTCGGCGCTAAAGGCCGAGCCGGCGGTCGCCGGGCTGTCCGAGACGATCGCCGACACCCTTCCCTTCACCAAGGTGGAGCGGACCGTCGCCGACCGCCGCGCCGAGGCGAAGATGAAAGGCTATGTCGGCGAGGCCTGCCCGGAATGCGCGAACTTCACGCTGGTCCGCAACGGCACATGCCTGAAGTGCGACACCTGCGGAAGCACGACCGGCTGCTCATAAGAGGAACGGCGTATGTCCGAGGCACTTAAGACAGTGCTTCGGGCATACGCTCCTCTTCAGCACACCTCCTGTGACTGTCGTTAGGTCGATGATCTGACGGCAGTTCTTGCCAATCAACACGATCAAATTAGGGGTCTGCAACCGGCACGAACGTCGATAACGTGCGTTGCGCTGCCTCTGAACCGGCCTACCGATTCAATCTTATGAGCGTGGTTAAACTGCTCGTCGGCCCGCATCAGCTCCGCCGCCAGTTCGGCGGCGTCCGGATGAAGAAACTCAGCAAGTAGGCAGACTTATAAGCAACGCGATCGCTGTCCGACCGAGACGGCGCGTGGATCCACAGGAAAGCCCAAGAGCATACCTTCCGGCGCAGCGGCTGCGATCTTGTCGAGCCTAGGCGCCGCCGCGCGTGACGGCGGCGCTGATTGCCGGGGTCAGTCCCCTGCTCGCCGAAGCAAACTGTGGGTGCCCTCGCGCGGTCGGGCAACGGCATCAATCTTCACGGCCATCCCCGTGTATCGACCGGCCCATAACCTCCAGGTTAGGCCATCGCGACGTCGCCCAAAGCCTCATTTGACCGGAACGACCATCGCGAAGTGCAGTCCGCCATCGTCGATGATGCGCTGGAAGCTTCCCCTCAGGCTGCGCTCGATGGTCTGTTTGAGAAGACGCGAGCCGAACCCTGTGCCTTCAGCCTTCGCCGCTCCGGATGGTGCGGCCCCTTCCTCCCACGTCAGTTTCACGGCATCGCCGTCGATGCGCCCGGTCAGCGTGAGCCTGCCCCCGGCCGAGAGCGCTCCATACTTCGCTGAGTTCGTCGCGAGTTCGTGGAAGATCATCGCGTAGTCGTTGATCCGGTCGGAGCTGGTCACGGCAGCATCCTCGACGTCGACTGTGATGTTGGCATCATGCTGGTAGGGGGCCAGGATGCGCTCGGCGAGATCCCGCAGCCTGACGTTGCCTTGGTCGAGCTTGTGCGAACGGGTCGCCAAGGTGGTCGCCTCGTGCAAGACACCGAACCGCCGGGATAGGTCCTCTGCGAAATGCGGGGTCGATTTGGCCTCGCGAGCGACGATGGCGGTGAGGGCGCGGGCGACCGTAAACATGTTCGAGACGCGGTGCGCGAGTTCGGCGGTGAGCAAGTGCTCGGCCTCCTCCGCGCGCTTGCGGTCGGTGATATCGAGGAAGATGGCCTGAACCCAATCGCCCACCCGGCCGGCATCGCCGCCGACACCGCGGGCGGAGATCCAGCGTGCTTCGGCCCCCTCGCCGATGCGAAAGTCGAAGCTGTAAGGCTGCGGATCGGTCGCGCTTGCCGTCCAGTCCAGCATCATCCCATGGCGATCCTCGGCATTGACCTTGGTGAACAGTGTGTCGATGCCCACCAGAGGCTCAGTCGTCCCCCAAAAGGCCCGGCACAAACTGTCAAGCTGTGCCAGGCGTCGTTCCGGGGACCAGGCCCACAAACCGACCCCGCCCCGGTGTATCGCCCCGGTAAAACTGGCGAGCGTCCACTCGTCACCGGTCAGTGCGGGATCGTCAGCCATGAGCGTTCTGAACAAGCCAAAGGTCGAGAAGCGGGATTCTGCCGCCGGGATCCAGAACCCCGTGTCGGCCGGTTTGCTCCCTCGTTCGGGGCTCCGTTGTCGGCGACGGGAGACTGACGCGACAGTTTTGCAATCACCATCCCGATGCGCAACCGATTCCGGATTTGCCGGTTGATCGGCCATGTCGCTGGAGCGCGCCCCGGAATCGTCCATCATTCTCGTCGTCGAGGACGATGATCTCGTGCGGTTGAACGCCGTCGAGTTACTGGAGGATGCGGGTTTCGCGGTGATCGAAGCGCGCCATGCGGACGAAGCCTGGTTCATCCTGCATGATCGGTCTGACATTGGCGTGTTGTTCACCGATGTCGACATGCCAGGATCGATGTGCGGCATGACCCTGTCAGAGCGTGTCCACCGGACCTGGCCCGATATTCGTCTCGTGCTGACTTCCGGCCGGCATCGGTTCTCCGACCGGGAAGTGCCAGACCACGGTCAATTCGTACCGAAGCCATACAGCCAAGCCCAGGTCGTCTTGGCCATCCATCACGCGGAGTGATCGGCGCTTCGGAAACGAGGCGGCCGAGCCGCGCTACGATGGGATCACACCCTGCCGGTGACGTCGGTCCGTGACGCAGTCGGCACCGTCTGTTCCGACCCGGGCCGTATCCCGAGCTTCGCCCTGACGATCCCGGACATAGATCGGCTCCGCGGTCTCGGCCGCCATCGTGGATAGCCGGACTGCCACGCCAACGGAATCGGTCTCGGAATTCTCAGCTGGTCGCAACACGGTCCGTCGCGGCCACGGCGCGGTTTTGTGCTCAGGCAGGATGTCCTGATGGGCCCTGGAATGGGTCCGCAAGACCACCTCGGACCTTAACGCAGCTGCAACCTTGGTTTCTCTAAAAAGGCGCCGGCACAGTCGGGGTAAGCCAACCGACGTCTCGTCTCTACGCCGACGCTGCGGGCGGTGTCGCGGAAACGGATGGAACGGGTACCGGCTCCCGCCGACAGGTGGTGCGTCGGCCAAGCTCCCTGGTCCGGGTCATAGCACGGTACGAATGCGCGGCGACGTCAGCGCGTGGCTCAAGCGTCCGGGACGCGACGCACACCCCGAACCTGCCAGAACGCCGGGCGCACGCCGTAAAACGCGGACGCAGACGTTGCATCCTGGCGCCAGAAGCATCACACACGCGACAGATTTTCGGACCGTTCGGTGTGCCGCCCTGGAGCGTCGCGCGCCGAAGAGTCGGCCGTTCGACGCCGTCCGTGATCGTCCAGACAATAGGAACACGTGATGAAGACGCGCGCCGCGGTCGCGTGGGAGGCCAAGAAGCCCCTCACGATCGAGACCATCGATATCGAGGGGCCCAAGGCCGGCGAGGTTCTCGTCGAGCTGATGGCCACCGGTATCTGCCACACCGATGCCTACACCCTCTCGGGCCTCGATTCCGAGGGCAAGTTCCCGGCGATCCTCGGCCATGAGGGCGCGGGCATCGTCCGCGAGGTCGGCGCCGGCGTTACCGCGCTGAAGCCCGGCGACCATGTCATCCCGCTCTACACGCCGGAATGCCGCAACTGTAAGTCCTGCCTCTCGCAGCGGACCAACCTGTGCACCGCGATCCGCGCCACCCAGGGCCAGGGCGTGATGCCGGACGGCACGAGCCGCTTCTCCTGCGTCTCCACCGGCGGCAGCCCCTCCGGATCGAACACCGTCTTCCACTATATGGGCTGCTCGACCTTCTCGAACTTCACGGTCCTGCCCGCCATCGCGCTGGCTAAGATCCGCGAAGACGCCCCCTTCGACAAGATCTGCTACATCGGTTGCGGCGTGACCACCGGCATCGGCGCGGTGATCTACACGGCCAAGGTCTGGCCCGGCGCGAACGTGGTGGTGTTCGGTCTCGGCGGCATCGGCCTCAACGTGCTCCAGGCCGCCCGGATGGTGGGTGCCGACAAGATCATCGGCGTCGACATCAACCCGGAGAAGCAGGCCATGGCCCGCAAATTCGGCATGACCGACTTCATCAACCCGAGCGAGATCGGCACCGACAAGGTGGTCCAGGCCATCGTCGATCTCACAGGCGGCGGTGCCGACTTCTCCTTCGACTGCACCGGCAACGTCCACGTGATGCGCCAGGCGCTCGAGTGCTGCCACCGCGGCTGGGGCGAGTCGATCGTCATCGGCGTGGCCGAGGCCGGCCGCGAAATCTCCACCCGTCCGTTCCAGCTGGTCACCGGCCGCGTCTGGAAGGGCTCGGCCTTCGGCGGCGCCCGCGGCCGGACCGACGTGCCGAAGATCGTCGACTGGTACATGGAGGGCAAGATCAATATCGATGATCTGATCACCCACACCATGCCGCTCGACGAGATCAACCACGGCTTCGACCTCATGCACGAGGGCAAGTCGATCCGGTCCGTGGTCGTCTACTGAGATAAACAGATCCGGGGCTCCCCCGCCCGCAAGGCCGGGGAGCCCCTCGCATATCCCCGCATTCGCCAAGCCCCGGGCCGGCAATCCGGCCCTCGAGCGGGGCTTTCGCGTCCCGAGCAGGAGATCCCAGCCGATGGAAACCATCTCGAAGGCCCGCGCCCACGGCGGCACGCAGGGCGTCTACAAGCACGATGCCCAGACCACGGGATGCCCGATGACCTTCGCGGTGTTCGTGCCGCCCCAGGCCGAGAAGGGCCCGGTCCCGGTGCTGTGGTACCTGTCGGGTCTCACCTGCACGCACGCCAACGTCATGGACAAGGGCGAGTACCGCGCTGCCGCCGCCGCGCACGGCGTGATCATCGTGGCCCCGGATACCAGCCCGCGCGGCCCCGGCATCCCGGACGAGGAAGGCAATTGGCAGTTCGGCTCCGGCGCCGGATTCTACCTCGACGCCACGCAGGCGCCCTATGACAAGAACTACCGGATGTGGAGCTACATCACGGACGAGCTGCCGGCGCTCATCGCGAAGGAATTCCCGGCCGACATGACCCGCCAGGGCATCTTCGGCCATTCCATGGGCGGCCACGGGGCGCTCACCATCGCGCTGACCTACCCGGACCGCTTCAAGTCCTGCTCCGCCTTCGCGCCGATCGCCCAGCCCTCCACGGCCGGTTGGTCTAAGCCGGCTTTCGAGAAGTATCTCGGGTCCGACTCGGCCGCCTGGCGCGCCCACGACGCCACCGCGCTGATCGAGGACGGCAAGCGCTTTCCCGAGTTCCTGGTGGATCAGGGCACCGCCGACAGCTTCCTGCAAGACGGCCTGCGCCCGTGGCTGTTGGAGGAAGCCTGCAAGAAGGCTGGCATCGCCCTGACCCTCAACATGCGCGAGGGTTACGACCACTCCTATTTCTTCATTTCGACCTTCATGGCCGACCACATCGCCTGGGCGGCGGCTCGCCTGACGTAACAGCGCCAAAGCGCGCGGCAGCCGTCAAAGGCGACGGCTGCCGCTGACGGGTCGAAGCTACCGTAAGATAGTCGGCTTCCAGCCTGTGCTCTTTACGATCCCACGGACAAAACCGGCGCCGATCGAGGACGGCGATTTCAGGTCATTGGCCGGACAGAACAGGCTGGCAGAGTTCAGCTCTGCCCTGCGGACGTGGCGCCGAAACGCGAGATCCCACCCGGCGTCAGCGAGCCGCGCGGCGGCGCTGGGATTCGGAGAGGCCGACGGCCTGAACACTCGCCTTGCAGACAAGTGGCGCTGGATCGCCCCCTGCAGCACCCAGACAAGACAGGGGATGGTTGCGGAGCAGGCAGAGAACCGTCGCGTGTTCCGCTAATGCGTGCTGCCGGTCTCGACAAATTTGTACAGGAACAGGGCCGCGATCACCCAGACCACCGGTTTGACCTCCGAAGCCCGGCCCGTCAGCAGCTTCAAGGCTGCGTAGGTGATGAACCCGAAAGCGACGCCGGTGGCGATCGAGTAGGTGAAGGGCATGAGCAGGGCTGTCACGCAGGCCGGGATCACCTCGGTGGGGTCATCCCAGGCGAGGTCGACGAGGTCGCGCAGCATCAGGCAGGCGACGTAGAACAGGGCCGGCGCGGTGGCGTAGGGCGGGACGGCGCCGGCCAGCGGCGCGAAGAACAGGCAGGCCAGGAACAGCACGGCCACGGTGGCGGCGGTGAGCCCGGTGCGGCCGCCCTCCGCCACCCCGGAGGCGCTCTCCAGATACGCCGTGGTGCTCGACGTGCCGAGCAGCGAGCCCACGAAGATCGCGGCGGAGTCTGCCATCAAGGCCCGGTCGAGGCGCTGCATCCGTCCCTCGGTGAGCAGGCCGGCCCGGCTCGCCACGCCCATCAGCGTGCCGGTGGCGTCGAACAGCTCGACCAGGAACAGCACCAGGACGACGTGGAGCAGTCCGCCCGACAGGGCGCCGGAGAGGTCGAGGGCGAACAGGGTCGGGGCGATCGAGGGCGGCAGCGAGACCACGCCCTGGAAGGCGTTGCCGGCCCAGATGAAGCTCAGGACCGTCACGGTGAGGATGCTGGTGAGGAGCGCTGCCTTCACCCTCCGGGCGGACAAAGCCGCGACCATCAGGAAGCCGATCACCGCCAGCACCGTGCTCGGCTTGTGCAGGTCGCCGAGCGTCACGAAGGTCGCGGGGCTCGCGGCGATGATGCCGGCATTCTTGAGCGCGATCACGGCCAGGAACAGCCCGATCCCCACCGTGAGGGCGATCCGCATCGAGCGCGGGATGCCCTCGACGATGATCGCGCGCAGGCCCGTGAGGGTGACCGCCAGGAAGCATAGCCCGGAGATGAACACCGCCCCGAGGGCGGCCTGCCAGGTGAAGCCCATGCCGAGCACCACCACGTAGGCGAAATAGGCGTTGAGCCCCATCCCGGGGGCCAGGGCGATCGGATAGTTGGCGTAGAGTGCCATCACCAGGGAGCCGAGCGCCGCGACCAGACACGTCGCCACGAACACCGCCCCCTTGGGCATGCCGGCATCGGCCAGGATACTGGGATTGATGAAGACGATGTAGGCCATCGTCAGGAAGGTGGTCAGGCCGGCCAGCAGCTCCGTCCGCACCGTGGTGCCGTGCTCGGAAAGCCGGAACCGCCGCTCCAGAAAGCCCGCTGGACCGGAGGCTGGGATCGCGGCCTCGCGCTTGACGTCCATCACCCCTCCCCGCTCACGCCAGCCATGACGGCGCGGAAAATCCTGTCGGGTGCGAACGGCGTCGCAGTGAGCCGAGCCCCGGTGGCGTCGCGGATCGCGTTGCCGAGCGCCGCCGCCACCGGATTGTAGGGCGATTCGCTCATGGACTTTGCCCCGAAGGGGCCGACGCTGTCATGGGTGTTCGCGAACAGCACCTCGGTCTCCGGCACGTCGGCGCAGGCCGGGATGTGGTAATCGCGCAGCGCCTGGGTGACGACCCGGCCGTCGGAATCGATCGCCAGATCTTCGTAGAGGGCGGCGCCGATCGCCTGCGCGACCCCGCCCTCGATCTGGCCGCGGCACTGCATCGGGTTGATCACCGTGCCGGCATCGGCGGCATGGATGCTCCTGAGGATGCGGACCTCGCCGCTCACCGGATGGACCGCGACCCGGAAGGCCTGGACGTTGAACGCCACCGAGCGCGGGCTGCCATCGGCCCGGCCCCGCGCCGCGAGCGGGCCGATCTCGCTCAGTGCCATCGGGCCGCTCGGCGTCTCCACCGTGCCGCTCGCGAGCCTGCAGGCGGCCGGCTCCGCGCCGGAGAGCTCCGCGGCGCGCTCGCGGATCCGTTCCGCCAGCGCTTCGGCGGCGCGGAGCACCGCGAGGCCGGCCACGACGGTGCCGGTGCTGCCGTAGGCCCCGGTATCGTGGCCGACCGCATCGGTGTCTGCGCCCGCGACGTGGACGCGGTCCGGCGCGATGCCGAGCACCGAGGCGGCGATCTGGCGATGGACCGTGGTGGTACCGTTGCCGAACTCGGCCGTTCCGATCCGCACGGTGACTTGGCCCTCCGGATCCAGCTTCACATGCGCGTCGGCGTGGTGGCCGCGGGGCGGGATCGTGTCGATCATGGCCATCGCCATGCCGGTCCCTGCGCGCCAGCCGGGCTCGGGTTCCGGGCCCGGATCGGTTCTCAGGGTACGCTCAACGAGGTCGAGGCACTGGTCCAGCCCGTAGCTGCCGTACACCACGTCGTGCGGCTCCAGGCTGTTCGACACCATCGGGTCGCCCGGTCGCACGGCGTTGATCCGGCGCAGATCGAACGGGTCGATGCCAAGGGACCGCGCGACCTCGTCGAGAGCCGATTCCAACGCAAAGATCGTCTGGCTCAGGCCGTAGCCCCGGAAGGCACCGGCCGGCAGCGCGTGGGTGTAGACCGCGTAGCCGTCGACCCGCTTGTTCGGGCAGGCATAGGCGGCCAGCACCTCGTTGCAGCCGTGATGGATTACGCCGCCGGCATGGTTGCCGTAGGCGCCGGTCTCCGAAAGGACATCGAGGCTGATCGCGGTGAGTCGGCCGTCCCGGCGCGCGCCCACTTTCACGGTGACCCGCATCGGGTGGCGCGTGGTCGTGGCGGTGAATTGCTCCTGGCGGGTCAGCTCCCATTGCACAGGCCTGCCCGTGCGCAGGACTGCGAGCGCCACGAGATCCTCGGTCAGCATCTCCTGCTTTCCGCCAAAGCCGCCTCCAACCCGGGCGCAGACCACCCGCACGGCGTCGCGTTCAAATCCGAATAGGTCGCAGAGAGCGTCACGGGTCAGGAACGGCACCTGGCTGCTGGTCCGGAGCGTCAGGCGTCCATCCGGGTCGCGCCAGCCAACACAGCCATGAGTCTCCAGGGCGACGTGCTGGACCCGTTGCGACCGAAACGTTTGTTCGTAGACCAGATCGGCCTCGGAGAAGGCTGCTTCGACATGGCCGACCTCGCCGTGCACTTCCGCGGCCAGGTTCGGGTGGCGGGTCAGAGGCGGCGCATCATCACCGGATCGATCCAACGGATCGTGGACTGTCGGGGCGTCCGCGGCGAGGGCCCGATCCGGATCGAGGAGCGCCGGGCGGACCTCGTAGGTGACACGCAGCGCCCGGCAGCCGGCCTCGGCGGCCGCAACGGTTTCCGCCACCACCGCGGCGACGCGCTGGCCGACGAAGCGCAGGATCGCGTCGAGCACCAGGGTGTCGGCAGCGTCGTCGCGCGGATCCTGGTGGCGGCCGGTGGAGAACCGACGCTGCGGCGAGTCCGCATAGGTCAGGACTGCGACGACGCCGGGAATAGCATAGGCCTCCGTGGTGTCGATCGCCACGATCCGGGCATGGGCATGGGGCGAGCGCAGAACCTTCATATGGAGCGCGTCGGCCGGCGGCGCGTCGAGGGTGAAGCGGGCTCGCCCGGTGACCACCTGGGAAGCGGCCGGGGCGGGCAGGCTCTGGCCAATCGGATCGCCGCCCGCCGTGGTGTCACGATGCGCCCTACCCGCGATGGCGTCGCGGATGGCCCTGTAGCCGGTGCAGCGGCAGAGATTGCCCTTGAGGGCAATGCCGAGATCCCGCTTCTGGCCCTGGTCGAGGGCGGCCGCGGTCATGATCATGCCCGGCGTGCAGAAGCCGCACTGGAAGCCCTGGGCTGCCAGGAAGGCCGCCTGCATCGGGTGCAGGGCGTCGGGCGCCGCATCCTCCGGCCGGCAGGACCCGGCCAGACCCTCGATGGTCGTGACGCTGCGCCCCTCGGCCCGGAAGGCTGGGAGCAGGCAGCTATGCACGGGCTCGCCATCCAGATGGATCGTGCAGGCGCCACAATCGCCCGCGTCGCAGCCTTTCTTCACCCCGAACCAGCCAGCCTCGCGCAGATAGGTGCGCAGGCACTGCCCGGGGCGCGGCGCGCCATCGTGCCTCTGGCCGTTGATCGTGAGCCTCATGCCGGCGCCCCATCCGCCAGCGCGTCGCGAATCTCTCCGGCGAGGTGCTGGGTCATGTGCCGGCGCCAGTCCGGCGCTCCGTGCACGTCGTCGTAATAGAGCTCGTCCGGGATCGTCTCCGCGAGCGCTCGCTTGAGTGCATCGCGACCCGGCACGGCCGCGAAGGCAACCCGCAGGGGCCGGCGGATCGACGCCGTGACGGTTATTGTTAAGGCGCCGGCCGAATCGCGCGTGCCGATCAGCAGCGCCCCGGAGCGGCCGTTCGGGCTCAGACTGATGCGCCGGAACGCGGTGCGCCGGGTCAGGGCGGAGGCCGGAAACGCCAGGCTGCGCAGGATCTCCCCGGGTCGAAGGGCGTTCTGCTGCGGCCCGAGCACGAACTCCGTCACCGGGAGACGGCGCTCGCTCCCGTCCGGCGCCCAAATCGTGCAAATGGCCTCCAGGGCCGCGGCCAGGGCGATCATCGGCCCGGCCGGTAGGGCCATGCACAGATTGCCGCCGACCGTGGCGACGTTCCAGACCTTGAACGATCCGAGCAGTGCCCGGCAGCATTGCCCGACCAATGGGGCGGCGATCCAGTCCGGCGGCAGCTCCAGTCGATCGAACTGAGCGATGGTGCAGGTCGCCGCCAGCGTCAGACCTTCCGGCGTGATCGCGTAGGGTGCCCAGCCCAGCGCCGTCAGGTCGACGAGCCGTCGCATTCCAGGCTGAGGCTCCGAGAAGAGCCAGGTCCCACCGGCTAGGCAGACATCCCCGCCTCGCCAGTCCGGCAGGTCGGCCCGGTCCCGGGGCCGGATCACGGTCTCGATCGTGTTGAGGTCCACCGCCGCTCCCTGGCCTCCTGCCAGCAGGATTCCGGTCAGGCTAGCAATATGCCTGCCGGTGCGCTGCCTTGCATTGGAGAAGCACTCGCTCCCACCCTAAGCTCCGTCTCGGCCCGGGCCCGCCGGGGGCTTCTTCTCGGAGATCATGATGGCTCTGACGACATCGCGCTACGGCAAGGATCGGGTTCGGGTAATGCGGCTGACCCGCTCGGGTGACCACCATGTCCCGCGGGAGCTGACGCTGTCCGTGCTGCTGATCGGACGCTTCGACGCCGCCTGGACCGAGGGCGACAACCGATCCTGCATCGCCACCGACAGCATCAAGAACATCGTCAACGTCACGGCGGCGAAGAACCTGTCCCTCGATACGGAGGGGTTCGTCGCCGCCGTGGCTGAGGTGCTGTTGAAGACCTATCCGCAGGTGGAGATCGTCACGATCGAGGCCGAGGAGACCCGCTGGCTGCGCCACGCTGTCGACGGTGTACCCCACGGCCACACCTTCACCCGAGACGGCAACGGCTTCGGATATGTCGGGCTGGAGGCCCGCCGGGCTGGATCGATGTTGAAGTCCGGACTGCGCGGCTACACCTTCATGAAGACCACCCAATCGGGCTGGGCCGGCTTCGTGGCGGACGATTACCGCACGCTTCCCGACACGACCGACCGGATCGCCGCCACGAGCATGGATGCGACCTGGACGTGGTCGGCGCAGCCGGCAGATTGCGAGACCGCCAATGCGCGGATCCTCGCGACCTTGCTCACCGTGTTCGGAACCACCTACAGCCGCGGCGTGCAGGACAGCATGTACCGGATGGGCGAGGCCGTGCTGGCGGCGGTTCCGGAGGTGACCGAGATCGCCTTCGTGATGCCGAACAAGCACTACGTACCGATCGACCTGAACCCTTTCGGCTTGGAGAATCAGGGCACCGTGTTCCTGCCGACGGACGAGCCACACGGCCGGATCGAAGCGACGATCAGCCGAACAGACTGAACATCCACCTGGCATCGCGGCGACCGGATACCGTTGGGCGGCCCCATACCGCCGATGGCGGTGAGAGCTTCGATGGTCGGCGCCTCCACCGTTGCAGCTGCGCTTTCTTGCAGGTTGAAGCGTAGGGGCGTGCTGTGTTGCCTTGCGAGGGGCCGATCTTGGGGCCAGCCGTCTCACATTCCTGTGACCCGTGGCGCGCTTTCAAGTTCATTGTGTCGGCATCCGTGCACGGACACGTTGCACCGAGACGCTCTTCGGTCCCGCACGGGCGGATGCATTCCATCTCGAAACGGCATCATCGGAGAGGCGAAACCGCAAGCCCGGCTGAGATGAGGAGGCATTTTCGCGGGGCGCGTCGCCGTTACGGTTCTTCGCCCACGGCTACAGAGCACCGCCAGGCATCACTTGATAGGAAATCTGGCGTTTCCGTCGTTCGACAATGATGGTCGATGCGTTCATCGTCCATTCCACCGCAATGAAAACAGCAGCAGAGGGCTGCAACCCCTGCGTGCGACTGGAAAAATTTGCTTGGACATGTTCGGCTGCAATGCGATTTGTCATAGTTTATGATGCGTTCATTGATTTAACGCGTGATCAAGGCGTGGCTGTTACTGGCGCGCCGGGATTGCCGAGACCGCGTTGAGCCGGCCATCGGCGCTGCCCGGGGCGGTCCCAACACGCGCCCTGCAGCGGGTCCGCGCATCTGGAGGAAACGATGTTCGATCGCCTGGCCGGTGGACGAAATCAGCGGGCTAAGTGGGCGGCCTTGAACCGGTCGCTGGCCACGATCGAGTTTGCCCTCGATGGCACGATCCTGGATGCCAACGCGAATTTCCTGTCGGTGATGGGTTATGCGCTCGACGAGATCCGCGGTCGTCCTCACAGCCTGTTCGTCGACCCGGCGGAACCCGACAGCGAGGCCTACCGACACCTCTGGGACAAGCTCCGGAGCGGCGCCTTCCAGACTGCCGAGTACAAGCGCATTGGGAAGGATGGGCGGGAGGTCTGGATCCAGGCGACCTACAACCCAGTATTGAACCGGGCCGGCAGGCCGACCACGATCATCAAGTTCGCCACCGACATCACGGCGCAAAAGCTGCGGGCCCTCGACCTCGACGGTCAGATTGCCGCCTTGCACCGCTCGCAGGCGGTCATCGCCTTCGCCCTCGACGGGACGATCCTGAGCGCCAACCAGAATTTCCTGAGCGCCGTCGGATACGCGCTCGACGAGATCGTCGGCCGCCACCATGGGCTGTTCGTCACCGAGGCTGAGCGGTCGAGCGAGGCCTACCGCGCCTTCTGGGCGGCGCTGGGGCGCGGCGAGTTCCAGTCCGCCGAGTATCGGCGAATCGGGAAAGACGGCCGCGAGGTCTGGATCCAAGCGACCTACAACCCGATCAGCGATGACAGCGGCCGCCCCGTCAAGGTCGTCAAGTTTGCCACCGACATCACCGTGCAGGTCCGCGAGCGCCAGCGTCGCGCCGAGGCCCGGCAGGCGATCGACACGGATCTCGACGCGATCGGGCAAGCCGTGGCGGACGTCACCCGCCAGACCGGGACAGCGGCCGATACGGTCGGCCGCGTGTCGGACGATATCCAAGCGGTGGCGTCGGGGGCTGAGCAGCTCTCGATCTCGGTGAACGAGATCAGCCGGCAGGTGAGCCACGCGGCTTCGATCGCCGGGCAAGCGGTGACACAAGCCCAGCATACCGGCGGCATCGTGGCCGGCCTGAGCGACCAAGCCACCCAGATCGGCGACGTGGTCGGCCTCATCGCCGGAATTGCGGCACAGACGAACCTGTTGGCGCTCAACGCGACGATCGAAGCGGCGCGCGCCGGAGAGGCCGGCCGAGGCTTCGCTGTGGTCGCTTCCGAGGTGAAGGCCCTGGCCGAGCAGACGGGGCGAGCCACGGACCAGATCCGTGGCCAGATCGCGGCGACGCAATCGGCCACGCGGGAAGCTGTGGGCGCGATCAACGCGATCCAGGGCACGATCCAGACGCTGAACGAGGTCTCCTCGACCATCGCAGCCGCGGTGGAGGAGCAATCGGCGGTGACGCGCGAGATGTCCGGCAGCATGCAGACCGCCTCCCACGGCGTTTCGACCATCGCAGCGGGCATGGACACGATCGCCCAGGCCAGCGAACAAGTCGACCGCGCGACCCGCCAGGTTCGGGAGGCCTCGCGGGCTGTGGGGTGAGAGAGGGGTATGGTGGTGGGGGCTTGAGCCGAGGCTCGGCGCGCCGCGTGTCGGTCGGGATCGGCGTGCGCGCAGCGGCGCGCGTTGCGTGCGCGGACAAGGGGGCATGAGATCTGACTGATCCAGCCAGGATAGTTCAGCTCCCCGCAGGCCTATCGACGGTCGACCTTGTTCGTCACCGTGGTGCCGACAGGACGTGAACTTTGCTTTTTGTATTGGGTAGGACGAACCGTCGGTTCGGGCGCGCACGGCAACCGAGCGTCTTCAATGCGCCCGACACTGAGACATGCCCTCTTTCTCATGACGAGGCCTCGGATACGACGCTCACACACGCGGCTTTCGCAATCTGATGCCGCGGAAAATTGACAGTTCAGTAAGGACAGTCAAAAGTTCTACGAATACTGAGTCATGCTGGTAATTTAAATCATCACTGCACGGAAAATTGATATTAATGCGTAATATTCGTCCATGTATTAACAAATCTACAATAGTTTATAGATTAAAATTTGAAACCTCCAAAAAAACGATGGTTTTTCCCTTTGCGAAAGCCATAACGGCGCGCTACAAGCCGGAATCACAAACTCTAAGTCTTGCATATTGTCGCGTTGAGAAGTCTATTAGAGATGACTCCTTCCGGTCAGAAACTCTGTCTCTCGATGATTGTTAAGAATGAGGCGCCGGTTATTCGGCGGTGCCTCGCATCAATACGCCCATTTATAGATCATTGGATCATCGTCGACACCGGTTCGACCGATGGGACGCAAGACATTATCAGGACCGCCTTAGCCGATGTACCGGGTACCTTGGTGGAGCGACCCTGGGTCGATTTCGCCCATAATCGCACAGAAGCCCTGGATCTCGCCCGGCCACATGGTGATTATACGATCGTCATTGATGCGGACGATGAGTTGATTGTCCCGGCCGACTTCGTGATGCCGCATCTTGATGCGCCCGGGTACAGTCTCCAGATCCATGACACGACGATGCGGTATCCCCGCACGCAACTGTTCAAGAATACACTGCCTTGGCGCTACCGCGGCGTCCTGCACGAATTTGCGGAGTGCAAGGATCTAGTTTGGACGGGGACGCTGCCGATCGCAATGCGTCGAGGCCATGACGGTGCGCGCCGCCGTGATGAGATGACTTATGTTCGCGACGCCAAAGTACTTGAAAAGGCCCTGGAAAAAGAAAAAGATCCGTTCCTCATTTCACGGTACACATTTTATCTTGCGCAAAGCTATCGCGATTTTGCTGAACACCGCAAAGCATTAAAGTATTTTTTAAAGAGAACGAAGCTGGGATTTTGGACGGAAGAAATCTATATCAGCTTTCTCAGCGCAGCCTTGTTGATGGAGGTATTGGAAGAGCCGTTCGACAACGTGCTTGCTGTCTTTGATCAGGCCATCGAAGTTAATCCGCGCCGGATCGAGGCGCGTTATCATGCAAGCCGATTCTGCCAGATTAAAAAACGCTATGTCGAGGGATTTCATTATGCAGAAGCAGGGGTCGAATTATCGATGCCTGCCGATGGACTTTTCATTCAGCCGTGGATGTATAGCTATGGCATGCAGGACAAGCTTGCCGTGAACGCGTTCAATACCGGCCAATATCGATCCTGCCTCAACGCTTGCATTGCTGCATTGGGTAGCCCTGAATTTCCTGCGGACGACCGGCCACAACGTATGGAACTTGCGCGCAAAGCGCTTGCCAAAATGGTCGACCCGGCTTGGGGCGCCAACCACTCATCCTACGTGGCAGTCTACAGCCCAGACTGGCAGTTTTCCTAAAACTTTGGCCTCAAAGATCTTGACCATATTGATATGGGCAGTCGGATCCTTGTGTTCAGCAATCCTCGGATTGGCGTGTTGCAGAACCGCAGGGGTCCGTGCCGATAGTTGCAGTTGAGATGGTCGGCGTAGTGATAGAACCGATGCAGACAGTCGTTCGGCCGTTTGATCTTCCAGTCACCTCCCTAAAGTATTGCTACGCCGTCACTTTTGATCACGTGGGCAAAAAGCGATGCGGCAAATATCGGTACTCCGTCAAACACTACGGGTCGCCGATTTGGAAGATGTCGTTGTGCACCATGCCATCGACACAGCAAGCTTGGCATCGTGCGTAGCGGCTACCACGCGATCGGCCGCCGACCATACCCGTCGGCACGGTCGCAAGGCATTCGAAGGCGGTGATTGAGCGCGGAACCGTAGCAAAGCCGCTTCGTCGAACCAGTACCAAACAGCTTGCTGACTGATCTTCGTATCCTTGGCACAGTCAGGAACAAAGGCCGTCCGGGTCTGACTGGTCGGAACCCATGGCGATGCGCCGAGTCGAGGGGCTAGTGGATCGTCGCCACGCCGATTGCGAAAGGCTGGCGCCGGGCAAAACGACCACGCCGCACGCGGGCCGGAAGCCGATCCCTGCTCCTGCACGGCTTATGGACGAGGGATCCACTCTGCGATGCAACCGTAATTTGGGAGCACATTCCCGTCCCTCGGTACTATTCTCAGCCCGTTCCCGATGCAGATCGTCAGAGTTGGCGGATGGAGGGCAGAGTGATCGTCAACGCACGTAGAGCTATGGCGGCAAAATCCTCTTGGGCGCGGTGTTGTCGGTTCTCGAAACCGAGATCGACACGCAACCTAGCCTTGGAGATGACGCACGATGCGCACGCACGACACGCTGACGCCCCCCACATCCCGTGACGCGCAAGCCCTGAAGGCTTTTCTCGTCCCCACTTCCGCTCAAGATATCGCACTGTCCGGCGATCTGCCCCGCCATCACGCCCACGGACGCGCAGCCCTGGCGAATGCCCTCGCCGAGGGGCTGATGGCCGACGAGGTCGAGCAGATCCTCCGCGGGCGGATGATCGTCGACGCCTTCCCGGTGCGGCGCGGCGAGAATCCGGCAGATTACGCGGCCCGCGCCGTCGCCGAGATGTTCGTCGCCTACCTTCAATAGGCTCCACGCCTCATTAGCAACGATACGCCTGTCGCTTCGATGGGAGCTGCGAATAGTGCGCGTTCGCAGCACGCCCCGCGCGCGACGGCATGGGCTGGAGAGCCTCGCCATGCGATTTATTGAAACGCCCGGATGGGGGCGCCCGGTGAAAGCAGGTCTATGCGCCTTTGCCATCGGAGCCACCGGGTTTGTCGCACTCTCGCCGCTGACCAAAATCATGGCTTCGGTCCCGGCGCCTGCGTTCACCTCGCAATCGGCTGCGTCCTCCAGCGAGCCGACGGAAGCCGACACGCGGGTGGCCCTCGGCCCGGGCGGCCGGGACATCCGGTTGGCCGGCGATCTCACCGAGGGCGTGGCGGCACGCGTAGCGGCTTTGCTGGCGGCGAACCCGAACGTGGAGCGCATCCATCTCACCAGCGATGGCGGCCTGGTCGACGAGGGGCAAGCCCTTGGGGCGCTGGTCGCGGAACGCAGTCTCACCACCTACGTCCCCGACGTCTGCGCGTCGGCTTGCACCCTCATCTTCGTCCGCGGACGCACCCGTTTCTTGGCCGCAGGCGGGCAGCTCGGCTTTCACGCCCCCTATGAGCTCGGGCCGGGGGGCCAATTCGAGGCGGTTGATCCAGGGGCCGAGCGCGCAGCCTATCTCGCAGCTGGCGTGACACCGGATTTCGTAGCGCGGACCATGTCTGTGGCGCCTGAGGACATCTGGATTCCCGATCCTGCGCAGTTGCGGGCGGCCGGCGTCGTGACCGAGATGGTCGCGAACGATCGTTTCCCGGATTCCACCCTCGATGCCGATCCGAGTCTTCAGGGCGCCCGGGCAGAAATCCTGCGCAACTTTCCAATCCTGTCCGTGGCGGATCCGGCGGCGGTCGATGAAGCGGCCAACTGGTATCGCGATGGGTACCTGGCCGGCCGCACGGAGGCGGAGGCTGTCGAAGGTCTGCGCCAGCGCGCCTCGGCAGCGATGCGGCGTCAGTTCCGCGCGGCCCACGACACAACCATTCGCGCCCTGGGCTTGGTCGTCCTCACCGACCTGACGGCGGCCGAAACCTGTGACGCCGTCGCTGCGGGTGATCTCATCACCCTTGATGAAACACTCAAACGCGTGCGGCCGGGAAGCGCCGGCTTGGCCGCGCTCCTTGCACAGCAGGCCCCAGAAATCCGGAATCGTGAAGTGCGTCCTGGACACCGCCTCGTCCCATCAATCTGCACGGGGCTGATCAAAGCCGTGCGCCGCGCCCTCACACGCACGCCGCACGAGGCTGCGCTGGCGTTGCGATCGATCCTGCTGAACGATCCGCCCGCACTGTTCGCAAGCGCGGCCCATCCATGACCGAGCCCGACGTCGTCGAGCCCATCGGGATTGTACCGATCGCCAGATCGATGCGGTCGCCTTTCCGCAGCCTCCTGCGCGAGACGTCCCTGCCAAACCGTCTTGGCCGGAGCGCTGTCTTTGGCAGCCGGTGGTGCCAAGGCGGCGACCCCCTTGCGGGTGGTTGCTTCTCGGTACCGCATGCGGAGATCCTGGAATTCGTCGCGCACAAGCTGGCGCCAGATCTACCTGTGACGCTCATCGAGACCAGCGGCGATATCCGCCCAAACGCTCGTCCGAGGGACGAAAACACCGACGCGAACCCGAAGTTTCTCAGACTTTAGAGGTCGCATCGGCGAAGCTGCCGCGCTTCCTCGACGACGTGACCCTCGCCATCTTCACCGGCAACGACGCCCTCGAAACCGGGCTCGTACCGGCCCAGGATGCTCTCGCTTTGGAGCGTGTCGAGTGTAGCCCCTACGCGCAAACGTTCTCATGACCACGCAGGCCCTGGACAAGGGCGGGCGGATGCTGCGCCTCGCCGCCCTGCTCACCGCCCCGAACATCGCCGACTTCATCCGCAACCGTTATCGCGCTTCGGTGATTCCAGTCCGCACCACCTCGGCAGACGTCGCCGACGGCGGTTCCGGAAATCGGCATCGGTTGATACGTCCGGCCTTACGATCGCCAATTCCAACGCAATTCGGAGCGGACTTGCTGGATCTTCGTATCGAGCCGACAATATACATTATCATATTGTAATATATTTGATCGGCAAATTAATATACGTCGGAAAAACAACAAGACTTACTAGCTTAAAAAACGTTCTGCTGTCTTATTGATTTATTTCCGAGACTATGATAGGACATAAATATCAGTATTCTTAGGCTTGCCATATGGACTCTGCATTATCACAGTCGCGGAGAACTTCGTCTTTAAATCTGCGTTCCATCATCATTGGGTCTTCGGTCGCGCTGTTTATTGTCTCTGCTTCTATAGGAGTATTTTCTGTATTCCGCATCGGCATGATCAACGACGTCAGCCGATCGATCTCCGGGGAAATCAAAGCGGTCACGATCCTCGGACGCATGAAAGAGTTGAGCCAGGAGCTTCGGGCGCTGGACGTCCTGGCCCACAATGCCCATTCGGAGGAGGAGCGCCGCCGCTATCTGACGGATGCGCTCAGGGCGCAGGAGGCATTCTCAGAGGCCTGGAGCGCCTATGCGCCGACCATCGCCGGGGTCGATGAGCAGCAATTGGCACATCGGCTGCGCGAAGCCTGGCAGCACTTCCTCGCCGTCGAGGCGGAGGCGACCGCGCTCGATCGGGCCGGTGAGCGCGAGCTGGCCGATACGGTGTTCGCCGAGCCGTTCCAAACCGACGCTATCGCCTTCACCCAGGCTGTGAACTCCGTCCTGGTCCATCGGCAGGCACGGGCATTCGAGCAGACGGCGGCGGCCGATGCGGTCGGGGTTACCTCGCGGCTGGCGGTGATCGGAGCCCTGTGTATCGCGGCGATTCTGACCCTGGCGATCAGCTGGTTCATCGTGCGCCGGGTGGCCGCGCCGATCGCGAGAATCACGCAGGTGATGGCCCGTCTCGCCGAGAACGATCTCGCGGTCGTGATCCCGGGAGGCGATCGGGCTGACGAGATCGGTGCGATCGCAGGTGCCGTGCAGGTCTTCAAGGACAACATGCTGCATACCAAGTCTCTGGAAGAGGAAGCCACACGAGTTCGACTGGAGGCGGAGCAGCACCGGAAGGTCGTCTTGCGCGACATGGCCGAGCGCTTCGATGAGACGGTCGGTGGGATCGTCGAAACGGTCGCCTCTGCGGTGACGCAGCTCCAGGGAACGGCGCACCAGATGAGCGAGGTGGCTGGACAGACGGCCAGCCAATCGACGACGGTGGCAGCCGCGGCCGAGCAGGCCGCGTCGAATGTGCGAATGATCGCGGCGGCCGCCGACGAGCTTGGGGCGTCGGTTCAGGAAGTGGGCCGCCAGGCCGAACTCTCCTCCGCCATGGCCAACGGCGCGGCTGCGGAGGCAGCCCAGACCATCGCATTCGTTCAGATCCTCAGCGGCGCGGCGGACCGGATCGGTGACGTGGTCGGGCTGATCGCCAAGATCGCGGCACAGACCAACCTGCTCGCTCTCAACGCCGCCATCGAGGCGGCGCGGGCCGGTGATGCCGGCCGGGGCTTCGCAGTGGTCGCAGCCGAGGTCAAGCAACTGGCAGGCGAGGCGAAGCGCGCAACCGACGACATTGCCGGCCACGTCTCGGTCATCAAGGCGTCCACGTCCGACGCGGTTGCCGCGATCGAAGGGATCGCGACCCGGGTTCGAGACATGAGCGGGGCCGCCGCCTCGATCGCCGCGGCGGTCGAGGAACAGGGTGCCGCCACCCAGGAGATCGTGCTCAACATCGCGCAGGCCGCCAACGGCACCGGTGAGGTCACGGCGAGCATCGCCACGGTCGCCGGCACAGCGGAGCATACCGGCGCCGCAGCCGACCGGATGCTCACTTCGGCCAGCGCCCTGTCGAGCGATGCCGCGCGCCTGGGCGAGGAAGTCCAGCGGTTCCTGGACAGCATCCGGGCCGCCTGACACGGTCTCGCCGCCGGGGCGGGTCAGGCATGCCCACCATCAAACAGAATCGGCGCCATCGAGGCCGCCTCGAAACTTTCAATCTCACATGATTGTCGGCGCCGAACTGGCTTTCAAAGGGCGGCGGCCGCTCCAGGCAGGTGCAACTACTATGATCCGTACGCTCCGGGGCTGGACCATCGTCCGGAAGACTGACGCCGGCCGGCACGCATGCCGGTCGGGCATCCATTCCTTTCGGGCCTGCATCCTCGCCATGATCGGGCGGTCCACTTCCTGCGCCCTCGTGCTCGCCAGCTTGGCGACGCCGGCCCTGGCGACGACGATCGGCGTCGCGATGGTTCAGCCGAACGGCTTCACGCAGTTGCTGCGCGACGGCATCGAAAGCTACGCGAAGTCCGTTCCCGGCGTCGCGGTGCAATTCGTCTACGCGCCGGAGGGCGCTGGCGAGACGCAGATCGAGCAGGTTCGGCAGTTCATTACCGCGAAGGTCGATGCCTTGCTGATCCTTCCGGTCGATCCTCTCGCCAACGCGACGATCACGCGCCTCGCCCAAGAGACCGACATCCCGCTCGTTTACGCCAACAACGGTCCGCGCGAAGACTGGTTTGCCGGGCGCATTGCGTTTGTCCTGCCGAACGATCTTGTCGCCGGACGACTCCAGATGCGGAAGCTCGCGCAGATGCTTGACGGCAAGGGACGGATTGCGATCATCGAGGGGCATCCGAGCCACTCGGCGACCGCCCTGCGCACGCGCGGAGTCAAGGAAGTGGCTGCGGCTTTCCCAGGCTTCAGCGTTATCGCGGAAGGCGCCGCGGACTGGGACCGCAAGAAGGCCGCTTCGCTCGTGGCTGGATGGCTGGCGAAGGGTCTCGCGCTCGACGCGATCGTCGCCAACAACGATGAGATGGCGATCGGGGCAGCCGACGCAGTCGCGGCGGCCGGGCTCCCACCCGATCGAATCCTGATCGGCGGGGTCGATGCGACACCGGAGGGATTATCGGCGATGCAGCGCAAGCGCATGGCCGTGACGGTCTATCAGGATGCCGGCCTCCAGGCGCGCCGGGCGATCGACGATGCCCTGAAACTGATCCGCCATGAGACGGTGCAGCAATACGATTGGGTGCCGTTCGAACTCGTCACCGACCGGATGTCGACCACGCATTTTTCAAAGTAAGGGGCCCGCCGGCACAGAGATCGAGTACCCCTGCGCCGGCCAATGGACTACCGCATCACGAACGGGTTCTCGGGCGCGTCGCGGCTGGTGGAAATCCAGACGCTCTTGGTCTCCAGGTATTCGCGGATCGACTCGATGCCGCTTTCGCGGCCGATGCCGGAGCGCTTCATGCCGCCGAACGGCATCATGTAGCTCACCGCCCGGTAGGTGTTCACCCAGACCGTTCCGGCGCGCAGGCCCTTCGACATGCGCAGTGCCCGGCCGATATCCTGGGTCCAGACGCCGGCCGCGAGGCCGTAGATCACGTCGTTGCCGAGTTTGAGCGCCTCGGCCTCGTCCTCGAACCCGATGATCGACAGGACCGGTCCGAACACTTCCTCCTGGGCGATCCGCATCTCGTTGGTGACGCCGGTGAAGATCGTCGGCTCGACGAACTGACCGCCGATCACGCCGGGACCGGTGGCGGGATTGCCGCCGAGCACGCAACGCGCGCCCTCGCGTTTGGCGAGTGCAATGTAGTCCAGCACCTTGTCGTATTGCGGTGGTGTGGTGATCGGTCCGATATTGGTATCCGCCTGCATCGGGTCGCCGAGCCGAGCCGTGCGCGCCAACTCGACCAGTCGCTCGACGAACGCCTCGCGGATGCTGTTCTGCACGAGCAAGCGGGACCCGGCGATGCAAGTCTGCCCGGTGGCGGCGAAGATGCCCGAGATCGCCCCCGCGGCGGCGGCCTTTAGGTCGGCATCGGCGAACACGATGTTGGGCGACTTGCCGCCAAGTTCGAGGGACACCCGCTTGATCTGGCGCGCGGCCGCCTCGTAGACCTTCGCGCCGGTGACATCCGAACCCGTGAAGGTGATCTTGGCGACATCCGGGTGCTCCACGATGGCGCTGCCAGCCTCGCCGCCATAGCCGGTGACGACATTGAACATCCCGTCCGGCAGCCCCGCCTCCTTGGTCAGGCGTGCGAATTCCAAGGTGCTGGCGGACGCGAATTCCGAGGGCTTGACCACCACGGCGCAGCCCGCGGCAAGGGCGGGCGCGCATTTCCAGGCCACGAACAACAGCGGTGAGTTCCAGGCCGTCAGCGCACCGACCACGCCCACCGGCTCGTGCCGGGTAAACGCGAAGGTCTCGGGCTTGTCGATCGGAACCTGGGCGCCTTCGACCTTGTCGGCGAGGCCGGCATAGTACCACCACCATTCCGGCTGGTAGCGGGTCTGGCCGTACATCTCGGCGAACAGCTTGCCGTTGTCGCGAACCTCGACTTCAGCCAGCGCCTTGGCCTCGCGCTCAACCAAATCGCCGATCCGGCGCAGCACCTTGCCACGGGCCGAGGCGGTCATGGTCGCCCAGGGCCCGTCCCACATGGCACGCTTGGCGGCGGCCACCGCCTTGTCGACATCGGCTTTTGAGGCGCGCGGGATCCGAGCCCAAGGCTCGCCGCGGTAGGGGTCGACGGACTCGAACCACGAGCCCTCGACCGGGTCGACGTCCTGGCCGTCGATGTAGAGCTGATAGGTTTTCACGGCGCGCCTCTCTCGCGAATGACGCGCGCGATATGGGCCCGAACCCGGCCGGTGGCGAGACCGGCCGGCGCAGGGTCATTCAAGCGTTGGCGCTGAGGCGCTTGATGTCGGCGTCGACCATCTCGGTGATGAGCGCCTCGAGCGACGTCTCCGCCTCCCAGCCGAAGGTCGCCTTCGCCTTGGCCGGGTTGCCCAGCAGCACCTCCACCTCCGCCGGACGGAAGAACGCCGGATCGATGATCAGGTGATCGTCGATGTTGAGCCCGACATGCTTGAACGCGATCACGCACATGTCCCGCACCGTCGTGGTCCGGCCGGTGGCGATGACGTAGTCGTCGGGCTTGTCCTGCTGAAGCATCAGCCACATCGCCTGGACGTAGTCCCGGGCGTGGCCCCAGTCGCGCTTGGCGTCGATGTTGCCCAGCCGCAGTTCCTTCTGCATGCCGAGCTTGATCCGTGCCACCGCGTCCGTGACCTTGCGGGTGACGAACTCGACGCCCCGCAGCGGGCTCTCGTGGTTGAACAGGATGCCGTTCGAGGCGTGCAGCCCGAAACTCTCGCGGTAGTTGATGGTCATCCAGTGGGCGTAGAGCTTGGCCACGCCGTAGGGCGAGCGCGGATAGAACGGCGTCGTCTCGCTCTGCTGCGCTTCCTGGATCAGGCCGAACATCTCGGAGGTCGAAGCCTGGTAATAGCGCGCATTCGGCGCCACCGAGCGCAGGCATTCGAGCATATGGACGGCACCGAGACCGGTCACCTGGCCGGTGAGCAGCGGCTGTTGCCAGGACGAAGTGACGAAGGACTGGGCGGCGAGGTTGTAGATCTCGTCGGGCTTGGCGCTCTGGACGATGCGCAGCAGCGCCGACTGATCCAGCAGGTTGCCGTCCACGAGTTCGACATCGTTCAGGATGCCGAGCCACTTCAACCTATGGTCGAACACCCCGGCATGGCTGGAGCGTCGCACGATGCCGGTGACCGTGTAGCCCTTCTGCAGCAGCAGCTGCGCCAGGTACGCGCCGTCCTGGCCCGTCACCCCCGTGATCAGCGCGCGCTTGCCCATCATGAATCCGTCCCGTCCCGTTGCTGCCCGGCTGCTACGACCGCGGCGGCCTGCGCGTCAAGGTGAGGCGGCTCTGCGCATCGTCTTCGCAGCGAAGTCAGACCGGACGCGCGATTGTGGGTTCCGGCGAAGAATTGCGGGGTCCCGGGCCAAGTCTTCGCGTGGGCCCCGTCTACGCCCTACGGTTGGGCCAGCCAGTCGGAGACACCAGTAATCGACCGGAACTCTTCCAGGGCGTGGACCCAGGCATCCGGCAGCGCCGTGCGCGCCATGGTCGCCAAGGCGTGGCCGGGCCCGAGTTCGAGAACCCGATCGGCGCCGTATTCCCGGCAAGCCTCCAGGCAGGCCGCCCAGTCGAGGGTGTGAGAGATCTGACGGGCAAGCTTGTCGAGGCCGTCGTCGGGCCGGAAGATCGTCGCCCCGTCGAGACCGCTGACCAGACGCGGGGCACCGGCGGGCGGGCGGTTCAGCGTGATGGTGTCGAGGGCGCTCCGAAAGGCGGTGCTGGCCTCAGCCAGAAGCGGCGTGTGCGAGGGCGTGTGCACCGGCAACAGAACCGCCCGCTGCGCCCCGGCCCCGGTGGCCTCCCGGCACAGGGCATCGAGGGCGTCGCGCCGGCCCCCGACCACGCCGCTATCGGGGGCGTTGCGGATGGCGAGGTGGCAATCGTGCCGCACGGCCAGGGCTTCGAGTGCGTCGAGGCCGAGGCCCCGAATCCCGGCGAGGCCGCCCCCCTCCCCCGAGGCGGCATCCATGGCCTCGGCCCGCCGGGCGGCCAGGGCCAGGATGTCGGCATCGGCGATCCGCCCGGCGATGCCCCAGGCGGCGAGGTCACCGATGCTGTAGCCCGACACGATGGCCCGGCCGGTGAATCCCAGCGCCCGCCAGGCGGCGAGCGCGGCGGTGCAGCACAGGATCTGGCCGGCTCGGTTGGCGTGGAGCGCGTCGCCGCCGCTCCGGGCGAGGTCGCGCGGATCGGTGCCACCGAGGAGCGGCGCCGCCGCGGAAAAAACCGCCTGCGCGGCCGGGTGGTCGGCGGTGAGGTCGAACATCCCCGGATGCTGGCCGCCCTGGCCGGAGAGCAAGATCGCGACACTCATGCGGTTGTCCGGGTTCGCAGGGGAGCGACCGCACGCATCGCCAGCCCGTCCAGGCCCTTGGCCAGCACCGTCCCGCCTTCGGGAGCGTCGCGCAGTTCGCGCCAGTGCAGGCCAGTTCCGTCAGGCAACAGCATCTCGCCGTCGAGGCGCATCGGTGCAATGTCCGCGATGATCGCGAGCCCGTCGAGCAGACCGGTTGGAATGGGCACCTGGCAGGGCCAGAGCAGGTCGAGGTCCGACGTCGCGGTGAGATAGCGGAGCCCGGTCACGGTCTGCCAGAGCAGGCCGCCGAACGGGCGGGGATGCAGGTCGTAGCGCTCGCCGAGCGCGACCAGCGCCGCGATGGTTCCGCCCCATGCGGCGGGAGCGTGGGCGGCGGCCTCGGCCAGGCTCGGCCCGTCCATTCGGGTGAGGTGTTCGGCCGGCAGGGCGAGGCCGATCCGCCGCTTGCCGTCGGCGGGCGGCAGCGGCAGGCCGAGGGGCACGGTTTCGGCACCCTCCCCCGGGACGCGGCGGCGGACGATCAGCGGACGGCCTGCCTCGGCCCAACCGGCGAGATGCGGCACGGCGGCGAGGTCGTCGCGGCTGCGGAGCCAAGCCGCCCAGGCGTGGGGATCGACGCGGACGAGGTCCTGCCGGCTATGGGTGCCGGGTAGACGGCTCTCGATGGTTGTTTGAAGGGTCTGTCCCATCCGCGATCGTTTGCTGAGACATTGGGGGATCGTGAAATCCGGTCTTCGGCCTTGTTCCGACATGTCTCAACGGTGGAGCTGCCACCCCGTCATTCCGGGGCCGCGTGAGCGGCGTCCGGAATCGAGATACGCCGTCGTGTCAGTCGCGTGCACCGCCGGCGGCTCTGGATTCCGGGCTCGCCTGCGGCGCACCGGACTGACGGAGTGGATTACCGTGTTCCGTCCAAGCTGCGGCGCTGCGAGCGGAATTTCGATCGGGTCCATCCGGTTCGACCATCGTCAGCTTCCCGCTTCGTCCATGCGAGCGCAGCGAAGCAACCCAGGGCAGCGCGCGATCCTTATGACGTAGCGCCACACTGGGTTGCTTCGCTGCGGTCGCAATGACGGGTGCGGCGTGGGCGCCTATCACCGCCCGGCCTGGGCGATCACCGACGCGCCGATCCCCCGCGCCACCGGCCGGCCGCCGCGCTCCTCGCCGAGGCGGTCGCGGTCGTCGCCGGGCTTCAGGTCAGCGATCAGGTCGCGGATCTGGCCGTCGAGCGGCTTGCCCGGATCGAGCACGACATGGACCGCGCCCGTCGCCACCATGTTGTCGAGGCCGGGGGCGAAGACCGGCGTCGATTTCGCCATCTCCTGGAGCTTGTCCAGCGGCAGCTTGGTCACCTTCGCCACCGAGGGCAGGTCCATCACGCTCGGGTTGGCGCCGGGCAGCGCCGCCAGGATCCGGGTCGCCAGCGCGGTGGCGATGAAGGCGCCGGCGGCCGAGTGGCCGTAGATCAGCCCGATGGTCGGGTGGCCGGAGCGGTCGGCGAGCAGGAGCGCCTTGGCGAGATGGGCCAGGCACTCGTTGAGACCCAGGAGCTCGTCGCGCCGGCTCATGCGCTGGCTGTCGGAATCGACCACGACCAGGATCGGCGCCCTGTCGCCGGCGCGCACCGCGTCGAGCACGGCGCGGGACAGGACGAGTGCCCCGTCGACCCCGAGGGGCGTGTCGCCGTCGACCCCGACGACGTGAAGGGTTCCGTCCGCCAACCGGCCGGCCCCAGTGACGAGGCCGTCGCGCACGGTGACGGAATGGCCCTGCGGGAATAACCCGGCCAGGATCTCAGCGAGCGTCATGGTCGGCCTCCCTCACCCGGGCCACGGTCTCGTCGAAGGCGCGCGTGTCCATGGCGGGCACCGCCTCCGGGTCGTTGACGCCGAGCCGGGCCCAGACATCCGTGGCGTCCCGGCAATCGCCGAAGCGCGTGAGGCGCGATTCGAGCCGGGCCTGCTCGGCCTCCAGCGTCGCGAGGTCGAAGGCGGGTGCCCGGCCGATCAGGTCGAGAGCGGCTTTGCGGAAGGCCGAGACGGTGTCGGCGCAGAACGCGTCGGCGCCGCCGATCAGCCGGCGGTGCTTGCCGCCCATGGTCCGCCAGACTAGCGCCCGGTCGCGGGAATCGAACTCCTCCGCGCCCTTGTTGGTCTCGATCACCTCAGGCCCCGAGACCGAGATCCGTCCGCCTTCCGAGACTGCGAGCCGCGAGCAGGTGCCGGCGATGAGCCCGCCGCCGCCGTAGCAGCCGGCCCGGCCGCCGATCAGCCCGATCACCGGGATCCCGGCAGCGCGGACGTCGACGATCGCCCGCATGGTCTCGGCGATGGCGGTCTCGCCGGCATTGGCCTCCTGCAGCCGGACGCCGCCGGTATCGAACAGGATCAGCACCGCCGCCGGCTTCAGGGTGAGCGCGGCGCGCAGCAGCCCGACGAGCTTCGCCCCGTGGATCTCCCCGATGGCCCCACCCATGAACCGGCCCTCCTGGGCCGCCACCAGCACCGTCTTGCCATCGAGGGCGGCGCGACCGATCACGATACCGTCGTCGAAGGCGCGCGGCAGGTCGAACAGCGGCAGGTGCGGGCTCATGCGCCGCTCGGTCGGGGGCAGGAATTCCTGGAAAGTGCCGGGATCGGCCAGGGCGACCACGCGCTGGCGCGCGGTGGCCTCGTACCAGCTCAAGGCGTCCGGGTCGGTGCTCGCGGGGCGCACGCCAGCCATGGTCAGGCCTCCATCAGCCGGGCGCCCTGAAGCAGGCGCAGGGACACGGTGTCGGGACGGGCGCCGCCGTCATTGATGCTGATGCGCAGGCCGCCGGGCTGGGCCCGGGCGACGAAATCCGCCACCACAGCTTCCCAGACCGCGCCGTAGCCGGCGATCGGGGTCTCGATCGCGACCTCGCAGGCATCCGGCGGCAACACCCGCTCCAGCAGGATCTCCAGATTGCCGGAGGCCACCACGCCCGTGATGGCGTTCGGCACCGAGCCGGGCAATGGTTTCTTGGTGGTGTGGCGGAAGGTCAGGGATTCCATCCGACTGTTCCTTGCGAACGCCTCTCCTCCCCCGTGCGGGTCAGAGATGGAGGTGCGGGTGGTTCAGGAGGCACCGGGCCGCTTGGTTCTGCACCACCCCCACCCCTGACCCCTCCCCGCAAGGGGGAGGGAAAATATCGTGATCGGCTCTACCAGTTCCGGAACTTCGCGGGCGGCTCGTAGAGGCCCCCCGACCAGTGGACCAGATCCTTGATCGACTTGGCGGCGAGCAGCGCCCGGTCGGCGTCGAGGGGCTCGATGCCGAGATCCTCGGGCCGGCGGATCACGCCGCGGGCGCGCAGTTCCTCGACCTTGGCGCGGTCCCGACCGCGGCCGACATCGGTGTAGCCGGCCACCCCGCGGATCGCCTGCTCGCGCTCGTCGGCGTCGCGGCAGAGCAGGAGGTTGGCGATGCCCTCCTCGGTGACGATGTGCGTGACGTCGTCGGCGTAGATCATTACCGGCGCCAGTTCGAGCCCGATCTTCTTCGCCAGCTCCAGGGCATCGAGCTTCTCTACGAAGGTCGGCACCAGCTTCTCCCCGAAGGTTTCGACCAGTTGCACCACCAGCTTGCGGCCGCGCATCAGCGCGGGGTCGCCGACGATCTGGCCCTCGCGGCCCGCCTTCATCCAGGCATCGGACGGGTGGCGGCGGCCATGCGGGTCCGAGCCCATGTTGGGCGCGCCGCCGAAGCCCGCCACCCGCGACTGCGTGATGGTCGAGGAATGGCCCATCAGGTCGATCTGGAGCGTCGCGCCGATGAACATGTCGCAGGCATAGAGACCGGCCGTCTGGCAGAAGGCCCGGTTCGAGCGCAGGGAGCCGTCCGCCCCGGTGAAAAAGATGTCGGGGCGCGCCCGGATGTAGCGGTCCATGCCGACTTCCGAGCCGAAGCAATGGATTTGTTTCACCCAGCCGGATTCGATCGCCGGGATCAGGGTCGGGTGCGGGTTGAGCGCCCAATGGGTGCAGATCTGGCCCTTGAGCCCGAGCTTCTCGCCGTAGGTCGGCAGCAGCAGCTCGATCGCCGCCGTGCCGAAGCCGATCCCGTGATTGAGCCTTCGGATGCCGTACTCGGCATAGATGCCCTTGATCGCCATCATGGCGATCAGGATCTGGGTCTCGGTCATCGCCGCCGGATCGCGGGTGAACAAAGGCTCGACGTAGAACGGCGTGTCGGCCTCGACCACGAAGTCGATCCGGTCGCCCGGGATGTCGACCCGCGGGACCGTGTCGACGATCTGGTTCACCTGGGCGATGACCACGCCGTTCTTGAAGGCGGTGGCCTCAACGACGGTGGGCGTGTCCTCAGTATTGGGGCCGGTATAGAGGTTGCCGTCCCGGTCGGCCGAGACGCCGGCGATCAGCGCCACGTGGGGCGTCAGGTCCACGAAGTAGCGGGCGAACAGCTCGAGATAGGTGTGCACCGCACCGAGCTGGATCTGGCCGCCGTAGAGCATCTTGGCGATGCGGGCGCCCTGCGGGCCGGAATAGGAATAGTCGAGCCGTTTGGCGATGCCGGTCTCGAATACGTCGAGATGCTCCGGCAGCACGATGCCGGATTGGACCATATGCAGGTCGTGGATCTTGCCCGGGTCGCAGGCGGCGAGCCCCCGGGCGAGACAATCCGCCTGCTTCTGGTTGTCACCCTCGAGGCAGACACGATCACCGGGGCGGAGCACCGCCTCCAGCAGGTCGATGACGGATCCGGCCGAGACGACCTTGCCGTGGGCATGGGCGCGACCCGCCTGGATGCGCGCATCACGGGCCTGCCTCTCGGCGCGCCACCCTGTCATCCGGCCGTCTCCCTCGGTATGTGAGAGGCAGAATATGCCCGCCACCTTGCATTTTCAAAGCCGGTATTATCACAGTTTCGTATACGGGATTGTTGAACTGTCAATATCCTGCATACTGGCCGGCAATCAAGAGATAACCGATTCGGGAAGGAAACGCCCCATGCCGAGCGTGTCGAGACGGGCGCCCCGTCGCTCCGAGACCGGTCATGCCGGAGAACCGCGCCGATGATCGTCCTGGGCGTCGCCCTCCTGGCAGCGTGCACGCTGATCGGCGTGTATCTCGGCGATCTCCTCGGTGTCGCGCTGGGGGTAAAGGCCAATGTCGGCGGTGTCGGTATCGCCATGATCCTGCTGATCGTCGCCCGGCTCTGGCTCTCCCGCCGGGGCGGCCTGACCAAGGGTGTGCAGTTCGGCGTCGAGTTCTGGGCCGGCATGTACATCCCGATCGTGGTCGCCATGGCGGCCCAGCAGAACGTGGTCGCGGCGGTGAGCGGCGGGCCGATCGTGATCATCGCGGCCACCGGCTCGCTCGTCCTGTGCTTCGGCGCCGTCGCGCTCCTGAGCCGGATCGGCCGGCGCGACCCGGGCAGCCCGGAGGTCGAGCATGGCGGGTCGGTGATCGGCGGCGAGGCCGATCCGGTGCCGGCCGGGAAGCGGGGGTGAGCGCCATGGAACTCGGGCATCAGATCTGGCACGGCATCGAGCACGTCTTCATCGAGCAGAGCCTGGTGGCGGCCTTCGCGGTGGTCGGGGCGCTGATCCTCGTCTCCAACCTGGCGGCCAAACGCTTCACCAAGGGCCGCGTTCACGGCTCGGCCATCGCGATCGTGCTGGGACTGGGGCTCGCCTATCTCGGCGGGCTCTACACCGGCGGGAAGAAGGGCATCGCCGACATTCCGGCCCTGGCCGGCATCGGCCTCATGGGCGGGGCGATGCTGCGCGACTTCGCCATCGTCGCCACCGCCTTCGAGGTCGACGTGACCGAGGCCCGCCGGGCCGGGCTGATCGGGGTGCTGGCGCTGGCGCTCGGCACGATCATCCCGTTCCTCGTCGGCACGCTCACCGCGGTGGCGTTCGGCTATCACGACGCGGTCTCGATCACGACCATCGGGGCCGGCGCGATCACCTACATCGTCGGGCCGGTGACCGGGGCGGCGATCGGCGCGGATTCCACCGTCATGGCGCTCTCCATCGCCACCGGGGTGACCAAGGCCGTGATGGTGATGGTCGGCACACCTCTGGTTGCAAAGCTGATTGGCCTCGACAACCCCCGCTCGGCCATGGCCTATGGCGGGCTTATGGGCACGGTGAGCGGGGTCGCGGGGGGGCTCGCGGCCACGGACCCGAAGCTGGTGCCCTACGGGGCGCTCACCGCGACCTTCCACACCGGGATCGGCTGCCTGGTCGGTCCCTCGATCTTCTACTTGACGGTGCGGGCGCTGGTCGGTTGAGCATCCGCGAAGGCGCGGGACCAATCGATGCACGGCGAATTCCAGAAGATCGACAGCGGCCTGCTCTCGGACCGGATCCGCAACGCGCTCACCGATGCGATCACCTCGGGCGAGCTCCCGGCCGGCACGGCCCTCGACGAGCAGAACCTCGCCCAGCGCTACGGCGCCTCGCGCACGCCGGTGCGGGAGGCGCTGCGCCAGCTCGCGGCCTCGGGGCTCGTCGAGGTCCGGCCCCGGCGGGGCGTGGTGGTGGCCCGGCTGACGCCCGAGCGCATCGCCGACATGTTCGAGACCACCGCGGAGATCGAGGCGATGTGCGCCCGGCTCGCGACCTACCGGATGACGCCGCTGGAGCGCGGCCGGCTGATGGACCTCCACGAGGATTCCGCCGCCGCCGTGGAGGCCGGGGACGTGGACGCCTACGACCGGCTCAACCGCGCCTTCCACGAGTCGCTCTACGCGGCGACCCATAACGGCTTCATGGCCGAGCAGGCCCTGGCGATCCGCGAACGCCTGGCCGCCTTCCGCCGGACCCAGCTCCGCCACGCCGACCGGATCCGCCGCTCCCGGGACGAGCACGGCGAGATTCTTTCGGCGATTGCCGAGGGCGACGGGGAATTGGCCGCAAGGCGGATGCGCGCGCACATGCTGCGGGCCGCGGCGGCGTTGGGGCGGTATATTGCGGAGACGGTGGGTTGAGGGAGGATGGTGCGCTACGACGTACCGTCACGCCTCCCACCGAACGCCGCAGCCCTGCCAGCTGGAAGTGCGACCATCTCTCGATTGGTTCCCCAGGACTGCGCGCAGTGTGTGAACGTATAAATTGACGCAATATTCGACGTCAGCGGCGGCTCCATTCGCAGATGCTGCAAGGGACTGAATAGACCCACCACGTGGGGCGTGGCTTTAGCGTGAGACAAACATCAAGTCGAAGTAATGAAGTTTCACTGGGATTTGCTCCGTAAAATATTTGTTTTTGATTTAATATTATATAACAAGCCTTTATCTGCTTCGTGAGCAATGCTAAATTTTTTAATCGCCGTTAAAATTCAACATTTAAGCCCAAAACTGTAAATTATTTACAGCAATCGAAAGAATATGCGGTCGATCAGATAGTTAAAAAAGCTTTTCCTATTTAAGTTTTCGTCTTATATTGAAATCGTTGCGGAGGAGAGCCAGAATGTCCATCATTCACGTCAGTTTAGATGTGGCGGGCATGTATTATCAGAGGGAAGATATACACATGCCCTCAAACTGCAGTATCAAGGAAGTCATGATGGAAGCACGCAGGCTGGATCTAGCTGATCCAAATACAACGCGTCCCATCTTCGATTTTTCCGGCTCTCTGGGGGCCGGGCGCCGCGAATTCCTGAACGAAATCAAAATTATACACCGTACACCGGCAAAATCACGACAGATTGCAGAGCCACGCCGGGAATATGCGGCCGGAACTTACGTCGGCAAAGATAGCAGCGGAACATTATCTCCAGATAGCAAAAGATTTGTCTCCTACAATCCGGATGATAGATTTATTTTCTCATGGCAGTATTATGTCTATGACAGCAACTTCGTCGATAAAAATCGTTTGCTGAAAGGCTCGCTCGAGAGGAAGGTCATACCGTATAGTCAAAAACCTTCCGAAAACGGGCAGACGCTCGCCGATGGCGATACAATCGTCTGGCGCCTCGTCACGATCTTCATTAGGCCTTTGCTGGATGACGCAAGTGGTCTTCAGGCCTCTGTTTCATAATTTTTTGGCTGCCGATCCATAATCTGTCATATGGATCGGCAGACGCGAGCCAAGACGAGACCTGTTTCTACAATCACCTTTGACGAGAAGGGTGTCATTGATCCTTTTGCTATGCTTGGAAAAATCCGAGTTGAAAAACCCTATCCCGCTGCCTGCCAAGTAAAAATCTTTACCACTCGAACGTGGTAAGATTTTACTCTTGCTCTCTCACAAAACCTCCCGCGCCACCCCACCCTTCCCCGCGCCGCTCCCACCGAGCGCATCCGCCAGCTTCCCGATCCGCTCGGCCGCCCGCCCGATCCCATCGGCCGCCCGGGCGGCGTCCTCCGCGCGGCTGCGCTCGGCGGCCTCGGCGGTCTGGCGCAGCGCGGCCGTCTCGGCCTCCAGGGCGGCGTGGCGGGTGCGCAGCTCGGCCAGCTCGTCGGCGATGGTGAGGGCGGCCATCACCTGCAGGCGCATGTCGCCGATCTCGCCGAAACTCTGGCGCATCTCGCCGATGCGCGCCCCGAAACTTTCGGCCAACCCGGTGAGGTGGGCCTCCTCGCCGGCGCCGCAGGCCATGCGGTAGAGCTTTCCGTCGATGGTCACGTTGATCTGGGGCAACAGCAGCTCCGTGCGGCGGGGCGTTCGGGTCAGGCGCGGCCGAGCACGCCCTGCACCGTCTCGATCGCGCGGTCGAGCCTCTGGCCCACCACGCCGGTCGTGGCCTCGACATCGGCGAGATGGGCGCTCGCCGCGTCGAGGGCGGCGGCCAAGCGGGCGCGGTCCTCGTCCATCAGCGCCAGCTCGGCATCCCGGTCGTCGGGCGCGGCGTCGGCCTCCAGGCGGCGGGCCACGACCGCGTCCAGGCGGGCCAGCGCGGCGTCGAGCCGGGCGAAGGCGTCGTCGATCGGGCGCGTCGTCTCTGTGCTGTCGTCGGCCATGGGGCTCCGCTCGCCGCACGCATCGTCCCGAACCGGGGGGGCCGGCTATCGGGCGACGTCGATGCTTCGGGGGTGCAAGTTTCGGCCGGATGCGCCCGGAATGCCAGTCCGAAATGTCGGCGCCCGCCATCCAAAGCGGGCGCCGCCCTGGAGAGCGGGTCGGCGCAAGCGCGCGCGCGAAGGACAGGCTGACGGCCCGTGGCGCGTGCATTGTGATTGCCAAAGGCTGTAACCCGCGCGGCTCAGCAATCGCCGTCACCCGCGCCTGTTTATTGGATGTGGGATACGCCCGTGTTTGTCACAGGCGTGCGTTTGACAGGTGGAGGCGCCATGTTAGACAGCCGCGCGCTCTCGAAAGAGACCGCAAGAGACATACTGCCAGACATGCCGGATGGCCGGTCCGTGACAGTCCCGAGGCCCCAGCCGCCGCCGTCGGAGCCGACGCGTGAGGGTGGCGGAGCCCGGCCTCTCCCGGCCCGGTTCATCGCAGGTTCAAACCCGCCCGCCCAGATCCGCCCGGCCCGGTCGGCTTGGAGGCGGGCCAGCCGAGACCGCCCCGCGGGTCCGGCGCGCGGTGAGCCGCATCAGGAAGGAGTGACGCCGTGACGAAGGTTGCCATCAACGGGTTCGGACGCATCGGCCGCAACGTGCTGCGCGCGATCGCGGAAGCCGGCCGGACCGATATCGAGGTCGTGGCGATCAACGATCTCGGCCCGGTGGAGACCAACGCCCACCTGCTCCGCTTCGACTCCGTGCACGGCCGCTTCCCCGGCGAGGTCGCGGTGGACGGCGAGTTCCTGGTGGTCAACGGCCGGCGCATCAAGGTCACGGCCGTGCGCAACCCGGCCGAGCTGCCGCACCGCGATCTCGGCGTCGACATCGCGCTGGAATGCACCGGTATCTTCACCGCGAAGGACAAGGCCAAGGCCCATCTCGATGCCGGCGCCAAGCGCGTCCTGGTCTCGGCCCCGGCCGACGGCGCCGACCTGACCGTGGTCTACGGCGTCAACCACGACAAGCTCACGCGCGAGCACCTCGTCGTCTCGAACGCCTCCTGCACCACGAACTGCCTGGCGCCGGTCGCCCAGGTGCTGGACGCGGCGGTGGGCATCGAGCGCGGCTTCATGACCACGATCCACTCCTACACCAACGACCAGCCGTCGCTGGACCAGATGCACAAGGATCTCTACCGGGGCCGCGCCGCCGCGCTCTCGATGATCCCGACCTCGACCGGCGCCGCCAAGGCGGTGGGCCTCGTCCTGCCGGAGCTGAAGGGCAAGCTCGACGGCACGGCGATCCGCGTGCCGACCCCGAACGTCTCGGCGGTGGACCTGGTGTTCACGGCCAAGCGCGCCACCTCGGTCCAGGAGATCAACGACGCGATCAAGGCCGCCGCCGCCGGCCCGCTCAAGGGCGTGCTCGGCGTCACCGACCAGCCGAACGTGTCGATCGACTTCAACCACGACCCGCATTCCTCGACCTTCCATCTCGACCAGACCAAGGTGATGGACGGCGTGCTGGTGCGCATCCTGACCTGGTACGACAACGAGTGGGGCTTCTCGAACCGCATGGCCGATACGGCCGTGGCGATGGCCAAGCTCATCTGAAGCGCGCCGCCCGCCGACCGTCCCAAGGCCGGCGGGCGTCTTCCAGGACCGAACGGCCTCACCTCGAACCAGGAATTCTCCCGGGATGACCGACGCTTCGCAGGGCACGTCGAGCGGACAGGGCGCTGTCGTAACGCCCGCGCCGAAACCCGTTCCGCCACCGCCGACCGCGACTCCGGTCGCCACGACGCCGGCGCAGGGTCTGCCGGCCAGCCATCTCATCGATCAGCTCGCGCGCATCGAAGACAAGTGTTCGCGGATCGAGGACAAGTATGCCCGCTCCGAGGCGCTGCTGTCCCGGGTCGAGGACAAGGTCGAGAACGCCGCCAACCGGATGAACGAATCCGCCCGGCAATCCGACCTCGCCGCCCTGCGCACCGAGATGCGCGGTCTCGCCGATCGCACCCGGCGCCTGCCCGGCACCGGGGCGCTGGTGCTGACCGCGGTGATCACGGCGATCCTCACCGTCGTGCTGCTGGTCGCGGTGCAACGGCTGAATCTCGACCGCCTGATCCCGGCGCCGGCCACCACCACCGTTCAGTAATCACCGACCCGAACAGGACCGCATGAGCGCCTTCCGCACCCTCGACGACGCCGGTTCCCTGACCGGCAAGCGCGTGCTGATGCGCGTCGATCTCAACGTGCCGATGGAGAACGGTCGCGTCACCGACGCAACCCGCATCGCGCGCGTCGTCCCGACCATCCGGGAGGTCGCCGACACGGGCGCCAAGGTGATCCTGCTGGCCCATTTCGGCCGCCCCAAGGGCAAGCGCGAGCCGAAGGATACGTTGGCGCCGGTGGTACCGGCGCTGAGCCAGGCGCTCGGCCGCACCGTCGCCTTCGCCGCCGATTGCGTCGGCGACGAGGCGGCCCGGGCCATTGCGGCGCTGAAGGACGGCGACGTCCTGCTCCTGGAGAACACGCGCTACCACGCGGGCGAGGAGAAGAACGAGGCGGCCTTCGCCGACGCGCTCGCGGCCAACGGCGACATCTACGTCAACGAGGCGTTCTCGGCGGCCCACCGTGCCCACGCCTCCACCGAGGGCCTGGCCCACCGCCTCCCGGCCTATGCCGGCCGCGAGATGCAGGCGGAGCTCGAAGCCCTGACCAAGGGTCTGGAGGCGCCGCAGCGCCCGGTCATCGCGCTCGTCGGCGGTGCCAAGGTGTCGTCGAAGATCGATCTGTTGGAGAACCTCGTCGCCAAGGTCGACATGCTGGTGATCGGCGGCGGCATGGCCAACACCTTCCTGCATGCGCAGGGCAAGGGCGTGGGCAAGTCCCTGTGCGAGAAGGATCTGGCCGAGACCGCCACCCGCATCCTGGCGGCGGCGGACAAAGCCGGCTGCCGGATCATCCTGCCGGTGGATGCGGTGGCGGCCACGGAGTTCAAGGCCCAGGCCCCGCACGAGACCGTGCCGGTGGATTCCGTGCCCGAGGGCAGCATGATCCTCGATGCCGGCCCGCGCTCGGTCGCCGAGATCAACGCCGCCATCGACGACGCCAAGACCCTGGTCTGGAACGGCCCGCTCGGCGCCTTCGAGCTCGCGCCCTTCGATGCCGCGACCGTGGCGGCCGCCCAGCACGCGGCCGAACGCACCAAGGCCGGCCAGCTCGTCTCGGTCGCCGGCGGCGGTGACACCGTGGCCGCCCTCAACCATGCGGGCGTGGCCGCAGACTTCACCTACGTCTCCACCGCGGGCGGCGCCTTCCTCGAATGGCTCGAAGGCAAGGCCCTGCCGGGCGTCGAGGCGCTGCGGGCCAGGGGCTGACAACCGGGCGGCGGCATCGGGTTCTCGCCCGGCGTCGTCGCACACCTATCTAGAGCTTGGCCACCAGCGGCCAGGGACGAGTCGATGAGCGAGAATCTGGAAACGGTGACGATCGATATCCTGAGGGACGTTCAGGCGAAGATCGTGCAATCGCGGACCGAGACCTTGGCGCGTATCGATCGTCTCGAAGCCACGATCCCGCAGGATCAGAGCAAGGCCTTCGCCCTGCTCGCGACGATGCGCGCCTCGGCCGGCGAATTCGATGCCTGCGTCAAGGACATCGAGAACCTGATCGCCGGCCTGGACGGCGAGGCACACTAGATTTCCGGCGCCGGCGGCGATCGGGCGGACCACCAGACGGCAAGCGGGAAGACAGACCACCATGGCACGGATCACCCTGAGGCAGCTCCTCGACCACGCGGCCGAGCACGAGTACGGCGTGCCGGCGTTCAACCTGAACAACATGGAACAGGGTCTGGCGATCATGGCGGCGGCCGACGCCACCGACTCGCCGGTGATCCTGCAGGCGAGCCGTGGCGCCCGCGCCTACGCCAACGACGTGGTGCTGGCCAAGCTGATCGACGGCCTGGTCGAGATTTACCCGCACATCCCGGTCTGCATGCATCTCGACCACGGGAACAACGAAGCGACCTGCGCCACCGCGATCCAGTACGGCTTCACCTCGGTGATGATGGACGGCTCGCTGAAGGCCGACGGCAAGACCCCGGCGGATTACAATTACAACGTCGAGATCACCCGCAACGTCACCAAGATGGCCCATTGGGCCGGCGTCTCGGTGGAAGGCGAGCTCGGCGTGCTCGGTTCGCTGGAGAGCGGCCAGGGCGAGGCCGAGGACGGCCACGGTGCCGAGGGCACGCTGAGCCACGACCAGCTGCTCACCGACCCGGACGAGGCGGTGAAGTTCGTCGAGGCCACCAAGGTCGACGCGCTCGCGGTCGCCATGGGCACCAGCCATGGCGCCTACAAGTTCACCCGCCAGCCCGACGGCGACGTGCTTGCGATGAACGTGATCGAGGAGATCCACCGCCGCCTGCCGACGACCCATCTCGTCATGCACGGCTCGTCCTCCGTCCCGCAGGACCTGCAGGACATCATCAACCAGTATGGCGGCCAAATGAAGCCGACCTGGGGCGTGCCGGTCGAGGAGATCCAGCGCGGCATCAAGCACGGCGTGCGCAAGATCAACATCGACACCGACAACCGCATGGCGATGACCGGTCAGATCCGGAAGGTGCTCACCGAGAACCCGTCCGAGTTCGATCCGCGCAAGTATCTCAAGCCCGCGATGGAGGCGATGACCAAGCTGTGCAAGCAGCGCTTCGAGGAGTTCGGCACCGCCGGCAAGGGCTCGAAGATCCGGCCGATCTCCGTCTCCGAGATGGCCAAGCGCTACGCCAGCGGCTCGCTGGATCCGAAGATCGGCCCGCAGTAACGCGCCGACCGATCCGTCCGATGAGCAGTCAGCAACGCCTCGCCCTTCTCGGGCCCCACAACCTGGATGCCGATGGCATGGACGCCTTCGCGGCCGCGCTCAGCGCGGCCTGCAAAGCGGGCGATGTCGCGGCGGTGATCCTGCGCCTCGCCGCCACCGACGAGCGCGGGCTCACCGCCCGGGTCAAGCAGATCGCACCGATCACACAGGAGACTGGGGCGGCCCTGGTGGTGGCCTGCCCCGGCTTCACCGGCGATCTTGTTTCGGTGGCGACCCGGGGCGGCGCCGACGGCGTGCATGTCGACAAGCCGCGCGACCTGAAGGACCTGCGCGACCGACTCCGGGATGGCCGCATCCTCGGGGCGGGCGGGCTGGAGACCAAGCACGGCGCCATGGAGGCGGGTGAGGCCGGCATCGACTACCTCATGGTCGGCGGTGTCTATCCGGACGGCGTCGCCCCCGAGGCCGAGACGGTGCTGGCCCGCGCCGAATGGTGGGTCGAGATCTTCGAGACGCCGTGCGTCGCGGTCGCGGCGGCGGCGGACGAGATCGGCCCGCTGGCGGCCACCGGCGCCGAGTTCGTCGGCCTGGAGAGCGGCTTGTGGCTGGCCGAGCCAAACGCCGTCGCCCGGGCGCAGGCCGTGCTGGCGGGGCAGGCGGCGTGAGCCTCCGCGCCCTGCGTTTCGCGGTTTTCCTGGTTGCGGCGCTGCCGATGCCCGCACTGGCCGCGTCCGGGCCGCTCGACCCGGGGAAGACCGCGGCACCGTCCGACAAAAGGACGATGCCGGAGCTGCCCAGCCCCTATACGCCGAACTATTCCCGGGGCGCCGTCCCGCCTGCCAGCGGCCAGCCGGCGGATCTCGCCTACGGCGCCTACCAGCGCGGCCAGTACGTCACCGCCTTCCGGGAAGCGACGAAGCGCATCGAGGCGAACCCGAAGGACGCGCCGGCGATGACGCTTCTGGGCGAGCTCTACAACCAGGGGCTCGGCGTCAAGCAGAACCCCGTGAAGGCGGCGGAATGGTATCGGCTCGCGGCCGCCCAGAACGACGCTGCCGCGATGTCGTCGCTCGGCCTGATGGCGCTGGACGGCCGCGGCATGCCGAAGGACCCGAAGGCCGGCCGGCGCTGGCTGGAGCAGGCCACCGCCAACGGCTCGGCCACGGCGGCCTACAATCTCGGCCTGATCCTGATCGGCACCGGCGCCACCGCCGACGAGACCGCGGCCGCCGCGCAGTTCCGCAAGGCTGCGGATGCCGAGATCGGCCCCGCCCAGCACGATCTGGGCGTGCTCTATCTCCAGGGCCGCGGCGTCCCCAAGGATGCCAGCCAGGCGGCCCAATGGTTCCGGCGCGGCGCCGATAACGGCGATCTCGCCAGCGAGGTCGAGTACGCGATCCTGCTGTTCAACGGCAACGGCGTGACCAAGGACGAGCGATCGGCGGCACGCTATTTCCTGCACGCCGCCTCGCGCGGCAACGCCATCGCGCAGAACCGGGTCGCGCGGCTCTACGCGGTCGGCCGGGGCGTGGCGAAGAACCCGATCGAGGCCGCGGCCTGGAACCTCGCCGCCGCCGCACAGGGCCTGTCCGACGCCTGGCTCGACCAGACGCTGTCGGGGCTTTCCGGCGACGAGCGTACCCGCGCCGAACGGCTGGCCAACGAGCGCAGCGAGCAGCGGTAGAGCGGTGCCGAGGCCAATAGCTTGATCAAAGTGCTCGGCCGGGTTCTCCCACCCCCGCTTTCATTCTGGGAGGCCGTTAATCTATCGGATCGGGTCCCCTACGGCCGACGATGAAGCGGAGGCAGGCGCGTCCACCGACAGGCCAGAGCGCTCGGACAGGGCGTGGGTCCCCTCATCCGCGTGGCCTACGACGTTCTCACACATCGCTGCCGGATAAGGGCCAAAGGCTGACCCCAAGCGCGTCTCCCTCCCCCCTCTGTGGGGGAGGGTGGGCCGGCCGTCAGGCCGGATCGGGAGAGGGGAACCCGGCTTCAGGACAGGGCGCGACCGGCATGACGGGCGAAGCTCAACCCTGCATTGTCGCTCCCCTCTCCCTCCCCCCTTCGGGAGCCACCCTCCGCCGCAGACGGGCGAGGGCGCGACGCGGTGCTTCCCGTGCTTTCTACCGCCCTCGTTG
>NZ_JAKSYN010000171.1:0-310 GCF_022829565.1 Methylobacterium sp. J-001
GGTCGACGAGGGCCCACACCGTGGGGCCCTCGGCCCCCAGCCCGCCGATGAGGGCCGCGACGGGGCCCAGCGAGCACGTCTGTGCCCGCCGCGGGTGCGGGGGCGGGTGGCTCGCGAGGAACCCGTGGTCGGAGGCGGGGCGCGTGCGTGTAGAGCAGGACCCGGGCGTCGGTGCACGTGTTCTCTCGGCCGGCAATGCGGTTCCCCTCAGAGGACGGGGTGCGCGTGTCTCCCTCCCCCGCAGAGGGGGGAGGGGAGCGGCTCCGAGCTTGTCACGGACCGACAAGAGCGAATCCTACCCACGCGCACC
>NZ_JAKSYN010000175.1:0-1096 GCF_022829565.1 Methylobacterium sp. J-001
GAGGCCGAGCGCCGTAAGAACCGTCTGGCGACCGGTACGCCCAAACGGGACGATGTCGGCAGGGCGGTGCTGCATGCACTGCTGCAGGTCCTGCGCGCCCGCCCGGACTACAACGAGGTACAGATCCTCCAGCGCTACACGATCCAGTTGCTCAAGAAGGCGCATTTTAACAAAGGAGAGGCTGAGCGGGTGATCGCCGATATGATCGTCCGAGCCGATCACGACCGGGAGGAATGGATCTACGGGCGCGCATTCCGGGCGTGGCGTGATGGTGGATGCCAAGGCCCGCGCCCCGAACGACCGGACGACCCTAAAGGCAAGGTCCAATCGATCCCACGCCGGCCGAACGGCACGATGCCCTGGACGAACACGACCCCTCGCCTGCCGGGTTCGAAGCGTCGGAGCGCGTCACCGGATGACCCCGGCTGAGCGGTCATCGGCTGAGTGCTACTAACGGGGGGCCGAGGTATTTTCTTATGCGCCTGGAGGGTCAGCCCACGGCCCAGAGCAACGGGATCGCACCGGCTAGGAACAGGGCCGAGGACAGGAGCACGGCGAGGCGCTCGCGGTGATAGAGGGCGAAGGCATGAGGTCTGGCGAACATGAGGCGAGCCGGATCGGATGGGAGCATCATGCTCGCCCTCGAACCTTGACCGATCAGGGGCATTCCGCGCCGTCCACAGGCGGTCGTCGAGCAGCGTCGCATCCGAGCCACAGGCGGTTGGATGTGCTGATGCGCACGCCCCGGTGATCGGTTCAGGCGTACCCGTTTTTTCAAGGCCGCCCTCCGCCCCCTCAGGCGGCCCGATCAAGCGGCGCAGTGACCTCATGCGTTGCTGCGCCGTTGTCGTTGAAAGCTACCCGTAGAGCTGGCGGCACTCCTTACGAGCGGCTTCCATTCGCTGGTCGAGGTAGGCTGCGAGGTCTATCAATCCGACCCCTTTGGCTGACTTCCCCATTGAGCGGCCTTCTCGACGACGGGATTCGACGAACGCGCCGCCGCAGGGCGCGCAGCGCCTGCCTGTCGCCCCACTGTCACACGCGCGCCATACCTCGCTCGCGACCCTATGCGCGGACCTCAGGCGTCCGCCAGACA
>NZ_JAKSYN010000180.1:0-5528 GCF_022829565.1 Methylobacterium sp. J-001
TGGAGCACGCCCGGCGTCCCGGCCATCGCCGGGCTGCACAGGTTCCGCGACTATGGCTCGTACATCGACGATCTGCAGGCCGGCGCGACCGTGCTGATCGCCGATCTCGCCCGCGACGCGCGCACGGCGGCTGCGGCTGACGCGTTCGCCGCCATGGAGGCGCGCGCGCTAGTCAATCTGCCGGTGATGGAGCGTGGCCGCTTCGTGGCTTTGTTCTTTGCGCTGAAGCCGACGCCGCATGCGTGGAGCGCCGATGAGGTGGCCTTCCTGCACAGCGTCGCCGATCGCGCCCACGCGGCTATCGCCCGGGTCGAGGCTGAGGACCGGCAGCGGCTGCTCAACCAGGAGCTGAGCCACCGCATGAAGAACGTGCTGGCGATGGTGCAAGCCATCGCCACGCAGACCATGCGCACGGCCACCGACATGGACACCGTTAAAGAGGTGCTCGCCGGGCGGCTCGTCGCCCTGGGCAAGTCGCACGACCTCCTACTCGGCGGTGAGATCGGCAGCACCGCGCTCGACGTCCTGATCACGAATGCCTTGGAGCTACACCAGGATCGGCCCGATCGCTTCGTGATCGCGGGTCCGCCGGTCGCGGTGGGCGCGCGGGCGGCGCTCTCCCTGTCGCTGATCCTGCACGAACTCGCGACCAACGCGGCCAAGTACGGCGCGCTGTCGACCGATGCAGGGCAGGTCACGATCGACTGGCAGATCAGATCCGAGATGCACGAGCCGGAGATGGTGCTGAGCTGGCGGGAGGTCGGCGGCCCGGTTGTGGTCGCACCGACACGGACGGGCTTCGGCACCCGGTTGATCGGTCGCGGGCTTGCCGGCAGCTTTGGCGGGGTGGTCGACCTCGCCTACCTGCCGACGGGGGTGGTCTGTGCGATCACGGCGCCGCTCAGCGGATTGCAGGCTCACGATCTGGGATCGCTCGGCTAATCTTCGGTAGCGTCCGGATCAGAGACACGTTGGCTCTGGGTGGTATCCAACCGACGGAGCAGTGCGGCCATAGCCTCTGGCACCGGCTCGGACGGGAGCGCGGCGTAGACCTGCCGTAGATTGCGGCCGAGGTGACGCTGGATAGCCTGGGGGGAGCTGGAGTGAACCCCGTGCGCTCGGCCTGAACCGCCTCGATCAGGGCATGCAGGTTCCCGGCGTCGATCGCAGTCTCCATCAGCATGTCCTGGGCGGTCGCGAGCTGCTGGCGCAGGTCGGCGTTCTCCCGCGCGAGGGTCAATGAGCAGGGCGGTCACGTCATCGCCCATCAGCGCCTGCTCCAGATCAAAGGCAGGGGCTAGCTATGCTCAAGCTTGGCGGCAACAACATCTGCGACCACCGCGACTCCGCCGGCGAGGCAGCACCGTGTCATCCGAGAAGGCGGTGCTGCTCCGCCGGCGCTCGGCCCCCCAGCCGGTCGCTGAGGGCATGGTGGCGCAGGGTAGTTAACTGTCCCTGTACGCTGTCGGCACGGATCAACAGCTACATCGTTGCGGCGATAGCCATCCACTGGCGCGCCTCAGAAACTCGCTCGTCGTCCGGGCACAAAGGCATGTCGCGGATGACCCGCGAGACGATGTGGCGGACCAACCCATCATTGAGGTTAAGTTCGCGGGCGTGGCTCTGAAGGTGCCCCATCAGGCGCTGGACCACAATCTCGTATCGAATGTCAACTTCGTCGAGCATGTCGTCATCCCCCCAAGATGCGGCAGCAAGATCTTGTTTCAGCCTATAGGAGCGGAGAGACGTGTATAGGACCGCTATATGCAACCCTAGATGTGGGATTCTCCTCGATCCAGCGGTTATCGCCATCAAGGTAATTCAAAGACTAATCCTCCCGACCGCGTGCGGCTGGCGGACCAGACCAACTGGTCGGATGCTACATCCTCACCGTGGGCTCGTGCTGCGGTTCGTAGGTCTGGATGGTCGGGCATGCGCTCAAGATGGAGGGCGGCGATGGCAGTGTCGAGCGCCGCTTCGCCGGGTAACCCATTTCAGCACGACGTCGGCCCGAATTAGGCGCACAGGGCAAGGCACAAGTCCTGATCGCCAAGAGCTGGATCGCAACTGCTCCAAGGCCCCCGATCACCCGCTGAATAGGAGTAACGGTGGGAATAGCCAGGGAAGTGGTCAGCCGCTGATCGAGAACGGCGTTACCTGCTGAACCCGGCCTATTCCTCGCGATGTCCATCTGCTTTTCGTGCAGCTCGCGCCATAGCGATGAGATCGGATGCCGTAAGGGCGCGCTGGGGCATTGGATCAAGGGGTGGAATGCGAGGCTGGACGGCAGGTGGCTTGATCCGGCCAACCCGAAGCCGCGCCAGTGGGTTGGTCCTCTTTGCCGGGGTCCCTGTCACGCTTCTTCCCCTTGCCTGCCCAGGGGCGTTGCATAGGCGAACGCGCATTGAAGCGTTAGCTGCGGCTAAGCTTCCGACGGTAATAGGGGGCGCGTCGGTAACATGCCGCTGGCCCTGGGCGACCCGTGAAGGCGTCCTACCGCTACGCTTTCTTCACCATGGTTGGCACAATGGCCGTCGATGCCGATCCGGCCCGAGCACCGCTTCTTCTATCCAATCGACTGGCGCGAGCTGTCGATGGCGATCCGCTTCGGCCGGGCGCAGGGCCGCTGTGAGAGCTGCGGGAGACCACACGGGCAGATGGTCTACCACCTCGGTGATGGCCGCTGGTGGGACGTCGAGGCCGGGCGCTGGCGCGATGGATGGGGGCGCCGGATCCGGATCAAGTTGGGTACTGACATCCTCGGCCGCACTCGCCGGACCCATGTCGTCCTAGCAGCAGCGCATCGGGATCACGACACGGCCAACAACGCGGACGCCAACCTCGCGGCCTTCTGCCAGCGCTGCCACATGATCCACGACCGGCCGGAGCATCAGAGGCGGCGTCGAAGAACGCTGTTCCGGCGGAAGGCGTTGGGCGACCTGTTCGGTGGGCCCTATGCCTGACCAGCACGCTTTCGTTGCATCGTAGCGGCGGTTTTGACGATCGAGAGGATGCTATCGCGTGTGGTCTCGTCGGCGATCCCCGTGAACGCGAGGATGAGTTCCACAACCTTCGGGTCATCGAAGACGGCCGGGACAACGGCCTCCCGGTCATCGTTTCCCTGTGAGCCGGTGAAAAACGTCTCAACCGGCACCTTGAGCTGATCGGCGATCCTCTGCAGCCGGCTGGCGCCGATGCGATTGCGACCCTTCTCGTATTTCTGCACCTGCTGGAAGCTAACCCCAATGGCTTGACCGAGCGCGGTCTGACTCAGACCCTGCGCCGCCCGAACCGCCGCGATGCGGCTGCCGATCTCACGGTCGGCTTCGGTCGCCAGCTTCGGCGCATTGGTGGAGGTCATCGCAGGATCAGCTTTCTACAAGGGGGAGGGTGGAACGCGCAGCTGCCGGTCCAGCCGTCTAAAACCGACCCAGGATTGTACCTGATTACGTCGCACAACCGTTAGTGCCGCGGTGCAACAGCTGCAACTTGTGCAGGGCACAAGTGCAACCCTGGGTGTTTCACGAGATGGGCTTTGATCGTATCGCTCTCGTGAGGGTTGCGAGCCCTCATGAGATCGAGGCCCCCCTTCATGGACGAGATCGAGGAGCGGCGGCACGTCGTGCTGCGCAACCTCGCGGCGCACGCTGGTCCAGCACGCGGCCGTTTGTGCCTGTCCCTAGACAACGCGGCCTGCTTGGCACGCCTGTCGCCCGAGGTCATCACAGCTATCGAGAACGGCAGCAGCTGTGCGATTTCGCTCGCTGTGCTGATACGGCTCGCGCTGTTCCTCGGGCTGACCGAGCTTGGCGTGCCACGCCCCCGGCCACCGGGGATGGAGTAGCTGTGCGTCAGAAAAGCTCGCCGGGGGAAACTTCGGCCTAAGCCGGCACGTACCGCTGGCCCATGAGCGACCGAGACGACGAGCCGACCGCCCTGAATACCGCGATAGCGGCGCAGATCTATGCCGCCCGCATACGTGGGGCCTACTCAATCGAGACCTTGGCGGTGCTCGCCCGGGTCGACCCCGAGGCGATCGTCGGGCTTGAGAATGGCGCGCCACTCATCGACGCGGGGGTCCGGGGCCGGGTCATGGACGTGCTTGGTCTACGTTCAGATGGTCATTCCTCCCCTGTGCGCCTAACTGATCTCACCCTGTCCGATACGAACCGCCAAGGCTGATCTGACGCCGTCCACCGCCACCATGCATGCCATGGCTCGGCGCCGTATAGGGCTGACGCGACAGTTCATGCAGAGCATCGCCGACGGGTCCGCCGACCCGATACAAGCAGGTTCGCTCGCAGGTCGCCGCGACCCGCACGCCGATCTCGTGCGTATGGCTTCGGCCATACAGCCATAGGGCTAACCGCGCCCGGGTCGTCTCCGGGATACCGTCGAGAAGATCGAGCAGTGTCTCGGGGTCAGCCCGCATCAGGCGCGTCGCGAGCCCCAGCGGCACCGGGCAGTCGTCCGCGAAATCCTCCGCGGTGATCAAACGGACCTGGTTCACACATGATACCTGCAGGCTGTCGCCCGCAAGTTGAGAGTCGATGGTTAACGAAGGCTATCGACAGCAGCGTCCTCGCGCAGATCGATAATCAGCGGCACCATGAGGCGGCCCCGCACCAACGCATACGCACCACCGACCCGGTCACAGCAGGGTCGCCGACAAGCGGATGCTCAACTCCGTCCAGCTTCGGCTTGTTCGCCTCTACCAGCATGGCCGCAGAGAAACAGCACAGCATCAGGGCGCTGACCCACAGGACTGCGCGGAGGGTGAGGGCGGTACGCTTCGACATACGCCCCATCGTTATGACGTAGCGTTAGCGAACTCTTGCTCGGCTCAAGAAGGGTTTGGCCGGACCCCAGCCATGAACCTGCACACAGGGTACCGTTGCAGGCCATGAGCCGACGCTTGCGGTGTCCAGTTCCCCCGCCGCACCGACCCTCACGCGACTGCCCGGCCTAGGCTTCACGGGCGCCCTGCGGGGAACTGGCCCGGAGAACGCCTGTCGTCGCGAGCTTGCCCGCCGCACGCTTTGCGGTGTCGCGAACGCCTCGGGCGCACTGACGGGAAGAGGGGGTCCTGTAGCAGGCGCCAGGGAGGCTGTCGCCGCGTCGGCATGACTATCAGCCTGGGCCTTAGCGCGACTGCGCCGGAGAGGCCGGACCGAATATCGAGGGGGGGAAGACCTCGGTGTTGCTCCGCCGGCGCTCGGCTCACAGCCGGTCGCTGCGGGTATGGTGGGACGGGGTGGTTAACAGCCCCCGCACATCACCCCACTACTGCTACTGCCTTAAGTGTGCTGCATACCAGCGGGGACTTTGTCGCCGTCCTCGGCGAGCTTCGGCACCTCTTGCTTCTGTACCCACTCGTTCAGCTTCGCCGAGTCACCCTCGTCGCCGGTCTAGTTCAGTTCGTCGCCCACCTGCGTGCGAGCGGGGTGACTGCTGTCGAGGTCCATCACCTTCGAAACGTCTCCGATTCACTGCTGTTATTTCAGTTTCGCACCCTATGTTGCAGCCTT
>NZ_JAKSYN010000183.1:0-608 GCF_022829565.1 Methylobacterium sp. J-001
TGCCTAAGAGGGATCTGGCCGCTGCGCTCAGGAAGCAGTTGAGGACGACCAAGGTCCGCATGGCAATTGTCAGCCATATCATCCCCGAAACCAGACAGGCCGGAGACCACCCAACCCAGCCGTTCAGAGGCGCTGGCCAACGCGACCGAAGCTGGCCGAAAGCAGCCTGTCCGCTTCGGAGAAGGTCGGTCGGAAAAGCGGCCATCCTGCTTACGACCCAACCCAGCCACCCGGACCGCCATCGGCGCTTCTCCAAAGCAGCCGTTCGTCAGCACTCCGGCAACTTCGGCACAGGGTGGTAAGCGGCCTTCGGCGCCGCAGCTGAAACCGGACGTTCGTGCCAGCAGCAATTGGTCTGATTTGGGTGCACCCACAACGAATTGCCGCCGATCGCTCCGATGGGCATACCGAAACCGAACCGGCTCGACCGGCTGCTTTGGGTGGAGGAGGTGGATTTTGTTCCCGGAACGCGCAACTCGCGGCTATCAGGCCCTATCACCGGCCGTGATCGACCGCCGGTCCGGAACGGAACCGCTTGCGTGATCGAGACGTCCCGACGACCTGTCGCCCCCGGTGCTCTCGCGCAAGAGGACCCGGGGGGAGCGCCG
>NZ_JAKSYN010000189.1:0-456 GCF_022829565.1 Methylobacterium sp. J-001
GAGGCCAACGGGATCCGCCCCGACCGGCTCTGGCTCCAGACCCTGCCGGACGAACCCGGCCGCTTCCTCAAGCTGCGCCTGCGCGCCGAGCAGACCCGCCGGGTCGAGGCCGGCACCGCCATCCCGGCGGGGAGCAACCCGTGGTAGTTTTTTTTGGGATTTGGGGCTTTGGCTCCGCAGGGACGGCGGGTGTTCTCCCTCCCCCCTCTGCGGGGGAGGGCGGGCCTCGCGTCAGCGAGGGTCGGGAGAGGGGAACGCCGCTTCCGGAAAGGTCTCTTCGGGAGCCGAAGCCCGTAGCGGCGCCCTGCCCCTCTCCCCCCCCTGCTGCGCCGGCCGCCCGCCCCCGCAGAGGGGGGAGGGCGGGTGCGCGCATGGTCTCTGGCCGTCATCCTCATCCTCGCCCCGCTCCCGGCCCGGGCCGAGATCGAGCCCGGCGACCTGACCCTCACGGTCACG
>NZ_JAKSYN010000192.1:0-329 GCF_022829565.1 Methylobacterium sp. J-001
GGGAGGTTGCGCAAAGCGCAGGTCTATCCGTGGGGGGTGGGACCCGACATACGGGCCTCTCTGTGCAGGATACGAGGTTCTTGCAGCGGGTGCGGCGGACCGCGACCCAGTCTCCTGCCCCTTGCGGGGAGGAGTTGGAGGTGGGGGTGGTGCCGAAGGAACCGCTCAGCCTCATGCAGAACCACCCCCACACCTGACCCCTCCCCGCAAGGGGGAGGGGAAAAGCCGTTGCGGCTCCGGCGCTTACGACCGAACGTGATGCGTGAATCCGCTAGCCCGCACGGGAGAGGGGATCCGCGCCTCGTCCGGAGAGGTGTGGGTCCGTTCGC
>NZ_JAKSYN010000210.1:0-124427 GCF_022829565.1 Methylobacterium sp. J-001
CAAACTGCCGCCCGACCTCACGCCCGCATCCGAGACACGCCCCGCATCGGTTCGCCGCCCGGGGCGATGGCGGCTGAGAGCCACCGACGCGGGCACCGCCCCATCCCCCGAGCCCGCCGGTCAGCCCCCGGACGGACCCCCGAAGAGCGCACCGGGATCGCGCCCGAAGCACCGAGGGACAGGTGACGGCTAATGAGCACAAAATAGGAACATTGTCAAGGGATGGGATTCGGGTCGACAGCTGGTCCCGCCGTCGCAGGAGGGACCAGCGTGGGTGAAACCGGATGCTCGGCGCCGTCTGCACGGGGTGGAAAGCCGAAGGTCTGCTTCCGGACGAGAGACCGCAAAGCAGACGCTATCGAATGGTTGATGTAGGTCGACAACGCTCGTCCTGCGTTGCGCTCCTGCGCGCAGTCTGTCTGGCTCGTGCGCGCAGGTATAGTTGTTGTGTATCAGCGGATACCGCCGCTGGCGGTAATGTTCTCGCCGGTAAGCCAGCGCGCGTCATCGGACGCGAGGAACGTCACGACGCCCGCGATGTCATCCGGGTGGCCGGCGCGGCCGAGCGGTGTCTGCGCGACCATCCCGGCCTCCATCTCCGAGCCAGAGATGCCGGCCGTGTGGGTGCCTTCGGTCACCACGTAGCCGGGGCTGACCACGTTCACGCGTATCTTGCGCGGGGCCAACTCATTGGCGAGGACGCCCGAGATCGCGTTCACCGCGCCCTTCGTACCCGCGTAGACCGCCGCCGCCGGCGTATGCACGTGCGTGATCGCCGATGAGATGTTGACGATGCTCGCGCCTTCGCCGAGATGCTTCGCGGCCGCTCGCGTCGACAGCAGAATGCCGAGCACGTTGACGTCGAACTGGCGGCGATAGTGTTCCTCGGTGACCTCCTCGATCGCCGCAAACTCGTAGATGCCGGAGTTGTTGACCAGCACGTCGAGCCGCCCGAACTCTCGCACCGCCGCCTCGATCAAACCCTGCGCCTCAGAGGCTTTGGACACGTCGCCCTGGACAGCGATGGCCCTGCCGCCGGCCGAGGTGATTGCCGCCACGACGGCGTCAGCCCCGGCCCTGCTGGACGCGTAGTTCACCACCACAGCGGCGCCTTCCTGTGCCAACGCTTTGGCGATCCCCGCACCGATGCCCTTGGATGCTCCGGTCACGACGGCGACCTTGCCCTCAAGCTTCGACATGTGTGCTATCTCCGACATGGGGGGCTCCTGGATGGCAGCCCTTGACCCATAGTTCGGAACTTCGGAACTAACGGAGCGTCGTTCAAGACCCCATATGGACGAAATATGAGACCCCTGTTTCACCCAGCTATCGAAGACGTGCGTCCAGAGGCGATCCTGCACGCGCTCGCCGATCCGAGCCGCGCGGCCATCTTCGCCAAAATCATGCAGGCTGGCTGTGTCGAGGCCTGTTCAGCCGTCTCGGCCGTCGGGGACCGGGTCATCCCAAAATCCTCGTTGTCCAACCACTTCAAGGTTCTGCGCGAGGCCGGTTTGATCCGCAGCGAACGTCACGGCGTCGAGGTGCGCAACCATTCCCGCTGGATCGAGGTGGAGGCACGCTTTCCCGGTCTGCTGGCCGGGATCATCAATGCCTATGCTTCAGACGTCGGCCCCGACTTGCGTGCTGCGGAGACGAGGACTTCTCGATAAAGACGCGACCTGGATCCGCTTCCGAGAATGCTCCGATCCACCGACGGCGACCGGGTTGGGTCGCTTCCGGCATGACGGCTCGGGGGGGTTCAGGACGGTCCGCTTGCCAGCACCAAAGGGTTCGAAGCGGACGTCGCTCAACACACTGTCATGACCTTTGGCCGATCTCGGGAGCAGCCTCGCGCGTCGGCTCCTGGCGCCTGTCAGTCACCCGGATGCGGTCATCACGTTTCGCGCAGCCACTTCCAGACATGTTGCTCCGTCCCCTGAGCGCCGATCCGTTGGGCCACCCGGCGCTCACCGCGCCAAGCCCGGGGTGGGACGCCGTAGCGGTTGCGGAAGCTGCGGCTGAGCTGCGAGATCGTGTTGAAAGCGAACACCTCGGCTAACCGGCTGATCGTGCGCTTCTCCATCGGATCGGCAAGGGCGTCCCGCACCGCCTCCAGGCGCTGGCCTTGCACGAAGTGCATCACGCCACCCTCCGGCTCGAACAGCCGGTAGAGTGTGGTCCGGGAGATCTGCATCTGCCCGGCGATGAACTCGGGCGATAGGGTGGGCCGCGACAGGTGTTCCTGCACGACCGTCCTGGCCAGCGCGAACAGGCCGCCGTCGAGTTCGCGGCCTTCCAGCACATCCGAGGCCTGCGAGGTATCGAGGACGCGGTGCAGGAGGGCCACGAACGCATCGGCGAGAGCGGGCGCCGCATCAGCGCGTGTCGTCGGCAATTGGCGGTAGATGTCCAGAATGCGTGCGGCCAGGAGCCGGTTTCGGGCCGCATCGAAGAGCAGATCTTGCTTCTCCAAGGGCAGCCCGTGGAGGCGCGTGCGGGGTACGGCGATGCCAATGAAGTCGGCTCGGTCGATCATGCCGTCGAGCACTTGACGGCGACCGATGAAGGTTACGGTGCCCCGCGTCGCCGAGAGCGCTTTGGCGCCGACATCGCCCTGGAAACGGCCGGATCGGTAGAGTTGGACCATGTAGTGGTCGGGACCGGCGTCGACGCGTCGGCGGTCCCGCCGGATCCGCTGGGTCGAAAGGAGCGAACGCTGGGTGACGAGATCGCCGATCTGGTAGGTGATGTTGCTGCCGAACGGCAGCGGGGCGGATGGTGTGGTCGGACTGATCTCGTACATCGGCGCACAGAGCGTGCGCCATCGCTCGAAGGCTTCTCCGGGGGGCAGGCCTGAGGTCTTCAGAAAGAAGTACGGCAGGCCCTTTTCAGCCGTCGTGTCATCCGCACTCAACGAGCCAAATCCTGAATCAGCCAGCTTATTCAAGGACGAGTATTGTATAGGGGCACCTTGATAGGGCAACCCAAATGCGTCTGTGCGGTCTGCCAAGTGCGAAAACGTCGCAAGCGAAGCGAATGACCGCTTTGGCCCCCCAGATGAGCCTTTGACGCGCCGACGTCGATCGACATGACCACGGACGGGCGGCTGGGCCGCGGTGCGAGGCGGGGTTGCCTGCATCGTGGCCGGACTGCTTTCAGGATGCGCGTGCCGTCGCTGGAGCGACCGAGTTGGGTCGGCACCGGATGGGACCAGGCGCCGGATTTCGTCCATCGGATCGCTTCGCGGCACGTGTACGGACGGTGAGGCCCCTCACGCAGGCCGCTCAATGGAAATCCCGGCTCGGATACATCCGCCGGTCCGGGGGCGCGCCGAAATCCGTGGTCTCGGGGGGCAGCCGCATCCCGGCGGCGCGCAGGTCGCGCAAGGACTCCGTGAGGTCGCGAAACCCCTCGGCGACCAGATGGACCACCCCCTCGGCCCGCTGGACCCGACCGCGCACGGCGAGAAAGCGGGCCTGCATGGCGGCCCGGCGGTTGGCCTCGAACACCGTCTTCCAGATGATCACGTTGGCGATGCCGGTCTCGTCCTCCAGGGTCAGGAACACCACGCCCTTGGCGGTGCCCGGCCGCTGGCGGATCAGCACGAGGCCCGCCACCGTGACCCGGGCGCCCTGGGGCAGGGCTGGGTCGCAATGGGCCCGGGCCGGGATCGCGCCGATCCGGGCCAGCCGGCCCCGGAAGAACGCGACCGGGTGCCCCTGGAGCGACAGGCCGGTGGCGGCGTAATCCTCGGCCACCGCCTCGGACAGGGGCAGGGACGGCAAATCCACCTGCGGCTCGTGCCGGAACAGGCCGTCATCGGCGTGCCAGGCGAAGAGCGGCAGCGGCGCATCGAGGAGATGGCCGCGGCGCTCGGTCCCGTCCGCCTTGGCGGCCTTGCGGGAGGAGGTGCCCTCCAGCGTGCGTACCATCCACAGGGCGGCGCGCCGGTCGAGGCCCAGCGACCGGAAGGCGTCCGCCTCGGCCAGGCGCTCCAGGGCGTTGCGCGGCAAGGCCAGGGCAGCTTGCAGGCCCTCGATGCTGGCATAGCCGTTGGCGCGCAGCCGGACGAGCCGGTGCATCGCGGCCTCGGGCAGGCCGCTCACCTGTCGCAAGCCGAGGCGCACCGCGTGCCGCTTCGGATCCCCGGCCGGCTCCAGGGTGCAGTCCCAGGCGCTGGCATTGACGCAGACGCCCCGCACCTCGACCCCGTGGGCGCGGGCGTCGCGCACCAGCTGGGCCGGCTGGTAGAAGCCCATCGGCTGGGCGTTGAGGATCGCGGCCAGGAACACGTCCGGGTGCCGGCACTTCATCCAGGCGGAGGCGTAGACCAGGAGCGCGAAGCTCGCCGCGTGGCTCTCCGGAAAGCCGTAGGTGGAGAAGCCCTTGATCTGCGCGAAGCAGCGCTCTGCGAAATCCGCCGGGTAGCCGCGGCCGGTCATGCCGCCGACGAATTTTTCCTCGAAGCCGCCGATCGAGCCGACATGCCGGAAGGTCGCCATCGCCCGGCGCAGCCCGTCGGCCTCCGCCGGGGTGAAGCCGGCGGCCGTGATGGCGATCTGCATCGCGTGCTCCTGGAACAGCGGCACGCCGTAGGTCTGGTGCAGCACCGCGTGCAGCTCGTCCGCCGGCCCGTGGTCCGGATGCGGGGCCGGATAGACCACCGGCTCCTGTCCCGACCGCCGCCGCAGGTAGGGATGGACCATGTCGCCCTGGATCGGGCCGGGGCGCACGATCGCCACCTGGACCACGAGATCGTAGAACGCCTTCGGCTTGAGGCGCGGCAGCATCGACATCTGCGCCCGGCTTTCGACCTGGAACACGCCGACGGAATCGGCCTTCGCCAGCATCGCGTAGGTGTCGGGATCCTCCTGCGGCAGGTCGGCGAGGGTCTCGTAGAAGGCGCCGTGGTCCTTCTCTAGAAAATCGAGGCCGCGCTTGAGGCAGGTCAGCATGCCGAGCGCCAGCACGTCGACCTTCATCAGGCCGATCGCGTCGATGTCGTCCTTGTCCCACTCGATGAAGGTGCGGTCCGCCATGGCGCCGTTGCCCACCGGCACGGTCTCGTCGAGCCGCCCGCGGGTCAGGATGAAGCCGCCGACATGCTGCGACAGGTGGCGCGGGAAGCCGATCAGCTGGTGCGCGAGATCGAGGGCCTGCCGGAGCATCGGGTTGTCGGGGTCGAGGCCGGCCTCGCGCACGTGCTTGTCCGGCACGTCCTTGCCCCAGGAGCCCCAGACCGTGTCGGCGATCGCCGCGGTCACGTCCTCGGTGAGCCCCAGCACCTTGCCGACCTCGCGGATCGCCATGCGCGGGCGGTAATGGATCACCGTGGCGCAGAGGGCGGCCCGGTCTCGGCCGTAGCGGTCGTAGAGGTGCTGGATCACCTCCTCGCGGCGCTCGTGCTCGAAATCGACGTCGATGTCGGGGGGCTCGCCCCGGTTCTCGGAGATGAACCGGGCGAACAGCAGCCGGTGCTTGGACGGGTCCACGGCCGTGATGCCGAGGCAGAAGCACACGGCAGAATTGGCCGCCGAGCCGCGGCCCTGGCACAGGATCCCCTTGCTCCGGGCGAACTCGACCACGTCGAACAGGGTCAGGAAGTAGCGGGCGTAGTCCATCTTCGCGATGAGCCGCAGCTCCTCATGGAGCGTCGCCTCGACCGCGGCCGGGATGTCGCCGGCATAGCGCCAGAGCGCCCGCTCCCAGGTCTTCTCCTCCAGGTATGCCTGCGGCGTGCGGCCCGGCGGCACCGGCTCGTCGGGATATTCGTAGTGCAGCTGCGACAGGCAAAAGGTGCAGGCCTGCGCGATCTCGACCGTTCGGGCCAGCGCCTCCGGATGGTCGGCGAACAGCCGGGCCATCTCGTCCGGCGGCTTCAGGTGTCGCTCGGCATTGGCCTCCAGGCGGTAGCCGGCTTGCGTGATCCGGCAGCGCTCGCGGATGCAGGCCACCACGTCCTGGAGCGGGCGCCGTTCGGGATGGTGGTAGAGCGCATCCGAGACCGCGACCATGGGCGCCCCGTAGGTCTCGCCCAGCTCGGCGAGGAATCCGAGACGGCGGCGCTCGTCGCCGCGCCGCGCATGGCTCGCCCCGAGCCAGGTCCGGCCTGGGGCGGCCGCGGCCAGGGCTTCGAGCCGGCCCAGAAAGCCGTCCGGGGGGCGCAGGCGCCGGCCTGGTGGCATGACGATGAACATCTGCCCCTCGGCCGCCTCCAGCATCTCGGCGAAGGTGAAGCGGCATTCGCCCTTGCGGCTGCGCCGGTTGCCCCGGGTGAGCAGCAGGCAGAGGCGGCCCCAGGCCTGCCGGTCCGCGGGATAGGTCACGGCCTCGAACCCGTCCTCGGTGACGAGGCGCACGCCGGGCAGGACGCGGATCTTCAAGCCTTCCGCCTCCAGCGCCTGCGCCGCCGCATGCGCCCGCACCACCCCGGCCACGGTGTTGCGGTCGGCGATCCCGATCGCCGCAAGCCCGTAGGCCGCCCCCTGCACGACGTATTCCTGCGGATGCGAGGCGCCGCGCAGGAACGAGAAATTCGTGGTGAGGGCGAGCTCGGCGTACCGGAGTCCCGGCTCCGCGGAGCCGGTCATGGAAACAGCCCGTGGACGAACCAGGCGGCCGGGCGGCCGGGGGCATGCGGCCCGTCCCGGTACAGCCAGAGCCTGCGGCCGGCCTCGCACTCGACCCGGTAATAGTCCCGGGCCTGATCGGAGGCTCCGCCGGACTCCCCATCGGCGGCCGTTCCGGGCACGCGCCACCACTCCGCCGCGATCCGCTCGGGTCCCTCGGCATGGGCGACCCGGTGGATCCGGGCGCGCCAGAGGAAGCGTCGGGGTGGTCCCTCCGGCACCGTGGAGAGAACGTCGAGGGCGGCCTCGCCCCGGGGGAACAGCACCAGGGGCCGGGAGGGGAGGTGGTCCGGCCAGGGGGGCGGATCGGCGGTCCACGGGAGGGTGTGGACGGCCCGCTCCGGGATGTGGCGCGCCTGTGCCCCGAGGCGCAGGAGCGGCCGGCCGAGACGCTGCGCCAGGGCATCGGCCAGGAAGCCGATCCCGTCCCCTTGGGGCGCCGCGCCGAGTTCCGTCTGGCGGGCCGACAGGGCGCCGGCCACCGTGACGGTCAGGTCCACGGTCTCGAAGCCGAAGCCGGCATCGAGACCGGCGCCGAGGCGGTCGAGGCGCAGGGAGACCAGGGCGGCGACGCGCTCGGGGCAACGCTCGGGCCGGGACAGGCCGAGATCGAGGACGCGCATCACCCCGTCGACCCGGTGCAGCACGAGGCGTAGCGCACAGGCGCCGACCCCGTCCCGCTCCAGCCGGGGGGCGATCTCCGCCATCAGCAGCCGGGCGGTGATCACAATGTCCGATTGCCGACCGATCGGGTCGAGGAAGCCCCGGGCGGCCCGGTACGCGGCCTCCTCGGTGAGCGGCGCCAGGGGCTCCGGACGCCGACCCATCGCCTGATCGAGGCGGAGCAGCAGGGCCTCGCCGAAGCGGCGGGCCAGCGGCCCCCGGGCCAGGGCATCGACTTCGCCGACCCGGCGCAGGCCGAGCCGCCGCAGGCCCGAGACCGTGCCGGGATCGAGGCGCAGGGCCTCCACGGGCAGCGCCCCCAGGGCCTGGGCGGCCTCACCGGGGGGCACGACCACCCGGTCGGCAGCTCCGTGGCGGGCCAGCGCGAAGGCGCCGCCGGGGGTGTCGGCCAGCGCGATCCGGGCGGGAATCTTCGACCGCGCCAGACGCCCGGCCAGATCGTCCACGAGCGGCCCCTCGCCGCCGCGCAGGTGGCTCGCCCCGGCGATGTCGACGTAAAACCCGTCCGCCGCCTCGGCCGGCCCGAACGGTGCCACCACCGGGGCGTAGCCCTCCGCCCACCGGCAGAGCCGCAGGAGCGCGGACCGATCGGATTCGGCATCGGCGGGGTAGACTTGGATCGGCACGCCGACCCGCGCCCGGACCCGGCCCAGGAGCTCGCCGGGCCTCAAGCCCAGGGCGGACGCCTCCGGATCGACGGCAAGGAGCCGCAGGCCACCGGGCCCCTCGGCCGCCACCGCGAGCGGGCCCCGGTCAGGCGCGAGACCGGCCCGCCGCAGCCGCGTCACGGGCCAGTGGCTCAGGCAGACGCAGACGATGCGCGGCATGGTCCCACTCCAGAAGCCAGTCGCCACCGCGGCCGTTGCGGCATCGCTCGAGCCGCACCTGCCAGCGCGGGTTGTCCAGGGTCCCGAACCGGTCCCGGGCGGCCGGAGCCGAGGCGATCCGCCAGCGGGTGGCGGCGCCGTTGGGCAGCCCGGCCTCGGCGGGCCGGAGGATCAGCAGGAGCGGCGGCGCGTCGCCTTCGGCAGCGAGTTGCAGGCGCCGGCCCGGCTTCAACGGCAGGCCGTCCGCCAGTAGGCCGACCAGCACCGGCAGGGCCCGGGCGTGGAGCGCCGCCTCGAGCGCGCGAAACACCTCCGCGTCGCTGCCTGCTTCCAGCAGCAGCAACCGGGCCGGATCGAGGCCGAGACCGGCCAATCCATGGCCGTGGGGCAGGGACTGGTTCGGCGCCGCGGCGATCAGCGCCGCACCTTGCGTCCGGGCAAGCCGGCCGGCACAGAGCGCCAGGGCGAAACCCAGGGCTGCGACGGCGTCCGCAGGCTCCATCGGGGCAATCTCGTGCGGCGGCCCGAGCGCCAGGCCGCCGCCGGGCAGGTGTGCGTCGATCGCCGGCAGTCCCAAGGGCAGGACTGGGGGCGGGGCCGCCGGGCCGCCCGGACCCGCGAGGCGCGCCCGCAGGGCCGCCAGCCGCTCCCGGGGGCTTCCCAAAGCGGGATCCCGCCCGGTCTGGTTCGCAGGGTCCGGCCCCATCTCCGCGTGCTCCGATCATGCCGGACGATAGGAACATAACAGGAACATGTTCAAACCGATTCCGTGGGGTCGCGGAATCGGACGCTGGGGCAGCGGCTTGGCCTGTGGATGAATGTGGACGCCTGTGGAATCGGCCGGGCCGCCCGCGACCAAAGCCACGGTTGACCGTCTCCACGGCCCGGGACCACAAGTCGGTGGCCGCGCGCCAGACGCGGCGGACACGGTCCGAGCATGCGCCCAGCCCTCGCCTTGACGATCCTGCTCGCCCTCTCCGGAGCGGCCTTCGCCCAGCAGCCGTCCGATCCCGGCCCCGCCCCATCCTCCGAGCCACGCCCGCGCCAAGCCAGGCCGAGACCCCGGCAGGCCCCGGTCCCAAGCCAGCCGATCATGATCTACGACGCCCGGATCGAGGCCGGCGACCTGCGGATCTCGGGCTCGGTGCGCAAGCCCGGGGCGATCGTGGTCCTGGACGACGACATCTCGATCCAGGCCGACCGGCGCGGGCGCTTCACCTTCCGGGTGCCCTACCGGCCGCCGACCTGCGTAGTGACCCTCAAGGCCGAGCCGGACGAGCGCGAGGCCGTGGTCGCCAACTGCGCCGCCGAGGGTCCCCCGGGCCCGCCCGGCCCTCAGGGTGCCGCGGGACCGCCCGGGGAGGCGGGTCTGAAGGGTGAGCCGGGCCCGAAGGGCGATCAGGGCCCCAAGGGTGAGCCGGGCGCTCCGGGCATCCCGGGCCCCAAGGGGGATCAGGGTCCCAAAGGGGATCAGGGCCCCAAGGGCGAAGCCGGGGTCCAGGGCGAGCCGGGACCGAGGGGTGAGCCAGGCCCCAAGGGCGATGTCGGAATCAAGGGCGAGCCCGGCCCGGTCGGCGCGGCAGGGCCAAAGGGCGAGGCCGGCGCGTCCGCCCTCCGGGCCGTGCGCAAGTCCGACTGCGCGGGCGGCTGCACCGTCACCTGCCCGGCCGAGGAGTTTCTGGTCACCGCCCACTGCCTCAAGGCCGGCACCCCGGTCTATGACGGGGAGGGCGCTACCTGCCCGGCGGAAGCCTCGGGGATCGTCGGGTTCTGCACCCGGCCGTGATGGCAGCGGGTGGCACGTTCTTACTCTCGAAGGCCGTGAGCTCACCCCTCTCCCCGCATGCGGGGAGAGGCCCGCAGGGACCTCGTCGTCCGTGCGGGAAGCAAGAGGCGCAGCCGAAGCGGCGGTGACGGGGCGGTTCAGGACGCGCGTCCTGAACCGCCCCGTCACCCTCGGCTGCCGCCTCGCTCCGGCGACGACGAGGTCGCCGGAGCCCTCTCCCCGCAAGCGGGGCGAGGGGAATTCCGCCTGCACGCCCGAGTGAAGGCTAAAACCTGCGCCACCGTGCAAACGATCGGAAACCCGATAGGAGCGGCCCCGATCAGCCGCCGGTCTCGTGCAGCCAGTCCAGCATCCCGGCGGCGGCGGCCCGGCCGCCCGCGAAGGCGCCCTGGAGCAGGTAGCCGCCGGTCGGGGCCTCCCAGTCGAGCATCTCGCCGGCCAGGAACAGGCCCGGGCGGGCGCGCAGCATGGCGCGGCCGTCGAGGGCGTCGAGGAGCACCCCGCCGGCCGTCGAGATCGCCCGCTCGATCGGGGCCGAGCCGACGAGGTCGAGGGGCGCGGCCTTGATCAGCCCGGCCAGCGCCTCGGGCTCGGCCGGAAGGGCACCGGCCGCCTCGCGCAGCAGGCCCGCGGCCACCGGCGAGAGCCCCGCGGCCTTGCGCAGACGGGTCGCGGTCGAATCCCCCGGCCGCGCCTCGGCGAGGCGGCGGGCCAAAGCGTCCCGGGTCAGGTCGGGACGCAGGTCGACGATCAGGCGGGCGCTTCCCCGCGCGGTGATCGCCGTGCGCAGGACGCGCGACAGGGCGTAGACCGCTCCGCCCTCGATCCCGGTCTGGGTGATCACCGCCTCGCCCCGCACGGCCGTGCCGTCGCAGGCGAGTGCCACCCGCTTGAGGGGCGCGCCGGCAAACCGCTCCCGGAACAGGTCGGACCACGCCACCGCGAAGCCGGCATTGGCCGGCTCCAGGGGCGCGACCTCCACGCCCAGCCCTTCGAGGAGCGGCACCCAGCGCCCGTCCGAGCCGAGCCGCGGCCAGCTCGCCCCACCGAGCGCCAGCAGGGCTGCCCGGGGCCGGATCTCGACCGCGCCATCGGGCGTCTCGAAATGAAAAGACCCCTCGGCGATCGCCGTGAGCCGATGGCGGGTGCGGATCCGGACGCCGAGCCGGTCGAGCCGCGTCAGCCAGGCCCGCAGCAGTGGCAACGCCTTGAAGCTCGTCGGGAACACCCGCCCGCTCGACCCCACGAAGGTGGGCTCGCCGAGTTCCGCGCACCAATCCCGCAGCGCCTCCGGGGGGAAGGCCGCGATGGCCGCGTCGAGATGGCCGGCGGGATGGTAGCGGGCCAGGAAATCCGCGCGCGGCTCGCTGTGGGTGAGGTTGAGGCCGCCGCGCCCGGCGATCAGCAGCTTGCGGCCCACCGACGGCATCCGGTCGTAGACCGTGACCGCACGGCCGGCCTGCGCCAGCACCTCGGCCGCAGCCAGCCCGGCCGGCCCGCCGCCCACGATGGTCACCTCTTGGGCGATGTTGTGTGTGTCGTCCGGCATCCGCCTGGAGAGGGGCAGACCGCCTCTGCCTGTCAAGCCGGAAGGGCTGGGAGGAGGCGGGACGCAAAGGCGTGCGCTACGCGCCGTGCAGGTTCACCCGTGAAGCTGTAGGAACCAAAATGCGACACAGATAGGTTCTTCTCCGTTCTCCGCCTCGCGGAGATGGACGACCTTCGTATCCGAGGGCCGTCGGCGCACTTATCCCTCTCGCCGAGCTGTCCATTCCACACGGAGGCGGACGGCCGTGCAGCTCGGACCAAAGGTCAAGATACGTGGGCCCTCCCATCGCCGTCACCGGGATCCAGGCGCAGCCAGCCCCCGCCGCCGCCCGGGAGCGCCTCAGCCCCCTCGAGATCCGCGCGATCGTGTTCGGCCTGATGACCGCGATGCTGCTCGCGGCCCTCGACCAGACCATCGTGGCCACCGCGATGCCGACCATCGGGCTCGCTCTCGGCGATGCCGCAAACCTCCCCTGGATCGTCACGGCCTACCTGCTGGCCTCCACGGCGGTGACGCCGCTCTACGGCAAGCTGTCCGACATCCACGGCCGGCGGATCATGCTGCTGATCGCCATCGCGACCTTCGTGCTCGGCTCGCTCGCCTGCGCGGTGGCCCCCACCATGGTGACCCTGGCGCTGGCGCGCGGCCTCCAGGGCATCGGCGGCGGCGGGCTGATCGCCCTGTCGCAGACCATCCTGGCCGACATCATGGCGCCCAAGGAGCGGGCGCGCTACCAGGTGGTGATCGCCGGCGTGTTCGTGGCAGCCTCGGTGGCGGGCCCCCTGCTCGGAGGCTTCTTCGCCCAGCACCTGCACTGGTCGCTGATCTTCTGGATCAACCTGCCGATCGGCTTTCTCGCCTTCGCGCTGACCAACGCCAAGCTGAAGCTGCTGCCGCGCAACGAGCGCCGCCACACGCTGGACTATCCCGGCGCGGTCCTGCTGGTGCTGGGCTCGACCACCCTGTTGCTGGCCCTGAGCTGGGGCGGCGTGCGCTATCCCTGGGGCTCCGCTCCGGTGCTCGGCCTGCTTGCCCTGGCGGCCGTGCTGGGCGGCGGGTTCGCGGCCCGGCTCGCCACGGCGGCCGAGCCGCTGATCCCCACGGAGGTGCTGAAGGACCGAGTGGTCTACAGCGCCACCCTGTCCGCCTGCTTCGCGATGGGTACCTTCATCGGCTTGACCATCTACGTGCCCATCTTCCTGGAGGGCGTGATCGGGCTCACCGCCAGCGAGTCCGGCGTGGCCCTGGTGCCGCTGATGGTCGGCACCGTCACGGGGGCCACGCTCTCGGGCCGGTCGATGCTGCTGTTCCGGCACTACAAGCGCCTGCCGCTCGCCATGATGAGCCTCAGCATCGCTTGTTGCGCCGTCATCGCCCTGGAGGGGCGGGCGCTGCCGTTCTGGCTGATGGAGGTGCTGTTCGCGCTGCTCTCCATGGGGATCGGGACGATCCTGCCGCTCTCCACCATCGCGATTCAGAACGCGGTGGCGCCCCACCAGCTCGGCATCGCGACCGCGGCGATGAATTTCTTCCGCTCGCTCGGCGGCGCGCTGATCGTGGCCGCCTTCGGGACGATCGTGCTGGGCGGCGCCACCGGGACCGGGCACGATGTCGAGAGCCTGATCCGCGGCGGCGATCCCGCGCAGCTCGCCCTGACCTTCCGCTGGGTATTCCTGGCCGCCTGCTTCGGCCTGGTGGCGGCCTTCGGGTTCCTCGCCTACATGGAAGAACGCCCGCTGGGCGAGCGTCCCGCGGCGAGGCCCGGCAGCGCGCCGACCGCCGAGATCCCGACATGAGGCTCCAATCTTGGCTTGGGTGATCCTGCTCGCGGCCGGCCTGCTGGAGGTGGTCTGGGCCTACGCGATGAAGCGCTCCGCGGGCTTCACGGCGCTCGTCCCAAGCATCGTGACGGTCGTGGCCGCTCTCGGCAGCTTCGTCCTGCTGGCCTTTGCGATGCGCAGCCTGCCGCTGGGCACCGCCTACACGGTCTGGACCGGTATCGGGGCGGTCGGCGCCTTCCTGCTCGGCATCCTGATGCTCGGCGAGAGCGCGAGCCCGCTGCGGATCGCTGCGGCGGCGCTGATCGTCTCGGGCCTGGTACTGATGAAGCTCTCCGGGGAAAGCTGAGCCGGAGTCCGCCGGCCGCCACGGCCGTGCCCTTGAATCGCCCGGTTCGCCCGCTTAATTCGCTCCCATCGGCTGCGGGCCCCTCTGGCGGGCGCTGTTCAGCGCCCGTGATGTCGGAGCCGATGCTTTCCTTCCGGAATCAGCATCAGGTCCCGCACATGATGGACGTTCTCACCGTCGAATGGCTCGGCAAGCCATTGTGGATGTGGCTCGGCTTCCACGTTCTTATCGCCTGCCTGCTCGCCTTCGATCTCGGGCTGCTGCACCGGGACAAGGAGCATGAGATCGGCGTGCGGGAGAGCCTGCTGCTGACCGGCTTCTACTTGTCCCTCGGCCTCGCCTTCGGCGGCTGGATCTGGTGGTATCTCGGGCCTCAGGCGGGTGAAGAGTACGTCACCGGCCTCGTGGTCGAGAAGTCGCTGTCCATGGACAACGTCTTCGTCATCGCCATGATTCTGGCCGCGCTCGGCATCCCCCGCGCCGCCCAGCACCGGGTCCTGCTCTGGGGGATCCTGGCCGCCGTGCTCCTGCGGGGCCTGATGATCGGCCTCGGCGCGGCCCTGGTCCACCAGGTCCACTGGGTGCTGTCGCTGTTTGCCGCCTTCCTGATCTTCGCCGGCCTGAAGATCCTGTTCTCGGGTCCCGAGGAGGAAGGCGACTTTCAGAACAGCGCGATCGTGCGCTGGATCAAGAAGACCTTCCGGGTCACGCCCGAGCTGCATGGCCAGCATTTCGCGATCCGCCGGCCCGATCCGGCCACCGGCCGGAAGGCCCTGTGGTTCACCCCGTTGGCCCTGGCTCTGGTGCTGGTCAACGGCGCCGACGTGATCTTCGCCGTCGACAGTGTGCCCGCGATCTTCGCGATCACCACCGACACGTTCGTGGTCTACACCTCCAACATCTTCGCGATCCTGGGGCTCCGCGCCCTCTATTTCGCGCTTGCCGCGATGGTCGACCGGTTCGCCTATCTCAAAACCGCGCTCGCCTTCATCCTGATCTTCATCGGCGCCAAGATCGTGGTCGCCGACACGTTCGGGCTGATCCACGTGCAGCCCTGGGTCTCCCTGGTGGTGACCCTGTCGTTGCTGGCGATCGGCGTGCTCTACAGCCTGTGGCGCACCCGCAGCGACGCCCCGGCCCCCGCGGTCTCCGGCTCGGCACGCCAGGAGGCGGGCGCCCACCGCGCCTGACGTCCAGGTTTCAAAAGGTCGAGACCTTTTGCGGGTCCGGGGAGAGCCTGGTGTCTTGGGGGCTCCGCCCCCGCCACCCCCCAAAGGGCTGAGCCCTTTGGAAACCTCGGGAATTTCAGCCTCGTGTCGGCAGGGCGGCGATCAGGTCGCGCAGGGTGGTGATGGTCGAGGCGTCGGCCACCCCGTCCACCCGTGCCTGGCGGAAATGGCGCTGGAACGCCGTGACGACCGCATGCGTGCGCGCGTCGAAGACACCGGTCAGCGGCAGGTCGTAGCCGTAGAGCGCGAACATCGCCTGCAGCGCCTCGACGGGCTGTCCGGCATCGCCCTGCGCGAAGAACCGTCCGTCCCGCAGGCGGGCCGGCGGCACGCTGTGGCCGACACCCTCCGCGGCGAGGCGGTCCCACGGAAACGTCTCGCCCGGATCCTCCTTGCGCTCGGGCGCCACGTCGGAATGGGCCAGGATCCGCTCGGGCGGGATCGGCCAGCGTTCCAGGATGTCCCGGGCGAGCGCGATCACCGCGGCGACCTGCGCCTCCGGGTAGGGCGGCAGCCCGCCGGCATGGCCCGGATGGACGATCTCGATCCCGATCGAACGGGAATTGAGGTCGGTGACGCCCTTCCAGGCGCCCCGGCCCGCGTGCCAGGCGCGGCGCGCCTCGGGCACCATCTGGACGATGCCGCCATCCTCGAACACGAGATAGTGGGCCGAAACCTCGCTCAGCGGATCGCGCAGCCGCGCCAGGGCGGCGGCCCCGCTCTCCATGCCGGTATAGTGCAGGATCAGCATGTCGGGGGGCGGGCCGCGGCGCTCGCCATGATTCGGCGAGGGCGCGACGCGGCGGGCGAGGGGGCTGTCCGGGGTCAGCGTCATGGCCGGTTTGTGCCATGGTTCACGCCCGGATGCGCCGTCGAAAGTTCCGGATCGCGCGGACGCGTCATTGACGGCGTTCGGACGATGCGCCCACATGCAGGGCAACAGCGGAGGTCGACGATGGCCGGCCCGGTACGGGACAAGGCGGCGCCCCGGCGCATCGGCGTCAAGACGTTTCGCGGCAACCTCGACGCTTTCCTGCGCGAGGCCCGGGACGGCAACACGTTCCTGGTCACGGCGCGCGGCGAGGTCTTTGCCGAGATTCGACCGCCCGCTGAAGCGATTCGGGCAGCCCGGACGCCCGGGACGCTCCGCGGCCGGATCCGCATGGCCCACGATTTCGACACCCTCCCGCCGGAGGTGCTAGCGTCGATGCAGGGCGAGGAGCCGTGAGGCTCCTGCTCGACACGCACGCGCTTCTCTGGTGGCTCGGTGACAGCGACGCTCTTGGGCACCAAGCGCGTGCACTGATCGCGGATCCCGGCAACGACGTGCTGGTCAGCGTCGCCACGCTCTGGGAAATCGTCGTCAAGGTCCGGATCGGCAAGCTGCAGGCCGATATCGCGGAGATCGATGCAGCCCTCGTGCAGGACCAGTTCGTCCGATTGGACATTCAACCAGCACATCTTGCGGTGCTCAGCAGCCTGCCGAAGCACCCCGATCATCGCGATCCGTTCGATCACCTGCTCGTCGCGCGGGCGATCAGTGAAGACGCGACGTTCGTCTCCGAGGATCGGCATGCCCCCCGGTATCCGGTGCGGCTCGTCACCTGCTCCGACCCTGCGGCCTGAGGTGCTCACCGCTACCCGCGCTCCTGCACGATCCGGTCATAAGCGGCGTTGATGGCCGCCAGCCTCTTTGTGGCGATCGTCACCGCCTCGGCCGGGAGGCCCCGGGCGAGCGCCCGGTCGGGATGGTGCTCGGCCACCAGCGCCCGGTGGCGCGCCTTCACGGCCGCCTCGTCGGCGTCGCGGTCGAGCCCGAGCACTGCGTAGGGGTCGTCCGGCAGCCGCACGTGCCGAGCCGCGATGCGTTGGAAGGCGGTCTCGTCGAAGCCGAAGATCCCCGACACGGCGCGCAGGTAGCGCTCCTCGGCCTCGTGGAGGGCCCCATCGGCGCCGGCGATCTGGAACAGGCCGTCGAGTACATCCTCGAGGAGGGCAGGCTCGTCGCCGAAGGTCGCCGCGAGTTGGCGGGCATAGGCTTCGAAGCCGCTGGTTGTTTTCTTCGCCAGATCGAACAGGCGCTCGACGCCAGCCCGCGCCGAGTCTTCGACGTGAACGACCCGGCCGAACGCCTCGACCTCGGAGGGCAGCACGACGCCGTCGGACTTGGCCATCTTGGCGGCGAGGGCCACCAGCCCGGTCGTGAACACCACGTCGCGGGGCGTCGGCCCGAAGGGTGCGCCGATTCGGTCGACCAGAAAATGGCCGGCGACGCCGCCGATCAGCGCCCCGAGGGGACCGCCGACGGCGAGCCCGAGCCCGGCACCCCCGAGCTTGCCCCAGGGCCCCTGAGGCTTGCCCTGCGGCTTGGCCTCCTGGCTCATGGGCGGGGCGATCCCGAACGGGATCGTGGACTCGGTGCGATCATGGTCGACGGCTTTGCGTCCCGCGCCGGGGACGCGCCCGGCCGGGGGCCGGGATAGCCGCTCCTCAGGCGGCGCGGAAGGGCCGGGACGCGCCCGGCCCCCGCTCTGGGCGCTTTAGCGGCAGTAGATGTTGCCGTAGGCGTCGCGGTAGGTGCCGTAGGGGCAGCGCGGCGCGGTCGAGGCGCCCACGATGGCGCCGCCGGCGCCGCCGATCGCGGCACCCGCCAGCGCGCCGCCCGCCCGGCCCGTGGCGGCGGCGCCAATGGCCGCACCGGTGAGCGCGCCGAGGCCGGCGCCGCCCAGAGCCCGGTCCTCCGGGGTGTTGCAAGCGCCCAGCGACAGGGCGGCGATGGTGGCGAGGGCGGCTGCGGTCAGCTTCTTCATGGTCCCCTGATCTCCCTTGTGCATCCGGTCCGGCCGTCGGCCGTGATCGTCGCGGATCGCGGTGAGCTTAGCAGCAATGCAATGCCTGCCATACGGCTAAGGTTCCACACGCGGCGACGGAGTTGCACCTGCTTCCCGTCTCGCCCTATGCCACCGCTCCAGAGGCGGCGCTCCGGCCGGGGCGCCGCGGCGCCAGCCCCGAGGGTCCCATGTCGAGAGCCACCACGATCGTCCGCCGGGCCGCGGTTCGCCCCGACCGCGTCGCCGACACGGTGAGCCTCGATCACGCCGCCCGGGCGGCGGCCTCCGGATCCCTGGTGGCGGAGGGCGGCCTCGGGTTCGATGTGGCGCTCGTCAAGGCCGCCGCGCTGGAGGATGGCGATGCCCTGCGTCTGGAGGACGGCCGCCTCGTGGCGGTACGGGCCGCCCCGGAGGACCTCCTGGAGATCCGCGCCGAGAACCCGGCCCGGCTGACCCGCCTGGCCTGGCAGCTCGGCGGCAATCACGTCCCCGCCGAGATCGCCGCCGACGTGCTCTACGTCCCGGCCTCGCCGGCCAATGCCGAGCTCATCCGTGGGCAGGGCTGCACGGCGAGCCCGGTCTCGCGCCCCTTCCGGCCCGAGCGCGCGGCGAACGACCACAGCACCTGCGGGCACGACCACAGCCACGACCATCACGGGCATGATCACGGGCACGCGCACCAGGATCACGGGCACGGGCACGACCATGGTCACGATCACGCCGATCACGGCCATGACCACGCCGAGGCCCACGACCATGGCAAGAGCCACGACCATGGGCATCCCGGGCACGTCCACGGCCCCGGCTGCAACCACGACCATTAGAAGCCAGCCAGCCGGCCGGACCGGCTCCCACGGCGTCCGGGCTCCCGCGCGAAGCCCCCGCCGTCCCGGCGCGCACGCAGCGCCCGTGGCCGGCACGATTCCCGGGTTGAGAGATCGCCGGATCGCTGCGCGGCGCCCGATGACGCGGCGGGAGGATGGCGCGCCGCGATCGTCCCGGTTTCGCCCCCCGCCTCGGCAGGCCGCGAATTCTCCCGCCGAAGACCAGCCGCGACGAGCCTTCGGATCGCCCAAAATACCGGGGTGTCAAATAAAGATGATCTGATATTTTGATCGATTAAATATTCGAACCGAGCTTTTGCAGATACGACATCATCAACTCATCACCTTATCCAGATCACCAAGTGATGCCTTAATATCACAGACTCTGCGCTAAGCTTTCGATACGACGCCCAGGAATTCATTTCTTGGACCACCATTCCATGCGTAAGATCATTGCGTCCCTGACAGCCTTTACGGCGCTCACCACCGCCGCTGCCGCAGCAGATCTGCCCCGCCGCGCGTATACGCCCCCGCCGCCGCCCGTTCCGGTCTTCTCCTGGGCCGGGGCGTATTTCGGCATCAACGCCGGTTACATCACCACGACCAAGGACAGCGTGACGACGGCCGGCGTGTTCCCGGGCAACACCGGCGTCCGGGCCGGCAACCGTCCGGCCGCGCTGGGCCTGCCGCGGGACGGATTCACCGGCGGCGGCCAGCTCGGCTACAATTTCCAGTTCACGCCGGGCTCGGGCTTCGTCGCCGGCGCCGAGGTCGATCTGGCCTATACCGACCTGAACCGCACCCGCAGCACAACCGGGCGCCTCGGCGGGATCAGCACCTTCCGGCAGATGGGCGACTCCCTCGGGACCGTGCGCGGGCGCGTCGGCTACGCCTTCGACCGCACCCTCGTCTACGCCACCGGCGGCTTCGCCTATGGGGCCGAGACGTATCGCGGCGTCTTCCAGACGGCAGCCGCCCAGCCGAGCTTCTACGGCAGCAGCTCGCGCGTCGAGACCGGCTACGCGGCCGGCGGCGGCATCGAGTTCGCGCTGCCCACCGAATCCGTGTTCAACGTCTTCCACTCCAACGCGGTGACCCTGAAGGGCGAGGCGCTGTACTACGATCTCGGCCGCCGCACCGTCTCGCTGGTGGCGGTCGGACCGGGCGTCGGCGCCTACGCCGCCCGCTTCCGGAACGAGGGCGTGCTCGGCCGCTTCGGCTTGAACTACAAGTTCGGCAGCTAGAGCCTTCGCGGAAGCCTGGTCGATCCAGGTTTTCCGGTCCGAGCGGCTGGCGCGATGCGCGAGCCATCAAGGGCTTCGCCTGAGATCGTCGCGATCGCTGGTGGGCTCTTCGGGGACCGACGGACCGTCGATCGTTCGGCCCTCGCGCATTCCGCGGGGCGATGCGGCGCGGGTTCGCCCGCGCCGTCCGTTTGCCGATCCCTCGGCCGCGGCATTCCCCGCCCGATCAAGCTGGGCCCGGTCGAAGGCCGCCCCAGGAGCCATCTCCCGGGCTTTTCCATTCTTCAGAGCCGCTTCGGCACCGGCCGCCGGCAATAGGCGCGGGCCTCCGTCTCCGCCAGGCCGTCCTGGGCCGTCACGCATTGGTCGAGGGTCAGCCCGATGCTGGCCGCGTAGGGCTCGTTCGGCGACAGGGCGGCGCGGGCGAGGCTGGCCAAGTAGAACAGGAACGCGGCCGCCGCGACGAGCAGCGCGGCCACGAGGGCACGGTTCAGTATCCGCTTCAATCCCGGCCTCGCCGGAGGACCGTGCGGCCTCACGGGAAGCCCACGAGCAGCTGCGCCAGCGCGAGGAGCACCAGCCCCGCGCAGATCAGCACGAGGGCGGTGCGATCGAAGCCGCTCCGGCGCATGGCGGTCCGGCCTAACACGCGCGGCGCGGCGGGACGCTCACTGGAGCAGGCCCCACAAGCCTGTGGCCAAGCCACAGGTGAGTGACACCAGCGCGGCGCCGAGCAGCGCGCGATCGATGCGGCGCGCGACCCGATCCTCCTGTTGAAATTCGACCATGGCGCGCCTCCCTCGAACCGGAGACTGGCGGTCGCCTGTTGCTACCCTGTGTCGTGGTGCCGGCGCGAAACCGCCGCAGAAGAAGGCGGGGATGCGCCCGGCGCGGCGGCACGGCGCAGGAACACCCCGGGCGGCCCCCCGTTGGACGCGTATCCCAACGCGAGACCCCGCATGACCACCGATCCGCTGCACAAATACCCGCGCCCGCCGTTCGAGGCACAGCCTCAGAGCTTTCCCGGCAAGACCGGCCAGATGGCGCCCGAGCCCGATCACGGCGAGAACAGCTACAAGGGCTCCGGCAAGCTCACCGGCCAAGTCGCCCTGATCACCGGGGGCGACAGCGGCATCGGCCGTGCGGTGGCGATCGCCTACGCCCGCGAGGGCGCCGACGTCGCGATCTCGTACCTGCCCGAGGAGCAGGCGGATGCCGAGGCCGTGAGCGGCTGGATCGAGAAGGCGGGCCGGCGCGCGCTGCTGCTGCCGGGCGACCTCAAGGACCCGGCCTACGGCCGCTCGATCGTCGCCCGCACCGTCGAGACCTTCGGCCGCCTCGATGTGCTGGTGAACAACGGCGCGTTCCAGCAGCCGAACCAGGGCTTGGACTCCGTCGAAGACACCATCTTCGAGGACCATTTCCGCACCAACGTGTTCGGCCCGTTCTACGTGACCAAGGCGGCCTTGGCCCATCTGAAGCCCGGCGCCTCGGTGATCTTCACCTCCTCGGTGAATTCCAAGCATCCGATGCCGTCCCTCATGGCCTACAGCGCCACCAAGGGCGCGCTCAGCAACATGGTGCTGAGCCTCTCGCAGCTCTTGGCTGAGAAGGGGATCCGGGTGAACGGCGTGCTGCCCGGCCCGATCTGGACCCCGTTCATCCCGTCCGGGATGAGCCAGGATTCGGTCAAATCCTTCGGCGACCAGGTGCCGTTCGGCCGCCCGGGCCAGCCGGCCGAGCTCGCCTCCGCCTACGTGATGCTGGCTTCCGAGGATAGCAGCTACACGTCCGGCGCGCTGATCACCGTGGCCGGCGCGATGCCGGTGTTCTGATCGCGGACCGCACCCGCGTCCTGCATCGGGGGACACCGCCAGACGCCTCACGGGGCGGTGTCCCACATCCGCGCACTTTTCGCAGCTCGCCCGTCCATGGTATCGACAGAGCCTCCTCCCTGAACCGCCGGATGACATCGGCCGCGCCCCCAGGCGCGGTGCGCCTGCGGGATACGGGTCAGCATGGATCTGGCACACGTGACGGCGGCTGAGACTTGCGGCACACTTCCGGGTTGGCGGTTCTCCGTCGCCCCGATGATGGACTGGACCGATCGGCATTGCCGCGCCTTCCACCGCACCCTGTCGGCGCGGGCGCGGCTTTATACCGAGATGGTCACCACCGGCGCGGTGCTGCACGGGCCGCGCGAGCGGCTGCTCGGTTTCTCGACGCTGGAGCATCCGGTGGCGGTGCAGCTCGGCGGGTCGGACCCGGCCGAGCTGGCGCAGGCCGCGCGCATCGCCGCGGATTTCGGCTACGCCGAGATCAATCTCAATGTCGGATGCCCCTCCGACCGGGTGCAGGACGGCCGCTTCGGCGCCTGCCTGATGCGCGAGCCCGCCCTGGTCGGTGATTGCGTGGCCGCCCTCAAGGCCGCCGTGTCCGTGCCGGTGACCGTGAAGTGCCGGATCGGTGTCGACGACCAGGATCCCGAGGCGGCCCTCGACGCGCTTGCCGACGCGGTCGTGGCCGCCGGGGTGGACGGGCTGATCGTCCATGCCCGCAAGGCTTGGCTCCAGGGCCTGTCGCCCAAGGAGAACCGTGACGTGCCGCCCCTCGATTACGGCCGCGCCACGCGGCTGAAGCAGCGGCTCGGCGCCCTGCCGGTGGCGGTGAATGGCGGATTACGTGATCTCGCGGCCGCGCAGGCGCGCCTGGCCGAGGTCGACGGTGTGATGGTCGGTCGCGCCGCCTATACCGAGCCGGCTTTGCTGCTCGGTGTCGATCCGGAGCTGTTCGGCGTGGCCCCGCCGGTGCCCGACGCCTTCGCGGCCGTGGAGGCGTTCGAGCCTTACGTCGCCGCCGCCCTGGCGCGCGGCGAGCGCCTGCACGCAATCACCCGCCACATGCTCGGGCTGTTCAACGGCCGACCCGGCGCGCGCGCCTTCCGGCGCCATCTCTCGACCCACGGGATGCGGCCCGAGGCCGGCCTCCAGACCCTGCGGGACGCGGTGGCCACGGTCTCGCGCGCGGTGCCGGAGGCGCGGGCGGCGTGAGCTGCGCGCGCCTCAAGGCGGGCTCAAGATCAGCCGGTCGCCCCGGACCTCGTAGGCGGACAGGCGCGTCAGGAAGGTCTGGCCCAGCAGGTTGCCGGCGAGCGAGCCGGGCCGCGCCACCATGGCGTTCACCCGCCGCTCGGTGATCGTGCCGATGCGCAGCGAATCCAGCTGGATCGGCGCGGCATAGGCGAGGCCGTTGGCGGTGGAGACCCGGGCGGTGAAGTCGGCCGGCGCCGGATTGATGCCGAGAGCGGCCGCATTCTCGGCGGTCAGCACCACGCTGCTCGCCCCGGTATCGAACAGGAACGGCTGCACCCGGCCGTTGACCTCGGCCTCGACCCTAAAGTCGCCGTCCGCCCGGCGAGTGATCGTCACGGAGCCGCCGGGGCCGGACACCGCCGAGCCGGGCCGCAGATCGCCGAGTACCCGGGCACCGACGCCCTGGAACCGGTCGCGATAGCTGTAACCGATCACCAGGGCGAGCCCGATCAGCGCCCAGGCGAAGAGCGCGCGCAGGTTCGGGCCGAGTGCGGACCTGAATTGCCGCCAGTAACCGGCCACCACCAGGGCCAGAATGCCGCCGGTGGAGGCCAGGGCGGCGAGATGGTCGGGCTCGATCACGCCGCCGACGCTGTCGCTGCCGTCACTCAGGACCAGCACGGCCGTGACCAGCGCTATGGCGGCGAGCCCGAGATAGATCATAACGGCAGCGGCTCCTCCAAGGGCGCGAAGCCGGCCGCGCGCATCCGGTCCTGAAGCCCGGCCATGATGGCGCGGCGCCGCGCCTCCGGCAGCCCGCCCCAGGCGGCGATCTCGTCGCGGCTGCGCCCGCAACCGCGGCAGAGCCCGCTGGCGGCGTCGAGCACGCAGACCTTGGTGCAGGGGGAGGAGGGTTTGGGCGCGGGCGACATCGCCGATCCTTGGCCGAGGGATCGTGGCCCGATCAAGGCCCGGAATGCCGCATCACTCCGCCAGGGCCGCCACCAGGGCCAGCAGCGCCGCGATCTCGGACACCTGCTGGCAGGCGCCGATCACGTCGCCGGTCTGGCCGCCGATCTTGTTCCGGGCGAGCCGGGTGAGGGCGAGCGCCGCGAGGCCGGCGCACAGGATCATCAGCGCGACGCCGCGCAGCGGCAGGCCGAGGATCACGCCGCCGAGCGCCACCCCGAGACCGATCCCGAGGGCGATCCAGAGACTCGCCCGGTCCGGGCGGCCGACCGCGGCGGAGAGGCCGCCGGGCCGGGCCGGCGGCAGCAGCACCATCGGGGCGAGCGCGGCCAGCCGTGACAGGGCGGCGACCAGGATGAGCGCGGTCGCGGCCGCGTAGCCGGTGCGGTCGAGGAGGGTCGCCAGCGCACCGATGCGCAGCGCCAGCGCCAGGACCAGGGCCGCCCCGCCATAGGCGCCGATCCGGCTGTCGCGCATGATCTCGAGGCGGCGCTCGAGGGTAGCACCGCCGCCGAAGCCGTCGGCGACGTCGGCCAGGCCGTCCTCGTGGAGCGCGCCCGTGGCCAGGACCATGACGGCGACCGCCAGGGTCGCGGCCAGGAACGGCCCGAGCCCGATCCACCAGCCCACCGTCAGCGTCAGGGCGGCGGGGAGAGCGAGGATCAGGCCGGCGAGCGGCAGCATCCGGGGGAGGGCGGTGAAATCGGGGACCCGGTGCGGGTCCGGCTCACCGGGCAGTTGCGGCACGGGCAGGCGGGAGTAGAACCGCAGGCACCCGGCGAGGTCGTAGAGGGCGCCGCGCCCGGGCCAATCGGCTTCCCCGCCGGTCTGCCTGTCCATCGCGGCCTCTCGCCACCACCCGCCTCCGCGCCCCGGTGGGGCAAGCCGATCGCGAACGATCGGGCGGGGCAGGATCACTATAGTCGCCCCGATACGCCTTCGTCTCCCCGTTCGCGGGCGCCCACAGGAAATCATCGCCGCCATGACCGACGCCGCTCAAACAGATCCCAGCCCGTTCGACGATATCCGCAACCTGCTCAAGGCGATGCCGGGCCCCGACCGGGAGGCGCAGGAGGCGGTGGCCGCCCGGGACGCGACCCTGACCAAGCCGGCGGGATCGCTCGGACGGCTGGAAGACCTCGTGTCCTGGCTGGCGGCCTGGCAGGGCAAGGCGCCGCCGAGCCTCGACCGGCCGCTGGTCTGCGTCTTCGCCGGCAGCCACGGGGTGACGCGCAAGGGCGTCTCGGCCTTCCCGGACGCGGTCAACCGCCAGATGCTCGACAATTTCGCCGCCGGCGGGGCGGCGATCAACCAGATCTGTGCGGCCTACGGGCTCGGGTTCAAGGTGTTCGACCTCGCCCTCGACATGCCGACCGGCGACATCACCGAGGGCCCGGCGCTGGACGAGCGCGCCACCGTGGCGACCATGGCGTTCGGCATGGAGGCGGTGGCCGCCGGCACCGATTGCCTCGGCATCGGCGAGATGGGCATCGGCAACACCACCGTGGCGGCCGCCCTCTATGCCGCCCTGTTCGGCGGCGAGCCCGGCCACTGGGTCGGACGCGGCACCGGCGTGGATCAGGACGGCCTCGCCCGGAAGGTGGCGGCCGTGGAAGCGGCGCTCGCGCATCATGCCGGCCATCTCGGAGATCCGCTCCAGGTGCTCGCCCGCCTCGGCGGCCGCGAGATCGCCGCCATGGCGGGGGCGATCCTGGCCGCGCGCCTGCAGCGCATCCCGGTGGTGATCGACGGCTACGTCGCCACCGCGGCGGCGGCGCTTCTCCACGCCGCCGATCCGAGCGCGCTCGACCATTGCTTGGCCGGCCACGTCTCCGCGGAGGGCGTCCACGCGGAGGTCCTGGAGCGGCTCGGCCTGGTGCCGCTGCTGGCGCTCGGGATGCGGCTCGGCGAGGGCTCGGGCGCCGGCATGGCGATCGGCCTGCTCAAGGGCGCGCTCTCCTGCCACACCGGCATGGCGACCTTCGCGCAGGCGGGGGTTTCGGGCAAGAGCGGCGGGTAGGCGCACGAGGCGCGTTTCGGTGCTATGATCCGGGCGAACCGATAACGGATCCGTCGATCCCGCGTCCCTCCCACCAGAACACCTCATCCTGAGGTGGCGCAGCGAAGCGGAGCCCTCGAAGGAGGGCTTCAGGACTCGCGGCGGTCCCTGGAGGGCTCCTTCGAGGCCCGTCGATCTCCGATCGCCGGAAATCTCAGGATGAGGGCGCGGGTGGGATCGCTGCGACGAACATGATGAACATCACCCAAGCCTTCACCTTCGAGGCGGCCCACCGGCTGCCGAACGTGCCCGCGACGCATCGCTGCCACCGGATGCACGGGCATTCCTACCGGGTCGAGCTGACCGTCTCCGGGCCCGTGGATCCGCATACGGGCTGGGTGATCGACTTCTACGACATCGAGAGCATCTTCGGCCCGCTGCTGGCGCGGCTCGACCACCATTGCCTCAACGAGATCGAGGGGCTGGAGAACCCGACCGCGGAGAACATCGCGGCCTGGATCTGGCATCGCCTGCGGCCGGACCTGCCGGGCCTCGCCCGGGTGCGGGTCGCGGAGACGCCGATGTCCTGGGCCGAGTACGATGGCGACTGACAGCGGCGCGATCATCGGCGACCGCTCGGCGCTGGTGCTGTTCTCCGGCGGCCAGGATTCGGCCACCTGCCTCGCCTGGGCGCTCGACCGGTTCGACCATGTCGAGACCCTAGGGTTCGATTACGGCCAGCGCCACCGGGTCGAGCTCGAGCGCCGGGCGGTCCTGCGCGCCGGCATGGGCCGCATCGACCCGGCCTGGGCGACGCGCCTCGGTGAGGATCACACGGTCGCGCTCGACGCATTGGGCAAAATCTCCGAGACGGCGCTGACCCGGGATGCCGAGATCGGCTTCGCGGAATCGGGCCTGCCCAACACCTTCGTGCCCGGCCGCAACCTCGTCTTCCTGACCTTCGCGGCGGCGCTCGCCTATCGGCGCGGCATCCGCCACGTGGTCGGCGGCATGTGCGAGACCGACTATTCCGGCTATCCGGATTGCCGGGACGACACGATCAAGGCGCTGCAGGTCGCGCTGAACCTCGGCATGGAGCGCCGGTTCGTGCTGCACACGCCGCTGATGTGGCTCGACAAGGCGCAGACCTGGGGTCTCGCCGAGACCCTGGGAGGGCATCCGCTGGTCGAGCTGATCGTCGAGGACAGCCACACCTGCTATCTCGGCGAGCGCGGGGCGCGCCACGCCTGGGGCTATGGCTGCGGCACCTGCCCGGCCTGCCGGCTGCGGGCGGACGGGTTCGCGCGGTACGGCACGGGTGGTGGGATCGGGGCTTGACGCCCATCGACAGGTCGTGAGGTGGCTGATTCCGCCCCCTCACAGACCCTCGGGAAATCCGCCTCTCGGCAGCTGGATGGACGATGCCCTACAACCGCTGGAGGTGGTCTTTCGACTGTCTGCCTACGAGCGGCCATGCGTCGAAATGGACGTCGTTCCCCCTCCCGCTCATGACCGATGCCGAGCATACCGACGATTGTCCGGGCTTCCCAAAAGCAGCCATCAGAAGACGGATCCAAAGGGCACGCGCGGCCTGCTAAACGTAGCCTGTCATCCGGCACTACGAGCACGGTTGCGCATCGGCTCGGCCACTGATGAGATCGCGCGCTCCCCACCGTAACCAGATCGAAGCGCGTCCGAGCGGATCGCGACCTTACGGGAAAGACCGGGCAAGGAATGGGGACTACCGATCCGGGCGTTTGGTACGAAGCCTCGTCGAGGTGGCCGTCTACCGGGCGCTCACCAGGGCCGCGTGGCGATACTCGGTGGGAGCTGTGCCGAAACACGCTTTGAACCGGCGGGAGAAGTGGGCTTGGCTGGCGAACCCGCAGCCGTAAGCCAGGGTGCCGATTGGCAAGTGGACGTAGCCTGGATCAGCCAAGCGCTTGGCTGCGGCCTCGAGCCGGCGCTGCCAGATCCAGTCGGAGATGTGCTGGCCGCGCTCTTGGAACAGCTCCTGAAGCCGACGTAGCGACACCCCCACCGCCGCAGCGAGTTTCGGCGGATCGAGGGTCGGGTCGGCGAGGTTGGCCTCGACGAACGCTTTGGCGCGCTGGACGACGACGGTACCGTGCAGCGGCCTGGGTACCTCCTTGGCCATCTGCTCAGCGATGCTGGCCACGATCAGATCGACGCCGATCGAGGCCATGCGATCCGCACTGGCGGGTGAAAGCCCAGGGCCCACGCGGATCAATTCTCGGAAAAATGTTCGTGCCAGTGAGGTTGATGCAAGCTCCGCCCTTGCTGGGAGGGCCGTGTACAGCTGTGTCGGGCCGAGCACACGCTCTAAGTACTCCCGCGGTATATCCATCGATATGGCTTGTGAGCCTGCGCTCGTGGTTAGCACACCCGGCCGCTTATCCAGGATATAGAGATCGCCAGGACTCAGCACGGCTTCGCGACCGTCCTGTAAGCTGCTCGACGTGCCCGAGAGCTTGAACGCCGCCGTGACCATGCCTTCCCGGCCATGACGCCAGGCTCCGAACTTCCTGAACTCGGTGCGTAGAGCACTTTGCGACATGCGCAAGATATTGAGAGCACCAACAGTGCTGCTCTCCACCCTGGCCATAAACGGTTCATCATCGACTCGCTGCAGGTCAAGGTTTGCTTCCTGAGCGTCGAGCACGTCATGCCAGCGCTGGAAGCTGTCCCGTGGATGCAGGCCGTCAGTCGTAAATACCGGTTTCATCGCATCGACGTCAGCAACCGACTTGTCGGCAGACAAATACGCCCTCTAGCCGTAACAACCGATGATTGCAAGTCGCGAGAAATACACCTGAGATTGTTGAAACAGGTCGCGGTGCCGCTTGGGGAAATAATGTCCAATCGATCAAGTCTGACTGCTATTCGAGACTTCGCAGAACCATGAATTCGAACACGCATTCGTGAAGGTCGGTCAGGTGTATTCCTGGGTCGTGCGCGTCAGGTGGCAACGTCCGCTTCGATCCATCGCCACTCGGGAGCGGACAATCGCGAAGCTATCCCGATCCATCTATGGGCGGCGGCCGTCATATGACCGCTACTGGACAGTACCGATACATATTTGAATGCTTGACATGTGCTTGAAGCGGCACGTCCGCTTCGGGACGACAGGCTGGAGTCCGCTCCCCACCCTTCTCGGGCAGCACCAAAATCAAGCGGACTGCCTTCAGACCGTGCCGGAACACGACGGATCAGGAGCTTATCGGCGCGAGTGTGCCCGAGCCGATCGCAACCGAACTGTTAAGGGACGCCCCTCGGCGCGCGGATCGGCCACCGGGCAGAGGGCCGTTTCCGCCTCAGGCCTTGAGCCCCTCGACCAGTACGGCCAGCGTATCCGCGAAGGCCGCTGGGCTCGCGAACAACCGCTCCATCAGCAGCGCCCCCTCCAGGGTGGCGATGACGTAGCGGGCGAGCACTGCGGGTTCAGGTCCGGACCGTACGCTGCCGTCGGCCTGGCCCGCGCGCAGCACCGCCTCCAGCCAGGCGAGATGCCCTTCGAAGAACGTCGCGATGTCGCCGCGCAGGCGCTCCGGCAGGGCCTCGCCTTCGATGGCGAGCGCCGCGCACAGGCAGCCGAGCCCCTGCTCGACGCCGCCGAGATAGAGCTGTCCATAGGCCGCGATCCGCCCCGGGCCGTCCGGCACGTCCGCGCGGATCGCCGCCAGGGCGGTGTCGTAGCGGTCGGCATAGGCCGCCACCAGGGCGGCGCCGAGATCGACCTTGGTGGGGAAATGGTGATGGATGCTCGCCTTGCGGATGCCCACCGCCTCGGCGAGGTCGGCGTAGCTGAACCCGGCAAAGCCGCGCCCCCGGACCAGGGTCTCGGCCTGACTCAGCAGCTCGGCGCGGGTGTCTCGCATCGCTCGGACATCATCTCTCTGGGATCGCGCGAACGTGTGACCGCCCGGCGCCCGTTTCCCAACATGCCACTTGACCGCCCAAAGATCTACCTACTTAATGGTAGGCAATGAGAGGCCCTCCCAATCCGCCCGCTGCGGTCTCGTGCGCGGCGGAAAACGCCCGGCCATCGGTCGTTTCGGGAGAGGCTCACAACAGGGAGGTTCCGGCATGACGGCATCCGCCGTCCATCCAGGGGAAACCGCCGTCACCGGCCGGACCCTGTCGCGGCGTCACGCCCTGTTCGCCGGCCTCTGCCTGTGCTGCCTGCCGACCCTTGGCCGCGCCGCCGAATCCTTCACGCTCGAAGAGGTCGGCCCGGGCATCTTCGTGCGCAAGGGACTGATCGCCGACGCCACCGCCGACAATGCCGACGCCATCGCCAATATCGGCTTCCTCATCGGCCGGGACGGCGTGCTCGTCACCGAGACCGGCGGCAGCCTTGCGGACGGCCAATGGCTGAGGGCCGAGATCGCCAAGCGTACCGCGAAGCCGATCACCCATGTTGTGCTGACCCATGTCCACCCGGACCACGTCTTCGGGGCCGGGGCCTTCGTGCAGGACAGGCCGGTCTTCATCGGACACGCCAAGCTCGCGGAGGCGTTGGGCGCCCGGGGGGAGTTCTACCGCAAGCGCCTCGTCGAGCTGCTTGGCGAAGACCGCACCGGGCCGGTGGTCTATCCGACGATGAGCGTCGCCGACACCGCCGAGATCGACCTCGGCGACCGGCGCCTGACCTTCACGGCGCACGGGCCGGCCCATACCAGCTGCGACCTGTCGATGCGCGATTCCGGCAGCGGCCTGCTGTTCCCCGCCGACCTGCTGTTCGTGAACCGGATCCCGTCGCTGGACGGCAGCCTCAGGGGCTGGCTGAAGGAGATCGAGCGGCTGAAGGCCATGGGGGCGACACGGGCGGTGCCGGGCCACGGGCCGGTTGCGGTCGAGCTCGCCCCGGCACTCGCCGACCTCTCCGGCTACCTGACGGCTTTGCGCGACGGCACCCGCGCGGCGATCGCCAAGGATGTCCCGATCGAGAAGGCCGTGGCCAGCGTCGCCCAGGATCAGCGCGACAGATGGGCTTTGTTCGACACTTATAACGGCCGCAATGTCACCGTGGCCTATCAAGAACTTGAGTGGGAATAGACTTTCGAGCCTCCATATTAAAATCAAACGGGAGAAACGCCATGACGCTCAAGATTGCCCCGACGGCAGCGCTCGCCCTCATCCTCGCCACGACCGCCCTGGCGGGTCCCGCCCGGGCCGCCGGCGCTTCGGACACCGAACAGGAGCGGACCGCGCGCTGGCAGGAGATCGCCAAGTCGATCTTCGGCGACCGCACCATCGAAAAGACGGACAGCCTGGTGAAGATCGACGCGCCGGCACGGGCACTCGACGCCGCCCTGGTGCCGATCACCCTGACGATGCCCGAGGACGGGCAGATCAAGGCGGTCTCGCTGATCATCGACGACAACCCGGCGCCCTACGCCGCCCGGTTCGAGTTCGGCCCGGCCGCCGACCCGGCGGAGCTCAAGCTGCGGGTGCGGGTCAACAACTATACCGACATGCATGCGGTGGTGGAGACCCAGGACGGCAAGCTCTACGAAGCCAAGCAGTTCGTGAAGGCGTCCGGCGGCTGCTCGGCCCCGATGGGCATGAGCGACGAGGAGGCCATGAAGGGCATGGGCGACATGCGCATGAAGTTCGCCGAGACCCACCCGGGCAAGCCCGTGGAGGCGACGCTGATGATCCGCCACCCGAACTTTTCCGGGATGCAGATGAACCAGGTCACCCGCGACTACACGCCGGCCCGCTACATCGACAAGCTCACCGTCTCGGCGGGCGACAAGACGGTCTTCACCATGACGGGGGACATCTCGATCGCGTCGAACCCGGTGATCAACTTCGCCTTCAAGCCGGACGGCAAGCCGCTCCGGGTCGCGGCGAGCGACAATGCCGGCGGCAGCTGGCAGCACAGCTTCACCCCGCCGAGCCCGACGAACTGACCATGGCGCGCCTGATCCTGATCGGGCGGCTCGCGGCGGCGTTGGCCGCTCTCGGCTGCCTCGCCGCCGCCCCGGCCGATTCCCCCGTCAACGTGCCCGAGCCGGAGGGGCTCTATGCCGGCCCGCCCAAGGGCTACACCCCGCAGACGCTGAAAGGCGCCGCGGTGATCGACGCCGAAAAACTCGCCGCCCTGATGGCCGGGCCGGACAAGCCGGTGCTGATCGATGTGGCCGCACCGGACCGCAAGCCGTCGAACTTCCCCGCCGGCCGGCTCTGGCTGCCGGTGCATCCTTCGATCCCCGGCTCGGTCTGGTTGCCGGAAGCCGGGGCCGAGCCCCTGGCGGCGGAGCGTGAGGCCCTGTTCTACGCCCGGGTCGCCGAGCTGACCGGCGGCGACCGGGCCAAGCCCGTCGTGGTGTTCTGCCACGTCGAGTGCTGGGGCAGCTGGAACGCGGCCAAGCGTCTGGTCCGCAAGGGCTATACCGGCGTCCGCTGGTTCCCCGAGGGCGTCGAGGGCTGGCAGGAGACGCACGAGACCACGGCCCTGCGCGAGGATCCGGCGTGGAAGGCAGGGGGCGAGCCGCAGGCGGGACGCTGACCGGCGAAGCGGGGCGGTGTATGAGGGCCGCCGAACGAGATGGGGCGTGCCCCGTCTCCTGTATGGGCTGAGTGAAGCACGCGCGTTTCCCTCCCCCCTTTGCGGGGGAGGGTGGCCCGCGAAGCGGGTCGGGAGAGGGGAGCGACGGTGCAGAATACGGCTGTGGCTTTCATGCCCGCTCTGCTCAATGCGGAAGCCGGGCTCCCCTCTCCCGACCCGGCCTGACGGCCGGCCCACCCTCCCCCGCAGAGGGGGGAGGGAAAACCGTGGTGTTTCGGGCGCCATCCGCCGACCCCGATGAGCCCAAAGAGGTCTGAACCATGTCGCAGGTCGTGCAGTCCCGCCGGCTCCGAGCCATCGACATCGGCAAGCGCAAGGCCGAGGGGCGCAAGATCATCGCGCTCACCGCCTACCATGCCCACACCGCCGGCATCGTCGATCCCTATTGCGACTTCATCCTGGTGGGCGATTCGCTCGGCATGGTGATGCACGGGATGGAATCGACCATTCCCGTGACCCTGGAGATGATGATCCTGCAGGCGCAGGCGGTGATCCGCGGCACCGCGAAGGCACTGGTGGTGGTGGACATGCCGTTCGGCTCCTACGAGGCGAGCCGGGAGCAGGCCTTCCTCAACGCCTCCCGGGTGCTCAAGGAGACCGGGGCGGGGGCGATCAAGATGGAGGGCGGGGCCCATTTCGCCGAGACCGTGGCCTTCCTGGTCCAGCGCGGCGTGCCGGTGATGGGCCATATCGGCCTCACCCCGCAGGCGGTGAACACGATGGGCGGGTTCAAGGTCCAGGGCCGGGCGCCGGACGACGAGCGCCGCCTCCTGGAGGACGCGCGGGCGATCTCCGAGGCCGGCGCCTTCGCGATCGTGCTGGAGGGCATCGTCGAGCCGGTGGCGCGGGCCATCGCGACGTCGCCCCAGGTCACCGCCGCAACGATCGGCATCGGCGCCTCGGCGGTCTGCGACGGGCAGATCCTGGTGCTGGAGGACATGCTCGGCCTCTCTGAGAAGACGCCGAAATTCGTGCGCCAGTTCGGGTCGCTGCGGGGCCATATCGAGGACGCCGTGAAGGCCTACGCGGACGAGGTGCGGGCCGGGCGGTTCCCCGCCGACGACCACACCTACGGGTAGGGGCGGGACTGGCCCGACGCGCGGTCCCCGGCCTCGGCCGTTTCGGGCAGCAGCGCCATGAGGGCGCGCAGGGCTGGGCTGGCGTCCCCCGACCAGACCAGGCGCGTGCGGTTGCGGCGCAGGTGCGGCGGCAGCGGATGGCGCTCCACCGCCGTGCTCATCACCGCGTGATCGAGCACCTCCGCCGGCACGATGGCCATGCCGGTGCCGGCTGCCACGCAGGCCACGATGGCGTGATACGAGCTCATCTCCAGAACCCGGTCGTAGGACGCGCCCTCTTCCGCCAGCCACTCGATCAGGCGCTGGCGGTAGGAGCAGCCGTGCGGGAACGCCACCAGGGTCCGTCGGCCGGACCCGAGCCCGTTCCGGCCGGTGATCAGAACCAGCTCCTCGTCGAAGGCCGGCATCGACGACAGGCTCGCGCGATCGAACGGCTCGGAGACGAAGGCCGCCTCGATCGCGAAGCGCTCCAGCTGCCGGAGCATGGCGCAGGTCGTGCCGGTCTGCAGCTCGATCGTGACGTCGGGGAACTGCGCGTGGAAGGCCGACAGGATCGGCGGCAGCCGCGCGCCCGCCGCGCTCTCCAGCGAGCCCAGCCGCAGGACGCCGCGGACCACGCCGCTGCGCAGCTCCTGCTCAGCCAGATCGGCCATCTGCAGCAGCGCCTCGGCATGGCCCAGGAGGGTGCGCCCGGCCTCGGTGAGGGTCAGGCCACGGCCCTCGCGGCGGAACAGGGCCACGCCCAGCCGCGCCTCGAACTGCTTGATCCGGGTCGTCACGTTGGACGGGACCCGGTGCAGCATCGCCGCCGCCCGCGTGACCCCGCCTTCCCGGACCACGCAGCGGAAGATGTCGAGGTCGTCGAGATCCATCGTTCTCATCGAGAGAACCGTACGTCACAAAAATTCATTTTCCAAGAATGGCGGGCGGGTGTTCAAAGGGTGCTGACATGAGCACGCGCCCGCACGCCCCGACCGATTCCGAACGCACGCCCTGGCCGGTGGTCGGCAGCGGCCTCGTCGCCCTCGCGGTGGCGATGGGGATCGGCCGGTTCGCGTTCACGCCCCTGATGCCGCTGATGATGCGCGACGGCACTCTCACGGCCGCCGCGGGGGCGGAATGGGCTTCGGCTAACTATGTCGGGTATCTGGTCGGCGCCCTGACGGCGTCGTGGTTCGCCCGCGATCCGCGTCGGGGGCTCCTCATGAGCCTGGCCGGCGTGGCGCTCACGACGGTGGCGATGGCGGCGGTCGATCATGACGGGCCGGCCGGTGCCGGGATCGGATTGCGGGCGCTGGCCGGGGTGTTCAGCGCCTGGGCCCTGGTCTGCGCGAGCGGCTGGTGCCTGGCCGAGCTGGCCCGGCGTGGCGTCGCGCAGCGCGGCGCCTGGATCTACACCGGCGTCGGCTTAGGCATCGCGCTCGCCGGCATGCTGGCTTGGCTCGGCGGCCTCCAGCCGGCGGCCCGGTTGTGGCTCGATCTCGGCCTGGTCGCGGGGCTCGGCGCGCTGCTGGTCTGGTTCCTGTCGCGGGGGCAGGGCACGGCCTCGGCCGGGATCGGGGAGCGCGAGGCCACCGCCGTCGTCCGACGCCCCCGGAACGGCCAGACGGCCCTGGTCCTGTGCTACGGCATCTTCGGGTTCGGCTACATCGTGCCGGCGACGTTTCTGCCCGCCATGGCCCGCGAACTGGCCTCTGACCCAAAAGTGTTCGGCCTGACCTGGCCGCTGTTCGGCCTGGCCGCCGCCCTGTCGGTCGCCGCCGTGGCCCGCTGGCTCACACAGGTGCCGCGCCGGCGGCTCTGGGCGGCGGCGCAGGGCCTCATGGCGCTCGGCACCGGCCTGCCCCTGGTCGCCCACACCCTCTGGGCGGTCGCGGCCTCGGCGATCCTGGTGGGCGGCACGTTCATGGTCGCCACCATGGCGGGGCTGCAGCTGGCCCGCGAGGCGCGGCCCGACAACCCGACGCCGCTCCTCGCCCGCATGACCGCCGCCTTCGCGGCCGGGCAGATCCTCGGCCCGGTGCTGGTCCGCATCCTCGGCCCCGGCCGCCGGGCCGGCTGGGACGCGCTGGACTGCACCGGCGCCGTCGCCACGGTCCTGCTGGTGCTGACGGCGGTCTGGCTGTGGCGGGCCGGGCGGCCCTCGCCGGAGAGCGTGGTGCTCGCCTGAGACAGCTACGGGTCGAACATCCCGTCGCCGCGACTATCCGTGCGGGCACGGGGAAGCGCGGTCGACTACCCCACCCGCCGCGACGGCAGCCGCAGCCCGGGGGCCGGCCTCTCCAGCAGAACCTCCCGCCGGAAGCGCACCAGCCGGGCCGGGCGGCCGGCGGTGCCGCGGGTGAGGGTCTCGGTCTCCTCCACCAGCCCCTGCTGGGCCACGAGACGGCGAAAGTTCTGCTTGTGCAGCTGCGTGCCCGAGAGCGCCTCGACGGTGCGCTGGAGCTGGAGCAGGGTGAAGGCCGGGGGCATCAGCTCGAACACCACGGGGCGATACTTGATCTTGCCGCGCAGGCGGCCGATCGCCGTGGCCAGCACCCGGCGGTGGTCGAAGGCCATGGGCACGCCGGTGGGATCGTTCGGCACCGCCGGGCCGGCATTGCCCCGCGCCTCCGGGATCAGGCCGGCCTCGAACAGCAATTCGTAGCGCTCGAGCACGCGCTCCTCGTTCCAGGTGCCGCCGTTCATCCCGAAGGTGAGGCCGAGCCGGTCGAGGCGGCGGGTGCGGATCGCGCAATCCGCGGGCTCGGCGGCCCAGGCCGCGAGCCGCGCCTCGATCGCGTCGAGCTGGGGCGGGCGACCGTTGCGGAAATCCTCGTACGGGAGGTAGCGGTACCAGTTCTGCCACGCCGCCTCGGCGAGGCCGGCCGGGCGCTCCTCGCGGACCAGGGCGAGATAGGCCACCGACAGCGCGTGCGCCTCCGGCGCCTCGTCCCCGCCGGAGCGGTCGCGGTCGCCGAAGGTGTAGAGCTGCTCGACATAGCCGAGGCGCTGGTGCGTCTGCCGCTCGACCCAGGCGCGCAGGCCGCGCTCCAGGGTGGCGTGCTCGGGCACGAGCGGCCCGGCCGGCAGGCCATCGCCGCGGCCCGGCGCCTGGTCCGGGACCCGGATGGTCAGGGCGCGCGGCTCCCCCTTGGTCGCCGCGACGATCACCGCGACGAGGCCCACGGAGGAGCGCTCCGGCAGGGCCTGTACCCCGCCCGCACCCGTCTGCGCCGCGCCGACCGTCATCGCCCCTCGAAACCCTCTCCCGCCGGGCGCGGGATTCGTTCAGACCGGATCCGTCCCTATAGGGGGACAGGATCGCCCCGCGTCAACGCGGCCGTGTGACCGGACGGGTTGCCAAGCCGGCGACCGCTGCCCAAACAGGGCCGCCGGAGATGTGCCGGCGCGGGGCCAATTCCGGCGAGGGGCAGGCGACCACGATGGCAGCGAGCGCGACCTCCGCGACGGCCGGGAGCCGGCCCGTCGACCTGCGGCTCTACGGCCTCCTCGATGTCGGGATCTGCGGCGGCGACGGGGACCACCTGGCCCGCCTCGCCGCCGACGCGGTCACGGGGGGCGCGACCCTGCTCCAATACCGCGAGAAGGACATCCCGGATGCCCGCGCGGCGCTCGCGCGGATCCGGGCGATCCAGGCCGCCGTCGGCGGGCGGGTGCCGGTCCTGGTCAACGACCGGGTCGATCTCGCCCTGGCCGCGGGGGCGGACGGCGTCCATCTCGGCCAGAGCGACCTCCACCCGGCCGAGGCGCGCCGCTTGCTGGGGGAGGGGGCGATCATCGGGTTGACCGTGAAGAACGCCGCCCAGGCCGACGAGCTGTACCGGCTCCCGGTCGATTACGCCTGCATCGGCGGCGTGTTCGCCACCACCAGCAAGGACAATCCCGACCCGCCGGTCGGCCTCGACGGTTTCTCGCGCATCGCCTTCCGCGCGCGGCTCGCCCGGGGTGCGGGCCTGCCGATCGGCGCCATCGCGGGGATCGGCCTGCACAACGCCGCCCCGGTGATCGCCGCGGGAGCAGACGGCGTCGCGGTGATCACCGCCCTTTTCGGGACCGAGCCGGTACGCCAGCGTGCCCGGGAGCTGCGCGCGGCGATCGACGCCGCGCTGACGGCGCGGGGCGCCGCCCGATGAGCGGTGCCAGCCCGATCGCGGTCACCATCGCGGGCTCGGATTCCGGCGGCGGCGCCGGCATCCAGGCCGACCTCAAGACCTTCTCGGCCTTGGGCGTCTACGGCGCCAGCGTAATCACGGCGCTCACCGCCCAGAACACCCGCGGCGTCCAGGGCATCCACGACGTGCCGGCGGCGTTTGTCGCCCGGCAGATCGACAGCGTCTTCTCCGACCTCGCGGTCGACGCCGTGAAGATCGGCATGCTGTCGCAGATCGCGGTGATCGAAGCGGTCGCCGACGGGCTGGCACGGCAGGCGAAGACGATCCCGGTGGTCCTCGACCCCGTGATGGTCGCCACCAGCGGCGACCGCCTGATCTCGGAGGATGCCGTGGCGGCGCTCCGGGACAGGCTGCTCGGGCGCGCCGACCTGATCACCCCCAACCTGCCGGAGGCGGCGGTGCTGCTCGGCGAGGCCGTGGCCGAGGATGAGGCGGGAGCGGCCGCCCAGGCCCGGCGGCTGGTGGCGCTCGGCGCCCGGGCCGTGCTGATCAAGGGCGGCCACGGGACCGGCGCCCTAAGTGTCGACCACCTCGTGACTGCCGCGGGTCACGCGCAGACCTTCGCGGCCCCGCGCGTCGCCACCCGCAACACGCATGGCACCGGCTGCACTCTGTCCTCCGCGATCACGGCCGGGCTCGCCCGAGGCCTGACGGTGCCGGAGGCGGTGGCCGCCGCCAAGGATTACCTCACGGCGGCGCTCAACGCGGCGGATCGGCTCGCGATCGGCTCCGGCCACGGCCCGGTCCACCACTTTCACGCGATCTGGCACTAGCGTCCGGGGCACGCGCGCCTTGCGTCCGGCCGGCGATTGCGTTTGAAGAAGCGCACGATCGTTCGGATAACGGAACGGCCTAGGTGGACCGGTGACGATGCAGGATCAGGCGGAACGGCCCGACCGGGCGCGCGGACGCGACCTGCTGACCGGGGCGCAGGTGCTCTCCGGCCAGCTCGGCAAGACGATCCAGCGCCTGCGCAAGGCCTACAATCTCTCCCTGTCAGAGCTCGCCGAGCAATCGGGCGTGGCGAAGTCGATCATCAGCCAGATCGAGCGCAACGAGACCAACCCGACGCTGGCGACGATCTGGCGGCTGTCCCAGGCGCTCGACGTCTCGATCGACCGGGTCCTGGCGGCGGGCGACGAGGAACCGTTCATCGAGAAAACCTCCCGGGCGGACACCCCGATCCTGGTCTCGGAGGACGGCAAGGTCCGGCTGGCGATCATCGGCTGGATCAAGACGATCGAGTGGCTGCAATGGTACGAGGTCACGGCCGATCTCGGCGGCGTCCTCGATTCGGACCCGCATCAGCGCGGCTCGGTGGAGTCGCTTTCGGTCGCCGAGGGCGCGTTCGAGGTCGAGATCGGCGGCAGCGTGCAGCGGGCCCGGGCGGGCGAGACCCTGCGCTATCGCTGCGACCGCCCCCACCTCGTGCGCTGCACCGAAGGCCCGGCCCGGGCCACCATGGTTGTGATCATGAAGGCGGCCGTGATGGAGTGAGGCGGCGGGGACGCAAGCGCGTCGCCTCGTCCGGCGCGGGCATCATGTCGCCCGCAAATCTGTCTTCTTGCTGACCGTGCACACCGGGTCCGACCGGGGCGCGGGACGAGACGGCCGTCTCCTCAGCAGGCGACGGCGTGCGACAGCGCGCGGTGGCGATAGTCGCGCGGGCTCAGGCCGTAGCGCTCCTTGAAGCGGCGGGAGAAGTGAGCCTGGCTGGCGAAGCCGCAGCCATAGGCCAGGGTGCCGAGCGGCATGTGGAGGTATCCGGGATCGGTCAGGCGGTTGGCCGCAGCTTCCAACCGGCGCTGCCAGATCCAGTCGGAAATGTGCTGGCCGCGCTCGTGGAACAGTTCCTGGAGCCGCCGCAACGACACCCCGGTCGCGGCCGCGAGGTGGCGCGGATCCAGCGCCTGGTCGTGAAGGTTGGCCTCGACATAGGCCTTGGCGCGCTGGATCACGACGCTGCCGTGAACGGGCCGGGGCACCTCCCGTGCGAGGCGCTCGGCGAGGCTGGCGACGACGAGATCGATCCCCACCCCGGCCATGCGCTCGGCCACATGCGGCGGCAGCCGATCCTCCTCGCGCAGCAGGTTGGACAGGAACGAGCGGGCCAGGGTCGCCACCGGCAGATGGCCCTCGACGGTCAAGCCGGCGAAGATCCGGGCCGACCCCAGCACCCCCTCCAGCCGCTCCCGCGGGATCGCGATGGCCAGCACCTCGCTGTACCCGCTGTGCTCGATCGTCCACGGCGTATTCGTGTCGCGGATCGCAAAGTCGCCGTTTGTGTCCGTGCTGGATCGATCGTTCTGGTCTGCGCGGACGGTCCCGGACAGGACCATGCTCATGAAGAGGTGATCGGTCTTGTGATTTTCGTGCCGGAGCGTTCGGGGCGTCGTCGAGGCCCTGAGATTGCGCAACGCGAACTTCGTGAAGTCCAGACCGCCGATACTTGCACCGTCGATCGTGGCGTCAAATTGCCCCTCGCCCAGGCAGTCCTGCTCCATCGGGACGAGGCGGTCTTCGCAGACATCCCGCCAATGGCGAAATCGATCTTTCGGTCGAACCTCGTCCGTCGAAAAGATGGTCTGCATCGCGGCTGCGCTATGGCTGCAATTGCTGCAGGCTGCAACCGTCAATTTCTATCGACTCCGCATGGATACGATCGAAAGCAGCCCTGTGACCGGCTCGCTGCGAGAACGACCGGCGGCGCGAAAAGCCCCGATCCGATCCGCACGGACCTTCGGCCCCCGGACGGCGCGGATCCCGTCCGAGACCCGGCGCGCTCAGCGCCCGGTATTCACCCAGCGGACCACGTCGGCCAGCACGATGGTCAGCGCCCGGTCGAGGGCTTGGGCGCCGTTGCCGGCGTCGATCTTCGCCACCGGCACGCGGGCGGTGAAGATCCGGGCGGCGGTGACCTTGCCGGTGCCGTCGGCCACGAGCTTCAGCGACAGGTCGACCACCGCCTCCCCGGTCGTCGCCTGGATGTCGAAGGCGCGGATCTCGCTGATCAGCTGGTAATCGGCCACGACCTTGTCGCCGGGGCGGCTCACCGACCGGAGCCGACCGGAATTCTCCAGGCTCTGGAGGAGCCGGGTCTGGATCAGCCGCGGCAGCCGGTCGGCCCACTGGCCGCCGCCCAGGAAGGCGAGGGCGCCGCCGGATTCGCGCACGATGATCCGGTCGGCTTCGAACGGCTGGATGCCCACCGGCTCCGAGACTGCGATCGAGCGGCCGGCCGCGACCGGGCGCCCAACCGGGGGCAGAGCCGCGAGATCGAAGGTCAGGGGCGTGGCGCCACCGCCGCAGCCACCCAGGAGGGCGGCGAGCAGCGCGGCGGCGAGGAGGTGGGACGAGCGGGCCATACGCACAACCTGAGAAACCCCGCCGACACGCGGCAGAGCTGAATAAGCTATGCCGCAGAAACTATCCCTCGCCTGTATCCGTGCCGTGCGCCGGGACACATCGATCCGGTGGCCAGTGATTTCACCGGCCGCCGTTGTATTCGGGCAACGACGGCTTGCCGCCGAAGATCACCTGGCTCGGATCGCGTTCCAGGCTGCGCACGGTCCGGTTCAGGGTGTTCAGCGTGCGCTGGCCGTCCCCCGACAGCGCCTCCACCTCCCGGCGGCCTGTACCGCTCAGGCGGCCGAAATTGGCCGAGATGCTGGCGGTGCGCTTGTCGAGGTTCTCCGACATGACGCGAAAGGCCTTGCCGGCGTCGCGCACCGAGACCGCGGCCGCACGGATCTCGGTGAACGTGCTGGAGCCCTCCTGGCCCGCGGCGGAGCCGAGGAAGCCCTGGGCTCCGTTCAGCACCGAGTCGATCTTGTCGGCCGAGGCGTTGAGCTTGGCCGCGAGCGAGCGGGCGTCGTGGACCGCCCCCTCGATGTCGGGGCTCGACTTGGACAGGGCCGCGGAGAAGCGGTCGGCATTGTCGATCACGTGGCCGAGCTTCACCCCGTCCACCGCCTTGACCAGGGTCGCGATGTTCGGGCCGGCATCGGCCAGCGTCTTCGAGAACGTCTCGACATTGGTGAGGGCCCGGTTGATCGCGCCCTCGTTGCCGGCCACGATCCGGTCGAGGCGGGCCAGCATGTCGTCGGCCCGCTGAGCCACCTGGCGGGCCAGCGCCATCATGTCCTGCATGTCGGAGGAATCGGCGAAGATCGTCGGCGGCTCGCCATTGGCCATCGGCGCGAGCACCGGCGCGTCGGCGTTGCCGCCCGACAGGGAGATCACCGAGACGCCGGTCAGCATCGCCGAATCGAGGCGGGCCCGGGTGTCGGCCCGGAGCGGCGTCGAGGGATCGACCTTGATCTGGGCCAGCACCCGGCGCGGATCCTGCGGGGCGAGGCGGATATCCGTCACCTCGCCGACCTTGATGCCGTTGAAGTTCACGCTCGAGCCGCGGGAGAGCCCGCCGACCGAGCCGGAGAACACGATGCGGACGATCTGGCTCACCTGCCGTGACGAGCCGCCGGAGAGCCACAGCACGGTGCCGAAGCCCGCCAGGATGACGGCGAGGGTGAAGGCCCCGATGAGGGCGTAGTTCGCGCGGGTTTCCATGCGGTCAGCCTGCGGTTCCGCTCGGCGAAACAAGTCCGGCCGAGCTGCGTGTCGCCGATCCCGGGAGGGACCGGGACGGGGTCAGGGGGAAGGGGCGGTCAGGCATGCGCCGGCGCCCCGGAGGTGATGGCGCGGGCCCGCTTGCCGTGGAAGTACGAGCGCAACCAGGGGTGGTCGCTCGCCAGCATCTCCTCGATCGTGCCGGCGGCGATGATCTGGCCGTCGCCGAGCGCCGCGATGCGATCGCAGGCGGTGTAGAGGCTGTCGAGGTCGTGGGTGACCATGAACACGGTCAGGCCCAGCGTCTCCTTGAGCGTCGAGACGAGGTCGTCGAACTCGCCCGCGCCGATCGGGTCGAGCCCCGAGGTCGGCTCGTCTAGGAACAGGATCTCGGGATCGAGCGCCAGGGAGCGGGCGAGCGCCGCGCGCTTGATCATGCCGCCGGATAGCTCCGAGGGCAGCTTGTCGGCGGCGTCCGGTTGCAAGCCAACCATCTCGATCTTGAGCCGCGCGAACTCGTCGAGGAGGCGCTCGGACAGGTTCAGGTGCTCGCGCATCGGGACCTGGATGTTCTGCTTGACGGTGAGCGCCGAGAACAGGGCGCCCTGCTGGAACAGCACGCCCCAGCGCTGCTCCATGCGGCGGCGCTCGGCATAGGTCATGCCGTCGACGTCGCGGCCGAACACCTCGATCGTGCCCGCCCGCTTCGGCGTGAGGCCGAGGATCGTCCGGGTGAGCACCGACTTGCCCTGACCCGAGGGCCCGACGAAGCCCATGATCTCACCCGCCCGGATGTCGAGATTGAGACCCTTGAGGATGTTCCGGTCGCGGAATCCGACCACGAGGTCGCGCACGCGGATGATGGGCGCAGGGCCGGCTTCGGGCTCGGGCGTGGCGGGGGCGATCATCAGCACGGGCTCAGAAATCGATCGCGGCGAAGAACACCGCGAACAATCCATCGAGGACGATGACCATGAAGATGGACTTCACGACTGAGGCGGTGACGTGGCGGCCCAGCGATTCCGCCGAGCCCTCCACCGCGAAGCCCTCGATCGTGGCGAGGATCCCGATGATCAGCGCCATGAACGGGGCCTTGATCAGGCCGACCATGACGTGGTGCACGCCCACCGCCGCCTGGAGCCGGACCAGGAACTGATCGAGCGTCAGGCCGCCGTACAGCATGGCGGTGAGGCCGCCGCCGGTGAGCGCGGCAATGTCGCCGATCAGGGTCAGCATCGGCAGGCCGACCATCAGGGCCAGCACCCGCGGCACGATCAGGATCTCGACGGGATCGAGGCCCATGACCCGCAGGGCGTCGACCTCCTCGCGCATGCGCATGGAGCCGATCTCGGCGGTGATCGCCGAGCCGGAGCGGCCCGCGACCATGATCGAGGTCAGCAGCACGCCCATCTCGCGCAGGATCAGCAGCCCGATCAGGTTGACCACGAAGGTCTGGGCGCCGAAGCGCTGGAGCTGGAAGATACCCTGCTGGGCGACGATGCCGCCGACCAGGAACGAGATCAGCACGATGATCGGGGCGCCGTTGAACGCCACTTGCTGGATCTGGTTGACCAGGGCGGTGCCCCGGAACGTGCCCGGCCGCAGGGCGACGCGCCCGCAGGCGGCGATCACCTCGCCCAGGAAGGCGAGGGCGGTGACGAACGCGTGCCCCCCGCGCACGGTCTCGCGGCCGACCGTGTCCAGGGCACCGACGATGCGGCCGGGCCGGCCCGAGGGCACGATGTCGGATTCGGGCAGGCGAACCTCGCCCAGCAGGGTGCGGTGCTCGGGCCGCACGCCGACATAGGTCAGCGCGCCGCCCGCCTGCGCGATCTCGGCGCGGGTCCGCTCGAGCACCCAGGCGCCCAAAGTGTCCAGCCGCTCGATCCCCGACAGGTCGACCGCCACGGGAGCGGCCTGGCCGGCCGCCAGGATGCGCGCCGCATTCGCCTCGACGGTCGGCGCCTGATCGGCGGTCCAGCGCCCGTCGAGCGCCAACCGGCCGTCGGCCGGCCGGTCCCGCAGCGATGCGCCGGGAACCATGCCCTCGCTCAGCAAGCCCTCACTCCTCGATTGGAGGCACCACCCTGAACTGGGGTTATGTCGACATTACGGTTGACGATCCGTCTCCAACGTCACCCCCCTTGGCGCGGCCGGCGGCGAGGGCCAGGCCCAGACCGCATGCGGCGAGCGGCGCCATCACGAGAAAGGCGAGGGGACCGCCGGCCCGGTAGGCGAGGCCGCTCACCAGGGTCGCGCCCACGGAGATGCTCGCGTTGACGGCACTCAGCGTGCCCTGCGCCCGCCCGCGCGCGCCCTCTGGGGCGAAAGCCGACACCGCCGCCATCGCCCCGAGCTGCGTCGCCCCGAAGGTCAGGCCGTGCAGGCACTGGAGCGGCACCAGCGCGGCCAGGTGATCGCCCAGAAGATACATGCCGACGGCGCGCAGGATCGACGCCCCGGCGCCGAGGGTCAGGAGCCGCACCGGGCTCCGCCAGGAGACGGGCAGGGCGGTAACGCCGGCAAATAGCGCGATCTCGGCCAGCACCCCGGTCGCCCACAGCGCGCCGACCCAGACCGGCGATATGCCCTGGCTCGTCCAGTAGATGCTGCCGAATCCGTAGATCGCCCCGTGGCTCGCCTGGATCGCCGCCGCCGCGCCGATGCAGAGCCAGAGCGTCACCGGCAGGCGCGGCCGGACGGCGCCGGCCGGGACCTGCGGCAGGGCCACGACCGAGCGGCTGCGCCAGGCCACGAGCCCCGCCGCCAGGGCGAGGCCGGTGAGCAGCAGCGGCACCGCGAGCTGGCCGCCCAGCGCCGAGAGCAGGAATCCGCCCGCCAGGTTGGCCAGCAGGAACGCGATGGAGCCCGCCATCCGGATCCGGGCATAGATCAGGCGGGCGTCGCGGCGCACGGCCGCAAGGGTCAGGTAGTCGATGCACGGCACCAGCGGCGCGCCGGCCACGGCGTTGAGGACGATCAGCCCGGCGAGCAAGGGCCAGCCGATCCCGGCGGCGCCGGGCATCAGCGCGTAGGTCAGGCTGAGGGCAAGGCTGCCGAGCAGGATCAGCCGGCGCGGGCCCAGGCCTCGGTCGAGCAGGCTCATCAGCGGCGCCGTCGCGACGATCCGGGTGGCGATCGGCAGGGCCAGGAGCAGACCGATCACCCGGGCATCGAGGCCGAGGCCGTCGAGCCAGAGCGGCATGAACGGCATCGCGATGCCGATCTCGGTGAAGACGACGGCGTAGAGCAGCGACAGGCGCGCCGGGCCGGACGGGCGATGCAAGGATGGGGGTTCCCGGGCGGGCGTCGAAGGATGCCCCACATCCGGGGGCCGGCCGCCGTAAGCGCCCGTTAAACCCTCCCTGTCAATTTGCCCGCCTCCGGGTCGCGCCGCGTGCCGGCCGTCGCCGCACCGGCCTTTCGGGTTCGGAGGGATCCCATGTCCGGTTCAGCCCCTGCAGGCGCCCTCGCCGAATACGAGGCGATCGAGGCGACCATCTGCCTCAGTGAGCGCGGGCGCTGGTTCCTGTCCGAATATGCTCGCCGCCACCGGGCCGCCGAGACCGAGATGCTGCTCGGGGCCATGCGCCGCCTCGAACACGCGGTGACCACCGACCGGGATCAGCAGACCGTCGGGCAGCTGCACGGCAATCTCGTCGAGATGGCCGCGGCGATCAGCCAGACCAAGGCCGAGATCGCCGCGATCAGCGCCCGCGACAGCGAGCAGACCCGCCTCACCCAGGCTTCCCTGGCCCTCGACGCGATCGTGCGGGAGACCGAGCGGGCGACCTCCGACATCCTCGGCTCGGCCGAGGCGATCCAGGAGGCGGCCTGGGTTCTGCGCGAGCGCGGCGCCGATGCGCCAACCTGCGACGCCCTCGATCGGCACGCGACGGCGATCTACACCGCCTGCTCGTTCCAGGATCTCACCGCCCAGCGCACCGCCCGGATCGTCTACACCCTGCGCTACCTCGAGGACCGGCTCGCGTCGATGATCGCGATCTGGGGCAGCGCCGCCGAGCCGATCCCGCCGATGCCCGGCGACCCAGCGGCCGGGCCCCTGCCGGAGACCCCGCCGTCGGACCTCTGCCAGAGCGATATCGACCGCTACATCGCCATGGAGGTGCCGGCCGTCACCGCGGCGGCGCTGATCGCCCGTCCCGGGAGCCCGCCGCTCCACGAGGATATCGTGTTCCTGCCGGTCTCGGACGGGGAGGGGGCAGAGTCGGCCGAGGAAGCCGAGGCGTTCGAAACAGAAGAAGCGCCCGCCCCGGTCGCGCTCGGCGACGACGCGGTCGATCAGGACGACTCTGAGAATCCAGAGCCCGACGCGGATTGGGCCGGCCATGACCCCGTCGCCCCGGAGCCCGCCGCCGAGCCGGGGGCGCCGATCCTGAGTTTCGCGGCGATCGACGCACTGCCGCCGGAGCAGCGGCTCGCCCTGTTCGCCTGACGGCGCCGAGCGGCCCTGCTATCAGGGGCACCCGCCCGCCGAAGGTCGTGAGACGAAAACCCCCGTGGCTCTGAACCTGATCAAGCTCTGCGTCGGACCCGCCTCCATCGCCGACCTCGAAGCCCGTCAGGAGCGGTACCGGGCCGAGGCCCTGCGCGAGGGCCGGCCGGCCGACCCGTTCCACGTCACCCGCACCTTGCCCAAGCGCCACCGAGAGATCGCCGGAAAGGGTTCGATCTACTGGGTGATCCGCGGGACCCTGTCCTGCCGGCAGGCGATCACCGCGATCGAGAAACTGACGGACGCGGACGGCATCCCGCGCTGCCGCCTGGTCTTCGACCCGCGCCTGGTTCCCGTATCGCCCCGACCCTGCCGCCCGTTCCAGGGCTGGCGCTACCTCACGGCCCGCGACGCGCCGGCCGACCTGGGCGCCGGGCAATCGGGCGACCTGGCCGAGATGCCCGAAGCCCTGCGCCGCGAGCTGGTTGGGCTGGGCCTCCTGTAAAACACGTTTTGCCAGCGCGGGCTCTGTGAGCGCCCGCGCTGGCTGTCCTGCTAGGCCCCGTCGAAGCGACCGCTGGCATGGGCCAGCATTGTGTAGACCTTGCCGGTCTCGGACGTGAGGTAGGCGTCGGTCCGCTTGGCGTCGCTGTCGTTCTTGACCACGTCGCCGAGTAGCCGCTCGAACTCACCCACGTAGCGATCGACGCTGCGGCGGAACTCCGCATCCGACCGGTAGCGACGCTGGATCTCCGCGAAGGTGGTCCGGCCCTGCGCGGTGTAGATGCGCGGGTCGAACAGGTTCGGCTCGCCCCGGCGGTAGCGCTCCCACAGGTCGACCGCGGTCCGGTGCTCGATCATCCGGGCGATGTCGGTGGAGATCGTGTCGAGGGCGATCCGCCCGGTCTCGGCCGGAGCCTGAGACAGAACTTGCGACGGACGGCCCGGCGAGGCCGGCGCAGCGGCGTTGGTCGCCTCCGCCTCGGCATCGTCGTCCTCATCCAGGGAGGCGCGGGTCAGCAGGTCGGACAGCCAGCCGCGCTTGGCACCGCCAGCCGTCATGGCGACGGGGCGGGCGGTCGCGGAGGGCCGCGGCGCCTCGATCCGGGCCGGGGCCGGCGTGGACCGTGCCGGGGCCGAGGGCGCCGGCAGAGCCGGAGCCGACACAGCCTGCGTCGCGGACGGAGCCGGAGCGCTGCTGGCCTGCGGCGCCGCAACCGCGCGGGAGCCACCCTCCGCCACCCGCCGCTGGGCCTGAGGCTGGGCAACATCCACCGAGCGGGTGGTGCGGGAGACCAGGGCCGAGAGCTCGTTGAGCGCCTTGATCTGGTCGGCCACCACCCGGCGCATCTCGCCGGTGGCGTCCTGCGTCTCGCGGGGCAGGTCGAGGACGCCGCGGGCGAGTTCGGCGCGGGTTGCGTCGAGTTCGCCGCGGATCGAGCCCGCCATCTCCCGCAGGGACGACACGGAGGCGCCGAACTTGGTCTGCGCCTCGTCAAGGCCACTGCGCATCTCCCGCGCCGCCTCCTCGATGGCCTGGCGCACGCCCTGGGCCGCCTTTTCGCTCTCGGCCCCTGCGCTGTCCTTGAGGCCCTGGAAGGCGCTGGTGACCGAAGCCCCCGCGCCCTCGGCCGAGCGCGTCAGCGACTCGCCGACGGTGCGGGCGCGCTCCTCGGCGGTGCGCAGCGTGCGCTCGATCGTCTCGGCCAGGGCGCCGCCCTGCTGCTCCAGGGCGCTGGCGCGCGCCTCGAAGCCGGCCAGCGCCTCGGCCAGAGCCGCCTCGCGGCCCGACAGGGTCGCACCCAGTCGCTCCTCGATGGCAGCGAGCGAGGACGCCGCCCGGTCGAGAGCCGACACGTGCACGGACGTCCGCTCGCCGAGGGCACGGCCGCGGCCGTCGAGGGTCTCGGCGAGGCCGGACGCCTCGCGGAGCGCCGTATTGGCGACCTCGCGCAAGGCCTCGACCTGGGCTGCGACGCCCGCAGTGGCGCGGCCGGTCTCGGAAGCGATGCGCTGCAGCGCCGTCTGGACCTGCTCGACCCGGCCCGCCAGGCCCTGCTCGATCGCACCGAGATTGGTGCCGGCTCCGGACACCAGTTCGCCCAGCGCCGCGTTGGCGCCCTCGATCCGCTGGAGGACGGCGCCCAGCTCCCGGCCCAGCCGGTCGTTGGTCTCGAACAGCTCGGTGAGGGCACGGCCCGCACCGTCGTCGATGGCGGCGCGCAGCAGCTCGGCCGAAGCCCGCGACTGCGCGGCGAGTTCCTCGGTCTGCAGCCGCAGGGTCTCGGCCAGCGGCACGCCGGTCTCGATCAGCACCCGCTCGATCGAGTCGGCGCGGTCGGCCAGGGCCCGCGACAGGTCGAGCATCGGCCCGTCGATGGCGGCGCGCAGGCGCGCGACATGCCCTTCCAGGCTGTCGCCGACCGCACGGCCGCTGCCGTCGACGCTGGCGATCAGCGCCCCGCCCTTCTCCTCGATGGCGCGGACCAGCGCCTCGGCGCTCTCCGCGAGACGGCGGGACAGGGCCTCGCCGCGGGCATCGACCAGCGCACCCAACGCGGTGGCGCGGCGCTCGAAGCCGGCCCCCAGAGCCTCGGTGCGGGCATCGATCAGGCCCGCCAGCGCGGCCTCGCGCCGGCTGAGCGTCTCGGCCAGGGCGGCGTTGTGCGCATCGACCTGCTCGGCATGGGCCCGCGCCCGCTCGTCGAGGGCGGCCACCAGGCTGGCGGTGCGCTCGTCCATGAGGCCCGCGAAGGCGTCGTGGCGGTCGTCGAAGGCATTGGCCAGCGTCTCGGCGCGCTGGGCGACCAGGGTGGCGAACAACCGCATGCGGCTGTCGATGCGCTGGGTGAAGGCGTCGGCGCGGGCGTCGACACCCCGGGCCAGGGCCTCGGTCTGCGTCTCGACGGAGTGCACCAGGGCGGCGGTGCGCCCTTCGACCACGCCGTCCAGGTCACGGATCCGCGCGTCGAAGGCCTCGACCAGCGAGCCGGTGCGACCCTGGGCGGCATCGAGCAGCGACTGGCTGCGCTCGTCGACGAGCGCCTCGATCGCTGCGCGCGCCTCGTCGAAGGTCGTGCGCAGGGTCTCGATCCGGGCGTCCAGGAGGGCGGCGACGCCCGTGGGCGCCGCATCGAGGAGGTTGCGCAGGTCCTGCGTGCGCGCCTGGACCGCCATGGCGATCTCCCGGCCGCGGTTCTCCACGGAGGTTTCGAGGTTGGCTTGCGCGCGCTCGAACAGGGTCCGAAGCTGCCCGCTCCGGGCCTCGAAGGTTTCGGCGAACTGGTGCTCGCGGGCCTCGAGCAGGCCCGCGATCGCCGGGCTCGCCTGCTCGATGGCAGCCTGCAGGGCCTGGGTACGATGCTCGATCGTCGCGGCGATCTCTCGGCTGCGGCCCTCGACCACGTGGTCGATCTCCGACTGGGCCTGCGCGAACAGCGCCTGCAGCTCCCCGTTCCTGTCCCCGAAGGCCTGGACCAGCTGGTTCTCGCCAGCCTGCAGCAGCCCGGCGATCGCCGGGCTTGCCTGCTCGATCACCGCCTGCAGGGCCTGCGTGCGGTGCTCGATCGTCCCTGCGATCTCGCGGCTGCGACCATCGACCGTGCGGTCGATCTCGGCCTGGGCCCGCGCGAACAGGGCCTCAAGCTGGCCGCTCCGGGCGTCGAACGCCTCGGCGAGCTGGTGCTCGCGGGCTTCGAGCAGGCCGGCGATGGCTGGGCTCGCCTGCTCGATCGCGGTCTGCAGAGCCTGCGTCCGCTGCTCGATCGCCCCGGCGATCTCGCGGCTGCGACCATCGACCATGCGGTCGATATCGGCCTGGGCCCGGTCAAACAGCGCTTCGAGCTGCCCGCTGCGCGCCTCGAACACGTCGGCGAGTTGGTGCTCGCGGGCCTCCATCAGGCCGGCGATGGCCGGGCTCGCCTGCTCGATCGCGGTCTGCAGAGCCTGGGTGCGGTGCTCGATCGTTCCGGCGATCTCACGGCTGCGGCCGTCGACCAGACGGTCGATCTCCGCCTGTGCCCGCTCGAACAGGGCGCGCAGGTCCGCGAAGCGGGCGTCCAGCAGGTCGGCCATGTCGGTGGGGGCGGCGTCGAGGGTCTGGCGCAGACCCTCGGTCCGGGTCGTGATCGTGTCGGCGAGTTCCTGACCGCGCACCTCCACGAGGTCGCGCAGGCCGGTCTGGGCATCTTCGAACAGGGCCCGCAGGCGCTGCGTGCGGCTGTCGAGGGTCGCGGCGAGCTGGCGCTCACGGGTCTCGACCAGCGCGGAGACGGCGGCGGGCGCCTCCTCCAGCATGGTCCGCAGGGCCTGGATCTTGGCGTCGACCGAGGCGGCGAAGCGGCCACCGCCGCCTTCCACCACCGCGTCGAGGGCGTTGTGGGCTTCCTCGAACAGGGTCCGCAGGCCCTGGCCACGGGCATCCAGGGTCTCGGCAAGGCGGTTGCCACGGCCTTCGACCAGATTCTCCAGGTGCCCGAGGCGCTCGTCGAACAGGCTGCCCAGCGCCTGCGTCCGGGAATCCAGGCTCCCGGCGGCGTTGCCGTAGGCGTCCTCGACGGCGGCGATCAGGGCGCGGCTGCGGGTATCCAGCGCCTCGTTGAGCGGCCCCATCCGGCCGTCGAGGGTGCTGGCCAGGGTGCCGGCATGGCCGTCCAGCATCACGCGGATCTGGTTGGTGCGGTCGTCGAGCAGGCCGTGGACCGAGCGCACGCCCTCGTCGAGCAGGCCGCTGATATCGGCGGTGCGGCTCGACAGCGTGTGACCCAGGCGTCCTTCGCCGGCCTCGAGCATACGCTCGGCATCCGCGATGGTCTGCTGGAGCTTCGACAGGACGCTCTCGCCGCGCTGATCGATCAGCTCGGCCAGCGATGTGCCGCCGCGGTCGAACAGGCGGGCCAGCTCGGTGATCCGGCCGCCGATCGCGCCGAACACGCTCCGGCCCTTCTCGTCCAGCTCGCTCGACATGGCGGTGATCCGCTCGTCGATCAGCTTCGCCAGCAACTCCGAACGCTCGGCGAAGGCCGCGCGCACGGCCTCGGTCCGGGCGGACAGGGCCGCGTCGGCACTCTCCGCGCGCTCGTCCACCAGCTGGACGATCTCCTGCACCCGCCCAGACAGCGAAGCCTCGAGGACCCGGGTGGATTCCGCGACGGCACCCGTGAGGGTGCCGATGCTCTCGGCCATCGCTTTGTCGATCCCGCCGGTCCGGTCGGTGATCGTGGCGACCAGGTCGCGGGTACGGCCGGCCAGTTCCTCGTCCACCGCGCGGGTGCGCGCCTCGATCAGGCGGATCGCCTCGAAGGCCTGCACGCCGAAGCTCTCGTCCACGAGGCGGGCGCGCTCCTCCAGGGCGTTGGCGATCTCCTGCAGGCGGTTGATGACGCCGGCATCGAAATGCTCGGCGCTGCCGGCGATGCGGCGGGCCATCTCGGCTGTGCGCCGGTCGATATCCTGACCGAGCCCGTCGACCCGGCCGTCGAGCACCGCAACCAGGTTGCGGCTGCCCTCTTCCATGATCCGGGCCATCTCTCCGGTCCGGGCGGCCAGCGCCTCGTTCAGAGCCTTGCCGCGGGAGTCGATCCGGTTGTCGACGTCGTCGACCAGGTTCGCCACGACGTCGCCGATCTCGGCCGCGCGCTGGGCGGAACGCGCCTCCAGGTTGCCGAGATGGGTCTCGACCAGGCTGCCGGCCTCGCGGGCGCGGGTCGCGATGGTCTCGGCCACGGCCTGGCCCTTGACGGTGATGAGCCGGTCCATCTCCTCCAGCCGCGCCCCGACGGTCTCGCCCAAGGTCGCGGTGTCGCGGCCGATGCGGTCGGCCAGGATGTCGCCGCGGGCGATGGTCTCCTGCAGGGCGGTCAGGCGGCTGCCCAGCGTCTCGTCGATCGCCCGGACACGGACGTCGGCGGTTTCGGCGAAGCTGGCGCCGGTCTGGCTGAGGGTGTCGGCGATGCGGGCGCCCTGGCTCGCCACCGCGAGCACGATGTCGCGGCCGGTGCCGCTGATCCGGGTCTGGGTCTCCTCGGCGTGGCTGGCCAGCAGCTCGGCGACGCCCTTGCCGTGCTGACCGAAGGCGGCTTCCATCTCGCCGATGCGAGCGGCGAGGTCGTCCGAGATGGCGCGGGCGGCCTGCGTCAGGCTGCCGGTGGCGTCGCCGGTGCGGGCGGACAGCTCGCGGTTGAGGTCGTCCAGGGCGGCGCGCAGGGCGGACACCGCCGCGGAGCCGCGCTCGCCGAACTCGATGGCGGCGCGGTCGGCAGCGTCGCGGAAGCGGGCCAGCAGGCTCGCGGTCTCGGCCTCGACGGCACCGGTCACCTCGGCCGAGCCGTGGCGCAGGGTCTGGAGGGTATCGACCAGGCGGGCGGAGGCGTCGCGGGTATGGGCCTCGACCTCGTCGGTGACGGCGCTCGCGGAGCCGCGCAGGGACTGGACCGCGGAGGCGGCGCCGGCCTCGAAGCCATGACCCAGCGCCGAGAAGGCGCTCTCCAGACTTTGCGTAGCCGCCTGGGTCCGGTCGGTGATGTGGCCGCCGGCACGCTCGGCCGCGGCGACGACGCGGCTTTCGAGATCCGAGGCCTGCACCGTCACGGTGTCGTGGAGGCGCGCCGCGATGCCGTCCATGCGCTCGGCCAGGGCGTTGCCGCGCTCCGCGACCGTCTCCGCGATCCGCTCGGCGGTGCCGATCAGGTCGTCGCGCACCGTGCCGGCCTGGCTGGTCAGCGTCTCGCCGACGCCGCCCATGGCCAGCGCCAGAGCGGCCTGGGCGTCGCGCCCGCGGCTCTCGATCGCCTCGGCGACGGAGAGGCCGGCATTCTCGATCTCGGCGCGCAGCGCCAGACCGCGGCCGGCGATGTCCTGGGTGAGAGCCGCGCCGGTCTCGGCGAAGCGCGCGGTGATCTGGGTGCCCATCGCGCCGAAGCGCTCCGTCAACTCGGAGCCCCTGGACAGGAACGCGTTCTCCAAGCCGATGACGGAGCGCTCGAAGCTCTCGCGCACGACGCCGCCCTGGCGCTCCAGGGTCTCGCTCACGCGCAGGCCGGTCTCGGCGAGGCTCTGGGCGACGGAGGCGGTGCTCTCGGCGATCCGCCCGGTGAGGGCGTTCCCGGTCGCCTCGAAGGCGCCGCTCACGTCGCGGGCGCGGGTCTCGAAGGCCCGCGTCAGGGTCTCGCCGACTTCGAGAAGGCTGCCCCGCACGCCCTCGCTGGTGGAGGCGAGGCTCTCGATCAGCTCGTCGCCGCGCCCGGTCATCAGGGTGACGACCCGGTCGCCCGCCTCACCCAGGGACGCGGTGATGGCGGCGCCACGGGCGTCCAGTGCTCCGGTGACGCGCTCGCCGGCGCCGTTCAACGCCATGACGATCCGCTCGGACGCGCCCTCCAGCTCCTGGCTCAGGCTCTGATGCGAGCCGGTGATGGCGCCGCGCACCCGCTCGGCATTGGTGACGATGGATTCCCGTTGCGCCACAAGCTCCTCGACCAGGGAGCGGATGCGGATCTCGTTGTCGGAATAGGCCCGCTCCAGGGTGGCGATCTCGCCGCGGACCAGGGTCTCCAGCTCGCCGGCCCGGGCGAGCGCCCGCTCGACGCCGTCGCCGACCGCGGCGACTTCGCGTCGCACCGTCTGCGACATGGTCAGCACGGCGTCGGTGGAGAAGCTCTCGGGCTCGGCCAGGCGCACCGCGACCTCGCCCACCGCGCGGGCGACGAGGCGCATCTCCTGGGCCCGGGCCGCCAGCATGGCGGCGATCACGAACAGGACGACCGGGCCGAGCAGGGCCGCTGCGCCCACGGTCGCCTGGAGGGCGGTGAGACCGGAGACGACGCCGCGCAGGTCGCCGCCGGATTGCAGCCAGGCGACCAGCACGAGGCCGGCGATCCAGGCGAGGCCGGCCAGCAGGGCAAACAGGTAGGGCTTGGGCGAGGACCGCACCCGCAGGGTCTGCTGCAGGATGCCGATGTTGCGCCGGTCGTCGTTCGCCACCAGCGAGCGGTCGGGCGGCAACAGGCCGCCCTCGCGGCGCGGACGCTCGCGGCCGGGCGGGGGCAGGTCGGAGGCCAGCGGCGGGTCCAGGTCGAGGCGGGGCGGCGTCTGGCGGCCGGCCGGATCGAGGGCGCCATCGAGCAGGGGATCGGCATCCCCGACATCGGGCAGGCGCGGCTCGGCGCGGCTCTCGGTGCCGGTCGGCGTCAGGGCGTCGAGGTTCAGCGCCTGCTCGATCGCAGAGAGCGCGGCCTCGGCCGGGTCCTTCAGCTTCTTCTCGGTCGCCATTCAACGCCTCGTTACACGGGCTTCACCGGCACCTGGGGAGGCTGATGCCAGAGACGCAACGTCCCGTTTACCATTACAGGATTAGACGCGGACACCGATTGCCGATACCCGAGCCGCCGTCCGACCCCAGAAACCGTTACCAGAATGGTTACTGAGGCCGCTGCCTTCCGGCTCCGCCATCTTGGCGCAGATGACGGCCTCTGCGCGATCCCCGTCCGGCGAATCGGGGGGTGAATCATGGGGATCGGTTCGGCAACCCCCAGAAGAATGCGGATTCCGGGAGTGCGCATGCTGGCCATCGACCGTGCGGAGCTCGATGCACAGACCGGCGGTGACGCCGATCTCGCCGACGAGGTGCTCGCGCTGTTTGCCGGGCAATGCCGGTCGATCCTGCCCCGGCTCACGGATGCGTCCCTGCCCGCGGGACAACGCGCCGACCTCGCCCATACCTTGAAGGGCTCGGCCTCTGGCGTCGGCGCCACGCAGGTCCGAGCCTGCGCGGATGCCGCCGAGGCGCAGCTGCGGGCCGGAGCGGCACCGGCCGCGCTCGACGCGCTGGTGCAGGCGGTCGCGGCGGCGTTGGCCGAGATCGCGCCGGACCGCGAGTCTTAAGAGCATCGACGCGCCGGACATACGCCGATGCGGCGATCGATCCGGAACGGACCGCCGCCACCGCGCTTGCATTCCACGGCCTCAGCCGCCAAGCAGTCACCCCGCCCGTCGAAGCGAGGCCGCTCGACGCGAGCCCGGAGCCGAGCATGCCCAAGATCACTTACGTCGACCACGCCGGGACGGAGAGGACCGTCGAAGGCAGCGTCGGCGCGACCGTGATGGAGACGGCGTTGCGCAACAACGTCCCGGGCATCGACGCGGAATGCGGCGGTGCCTGTGCCTGCGCCACCTGTCACGTCTACGTGGCCGATGCCTGGATCGACGTCGTGGGCAAGGCCCAGGACATGGAGCAGGACATGCTCGATTTCGCCTCCGACGTGCGCGAGAATTCCCGCCTGTCCTGCCAGATCAAGATCGCGCCGAACCTGGACGGGCTCGTGGTCTCGACCCCCGCGCAGCAGGGGTAGCCCGTCAGGCACTGCGCTGACGAGAGAATGAGGTTGCCCGCCTTCGATGGGGCTTACCGTCACGCGTCTTATTCAGCGCGCAGGTGAAGTCGAGAATGACTCCCCATGAGGCTCGCGCGGGACTAAGCTGTCGCGCGGGCATCATCGTTTTCCGAAAGCAAGCCACCATCTTTCGGGACGATGATGCGGGAGCCTGAACATGACCAGGGTTGAATTCCGGCAGGAACAGCGGCTGGACTCGCCCGATGAAACGGCACAGCAGCGTAAGGCTCGCCTCGCAGCCGAAGCGTCTATGCTGGCGGTCGCCAAAGCGGATATCGAGGGCGGTCGCTACATCGCCGATGGCGATCTGGATGCTTGGCTTGATGCTTGGGAAAACGGAGAGCCGGTCGAGCTTCCGGAAGCCTCGACCAGTTCGCCCAAGCCCTGATCTCTATCCTGCGGATTTCAGACAGTGCCGTTTCGCGTCAGGACCTCCCGCGCGGCGGCGGCCGATCTCGTCTCCGTGCGAAGATGGCTCCGCCAGCCTGGCGCAGGGGAGAGGGCGGCACACCGCCTTGCTCAGATCAACAGAGCTCTTCGGGACCTGCGACACACCCCGCTCATGTGGCCGGACGGCGAGCATGAAGGAACGCGATCCCGCAGCGTAGCGGGCCACCGAATTGTCTACACGGTTATAGACGACGAAGGCGCGGGGACAGTCGATGTGCTCCGCGTCTTCGGACCCGGCCAGAACTGGGATAGCCTTTGACGCCCTGTCTGTGTTGACCGGCCCTCACCGCACCAGCGCCCGGGCCGCCGCGTCGAGCCCGTCGAGGGTGAGGGGGAACATGCGGCCGCCGATGAGCCGCTGCACCATCCCGATCGACTGAGTGTAGCCCCAGTGCGTCTCCGGCACCGGGTTGAGCCACGCCGACTTCGGGAAATGGTCGAGGAGCCGCTGCATCCATGCGGCGCCGGGCTCCGCGTTCCAATGCTCCACCGAGCCGCCCGGCGTGGCGATCTCGTAGGGGCTCATCGAGGCGTCGCCCACGAACACCACGCGGTAGTCGCTGCCGTAGGTGCGGATCACGTCGAGCAGCGGGGTCCTGGCCTCGTGCCGGCGTCGGTTCTCGGTCCAGACCGCCTCGTAGGGGCAGTTGTGAAAGTAGTAATGCGCGAGGTGCTTGAACTCCGAGCGCGCCGCCGAAAACAAAGCCTCCGCCTGCTCGATGTGAAAGTCCATCGAGCCGCCCACGTCGAGGAACAGCAGCACCTTGACGGCATTGCGCCGTTCCGGTCGCAACCGCACGTCGATATAGCCCTGGCGGGCGCTCTCGCGGATCGTGCCGTCGAGGTCGAGCTCCTCGGCCGCACCCGTCCGGGCGAAGCGGCGCAGCCGCCGCAGCGCGATCCGCATGTTGCGCGCGCCGATCTCGCGGTCGTCGTCGAGATCCTTGAACTCGCGCTTGTCCCAGACCTTCACCGCGCGGAAGTTCCGGTTCCCGTCCTGGCCGATGCGGATGCCCTCGGGATTGTAGCCATAGGCGCCGAATGGGGAGGTCCCGCCGGTGCCGATCCATTTCGAGCCGCCCTGATGCCGCTCCTTCTGCTCGGCGAGCCGCTGCTTGAGCGTCTCGAACAACGTGTCCCAGCCGAGCGCCTGCAGCTCGGCTTTCTCGGTCTCGGTCAGGTACTTCTCCGCAAGCTTGCGCAGCCATTCCTCGGGGATCGCCGCAGGCTCCACCGCCGCGCCGAGCGTCTCCAAACCCTTGAAGACCGTGCCGAACACCCGGTCGAATCGGTCCAGATGCGCCTCGTCCTTCACCAACGCCGTGCGCGACAGGAAGTAAAAGGCCTCCACGTCGTGCTCGGCCAAGCCCCGGTCCAGGGCACCGAGCAGGGTGAGGTACTCCTTGAGGGAGACGGGAACCTTGGCCTCCCGGAGGGCCGTGAAGAACTGCAGCAGCATCTCGGAAGAACGCGCCAGCAAAACGCCCGGGTCAAGCCCAGGCGAATCAGACACGCTTACGGTCGGCCGGGTCGGATGTCTGAGCCTGTTCTCCGAGTCGTCGCAGATGGTCGACAAGATTCAGAAGCAGATAAAGGCCTAATCCTGAAGCCCCTGGAGAGTCTCCAACCGCCACGGAGACTCATAAGCTGGGCATAAGTCGTCGAATCTGTTGATATGTACCAGGCCAAGCCTCGAACAGTCACTGAAACCGTCACGGGAATCGCTCAACTCGGGGCATCAGGTGTGTTCAGCCGCGAGGACGCGTGCCGCACCAAACGAAGCGAGGAGGCCTGCGATGGCGGTCATCCTGCGGAATGTGACGGATTTCAAGCGGTTTCTCGGGAAGCCGGGTGCCACGATTCAGCTGGTGCGCAACACCTTCATGGATCGCCAGCCCGAAACGACCCGGGAGGCCTACCGCGCCAAGGGCATGTACGCGCCGCGCGCCGTTCAGGCCCTGTCGCGCAAGGCCGCGGTGTTCACCCTGCGGGGGTTCCCCGGGACCGTATGGCTGTACTGGGACAAGGGCGCCCGGGGCTGGCGCTTCTCGGGGGACACCGTGACCGTCCCCCTGGTCACCGGCCTCGGACCGGCGGACGAACTGGTCTACCGGTGCAGCTTCGCCGATGGCTTCGAGCCGGCGCCGCGCAACCGCGTGACCCGCCAGCCCAAGCACGCCGAGGCGCATCTGGCCCCGGCCTGAACCGACCGGCTTAGGCCCACTCAGGCCTCTTGGCGCGCGGCCGCGGCCTCCTTCTTGGCCGGCGGCTTGCCGAGGGCCTTGCCCACCGTGCGCCGGGCCCGGAAGATCGGCTTCGCCTCGTTCTCGCGCTTCTTCAGCAGCGCGCGGTACTCGTCGCGCCGCTCGTGGATCGACGCGATGACGAGGCCCATCGGCACGCCGACATCGACCAGCACCGCCTCCGACAATTGCAGGGAGGCCTCGATCGTCTCCGGCACCGCGTCGTCGACGCCGAGTTCGTACAGGGCCGAGGCGTGGCGGGCGTCGCGGGCGCGGGCGACGATCGTCAGGTCCGGCCGCTCGGCCCGGGCCGCCGCCACCGCCTGCTCGACCGCCCGCGGATTGTCGAGGGTGACCACCAGGGCGCGGGCCGTGGCGATGTCGCAGCGGCGCAGGATCTCGGTGTTGCCGGAATCCCCGAAATAGACCGGTGCCCCGGCCCGGCGCTGCTCGGCCACCCGGGCCGCGTCGGAGTCGAGGGCGAGGTAGGGGATCCCGTGCCGGTCCAGCATCTCGCCGACCTGGCGTCCCACGCGGCCGAAGCCGGCGATGATCACCCGGTTCTCGATCTTGTCCGGCAGCGGCTCCGACTTCATGGCGGCGAGGCCGGCGCTCGTCGCGCGACGGCTCAGCCGGCGGCCCAAGGCCGCGAGCGCCGGAATCATGATCATCGTGACCGTGGTCACGATCAGCGCGGCCGCGCCGACATCCTCCGGCACCAGCCCGGTGGCGACCGCGCCCCCGATCAGCACGAACGCGAATTCCCCGCCCGGCCCGAGCAGCAGGGCCGCCTCCAGGGCTACGGGCCGGGAGATCTTGAGGGCGGGCGCCGCCATCATCACCACGGCGGCCTTGATCAGGACGAGGGCCAGCGACAGGCCGATGATCGCCCCGGGCGCCGCCATGAGCTGGGCCGGGTCGAGGTTCATGCCGACCGAGACGAAGAACACCCCGAGCAGCAGGCCCTTGAACGGGTCGATCGTCGCCTCGATCGCCCGGCGGTACTCGGTCTCGGCCAGCAGCAGCCCGGCCACGAAGGCGCCTAGCGTCATCGACAATCCGCTCGCCGCCGCCGTCAGCGCGGTCCCGACGATGACCAGCAGGCAGGCCGCCATGAACAGCTCGGTGGAGCGCGTCCGCGCCACGAGCTGAAACAGCGGGCGCAGGGCGAGGCGTCCGGCGACCACGATCAGAACCAGCGCGATGGCGGCCTGGCCCAGCGCCATGGCCAGCGCCCAGCCCTTGTCGCCCTCGTCGCTGCGGCCCAGCACCGCGATGGCGAACAGGACCGGGGCGACCGCGAGATCCTGGAACAGCAGGACGGCGAAGCTCGCGCGGCCGGAGGGCGCGTTCAGCCGCTTCTGTTCGGCCAGGACCGGCAGCACCACCGCGGTCGACGACAGGGCAAGGCCGATGCCGACGATCGCCGCGCCGGCGAGCGGCACCTGCAGCCCGTAGAGGATCGCCCCGAGGATCAGCGCCGAGCAGCCGACCTGCAGCGAGCCGAGGCCGAAGACGAGCCGACGCAGGGTCCGCAGTCGCTCCCACGACAGCTCGACCCCGATCATGAACATCAGGAAGATCACCCCGAACTCGGCCAGATGCGAGATCTCGGTGCGGTTGCCGATGGTGAAGAGGTGGACGTAGGGATGGGTATCGGCGAGCCGCCCGAGGCCGAAGGGTCCGAGGAGGGCGCCCGCGCCGATGAAGCCCAGCACCGGGGAAATCCGCAGGCGGTGGAACAACGGCACCACAATACCCGCGGTGACGAGGAACAGGATCGCTTCCTTGTATGAACCGGCGTGGACCTCTGGCATCGGCGGCGGATCGAACCTCGTGTTTCCGACCGGGGCGGAATCCGATCACGGTCGCGCGATCATGGGTCGGCGTCCGGCCCTGGGCAACCGGTTTCGGCTGATGCAAGGGTGGCGAGGTGCGCTCTGACACAAGCCGGATACACGAGGCGGGTGAGACATTTCAGCCACCCGGGCGGCGCTTGCCGGTGATCCACCGGGGAATGGGTGCGGGGCGGCCCAAATTCGGCACAATGCCCGCATACACGCTGGCGTTAACCGGGGGTTAAGTTCGGCCAGGGCCGCGCTTGCATTTGAGCATCGTCCCGAAAGGTGGTTTCCAGCTTTCGGAAAAAAGATGATGCGGAAGGGCAGGGACGCGCGCGCCCGCGACAGGACCCGATGGATGTGACGAGGCCGATGATCTCCATCAAGTCGATATTCTCCGGTCCCGCGGCGCCACCGAGTCGCGACCTCGCCCGCGAGCGCCGCCAATGGAAGCTCGAATCGGATCGGTGGCAGCACCAGCGTCACGTCGACCGCGGCTACCGCATCAAGTGGGGCTACGTCGCGATCGCCTACCTGGTCGAGTTCATGGTGATCGGCGCCTCGCTCTGGGGCGCCTGGCTGTTCGCCGGCGTCTACAGCGATGGCGACTGGCACGCCTTCTATTTCATGCTGTTGGCGCCTCTGGTCTACGCCGCCGTCGAGTTGTGCCGGGTGCCGCTCGGCATCCTCGCCCGCACCCAGCGCTCGCATTTCGTCCGCGGCCTGGCGGTGCTCGGCATCATCTTCGCGGCCGGGGTGACCACCAAGTCGGTGTCGCAGCTCGGCGAGATGATGTTCCATCCCCGCCTGATGGAAGCGGCCAAGACCAAGACCGCCCTGAAGGATGCCCAGGCCGACCGCGCCACGATCGGCGACCGCATCAAGGCCGCGGACGAGCGCGTGGCGCAGTACACGGCCGAGCTCGACCAGATCGAGAAGCGGTCCACCGACAACGCCCAGCAGCTCGCCGGCCTGCCGGCCCAGCGCTGTGAGCGGGTGTTCGGCACGAACAGCAAGGGCCGCAAGTATCAGAACCTGAAATGCGTGGCCGATCCGCGCGTGGCCGCCCTGTCCGCGGGCGTCACGAAGGCGTCGGCCGACCGTGCAGTGCTGGTGAAGAGTCTCGAGGAGGCCCGCAAGGCGCGCGCCGCGCTCGATCCCGGCGCCGCCGACCGGCGCGTGGCCGATGCCGAGCAGGGCTACCGGAACGCGGTCAACCGCTCGCAGCTGCACTCCTTCACCGCGATGGTCTACGGCGTCGACCCGATCGACGTGACCGAGCAACAGGTCCACGCCTTCCTGCGGATCTTCGTGTTCCTGCCGGCCCTGTGCGCCGCCTTCGCGTCGACCATCCTGGCGCTCTGTGCGGTCTCGACCCGCCGGACCTTCATGGATGAGGACGATCTCGGCGCCGCAGTGAACCCGGAGGCCGCGCCGTTCATGCTGGACGCGATCGCCGACGCGCTGCGCTCGAACCCCGAGCCGATCCTGCCCCGGGCGGCCAACGCCACGGGCGCGGTGATCCCGATGAACCGGCCGGCCCAGGGCCAGCAGAGCCTGCCCGGCCAGAGCCATCCGGGCCAGCAGACCCTACCTGCCGCGGGAGCCGGCGCATGAACTACGTCGCCGGTGGAACCCCTGAGAACGTCGCCCTCGCCCAGCAGGTGAATTCGCGCCTGCGGGCGGATTCGAGCTACGTCGCGGCCCGAGCCTTCCTGTTCCGGGCGCTGGGCTTCGGCGCCTTCGCGTGCCTGGCCGGCATCGGCGTTGGGGCGGCGGCCTATGGGTGGGCGACCCTCAACCAGTTCGACACGGCCGCCGAGAAGATCGCCGCCGCCATGCAGGCCGCGCTCTCCGACGTGACCCTGAAGACCAAGGGCGAGGTCACGCTGACCGACAACACCCTCAAGCTCGAGGGCCTGCCCAAGCTTGGCGGCGGCACGCCGACACCGACCAAGGCGCAGCTCGGCAGCGACGCAGCGCCAGCTTCGAAAGCGGCGGTGAACACCACCTTCACGGTGTTCAAGCAGGTGCCCTATCTCGACGGCCAGATCGTCACCGGCTGGAACTTCAAGGACAACGCCGACCAGCCCTACCAGCAGTATTGCTACTTTTCGCGCCGCTCCAACGAGTCGAAGGGGCAGGTCGAGATCAAGATCGACCTCGCCATGGACACCAAGACCCTGCCGCAGCCGCAGAAATCCGACGTGAACCTGGAGATCCTGGCCCGGAACTGCGTCTGGCACGAGAAGGGTTAGCCGGTCTCGCTTGCGGGGCGGCTCCGGCACGCGCTACCGGTGGCATTCAGGCCAGCTTCTCCGAGAGCGCGATGCGATTTTCTGGAACCGAGTCCTACGTCGCGACCCCCGACCTGACCGCCGCGGTCAACGCCGCCGTGGTCCTGGAGCGCCCGCTCTTGGTCAAGGGCGAGCCCGGCACCGGCAAGACCGTGCTGGCCGAGGAGATCGCCAAGGGGTTGGGCGCGCCGCTCATCGTCTGGAACATCAAGTCGACCACCAAGGCCCAACAGGGCCTCTACGAATACGATGCGGTCTCGCGGCTGCGCGACTCGCAACTCGGCGACCCGCGGGTCTCGGATATCGGCAACTACATCCGGCGGGGCAAGCTCTGGGAGGCGTTCACCGCCCCCGAGCGCCCGGTGCTGCTGATCGACGAGATCGACAAGGCCGATATCGAGTTCCCCAACGACCTCCTCACCGAGCTCGATCGGATGGAGTTCCACGTCTACGAGACCGGCGAGACCGTGAGGGCCGCGCGCCGGCCGATCATGATCATCACCTCGAACAACGAGAAGGAGTTGCCGGACGCGTTCCTGCGCCGCTGCTTCTTCCACTACATCAAGTTCCCGGACGCCGAGACGCTGATGCGCATCGTCGACGTCCATTATCCGGGCATCAAGCACCGCCTGGTCGAGGAGGCCCTGAGGGTCTTTCTCGAGACCCGCGAGGTGCCGGGCCTCAAGAAGAAGCCCTCGACCTCCGAGCTGCTGGACTGGCTCAAGCTCCTCGTCTCCGAGGATATTTCCCCCGAGACCCTGCGCGAGCGCGACGGCCGCAAGCTGATCCCGCCGCTGCACGGCGCGCTCCTGAAGAACGAGCAGGATGTCAGCCTGTTCGAGAAGCTCGCCTTCATGATGCGCCGGGAGCAGCGGGGCGGCTGAGACCCGGCCCGCCGCGGTTCCCGCGCGCCGCGCTTTGGGCTAACCGAAGCCGCGGCGAAGGTCGGGCGCCCGTCGATCATTCCCGCCGAGAAGGGCACGCTCCATGCGCAGGCTGATCCTGTTGCGGCACGCCAAGTCGGACCGTCCGGCGGGCGTCGGCGACCACGAACGGCCGCTCAACGACCGCGGCCGCCGGGCCGCCCCGGCCGTGGGCGCCCACCTCGCCGAGGCCGGCTTCCGGCCCGAACTGGCCCTCGTCTCCACGGCCACCCGGACCCGCGAGACCTGGGAGGCGATCTCCGCCGCCCTCGGCGCCCCCGAGGCGCAGTATCACCGCGAGATCTACGAAGCGCCGTCGACGCGGGTCCTCGACGTGATCCGGGGCGCGCCGGACGCCGTGGAAACCGTGATCGTGATCGGCCACAATCCGGGGCTGGGCGACTTGGCGGCGGCCCTGGCCGGGGAGGGGCCGCGCAAGGAGCGGGCGCGCCTCGCCACGGAGTTTCCGACCGCCGCCTACGCGGTGATCGATTTCGACGCCGCGACCTGGTCGGCGGTCAGCCCAGGGCAGGGACGGCTGGAGCGGTACGTGCGCCCGCGGGATATCGATCCCGAGCTGGGTGGCTGAACCCTCGAACGACGCGCCGCAACAGTCTCGGTTTCAAAAGGCCGTCGGCCTTTTGCGGGTGAAGGGCGGAGCCCTTCTTTCTGGCTTCGCCCGATACATCGGGGCCCTGCCCCGATACCCCGCCAAAGGGCTGAGCCCTTTGGGAGCCCATTATAACGAGGGCGCGGCGACAGGTCAGGCCACCGGCACGGCTTGGTGCGCCTCCACCTCATTGTGCGAGGGCAGGGGGGTGCCCGGCACGAAGGCGTCGAAGGCGGCCCAGAAATCCTGCCGGATGGCATCGCGCTCGCTCAGGATCTCGTGCCGGGAATCCGGCAGCACCAGGATGTGCCCGGCCTTCATCCGGGCTGCGAACCGCTCGGTGTCCAGGGTGCCGCAGACCGGGTCGGCGCCGGCCGCAACGATCAGGGTCGGCAGGGTGATGCGCGGGGCGACGCGTGGGTCGCACAGGCGCGCCATCGCCCGGAACGCCTCGGCGAGCCACGCGATGGTCGGGTCTCCGACCGCCCCGGCGCCGACCTGCCGGGCCGCGGCCGCGTTGCGGGCGTAACGCACCGGATCGCGCGACAGGCGGTTGCCGTCATAGGGCTTGGTGGCGATCGAGACCGGCTTGCCCATCGGAATATAGCGGTCGCCCAATCCGATCCGGTGTAGCGCCTGCGACAGGAACGCCGCCCCGGCGGGCCAGCGCACCATCCGGATCGACAGCATCGGCGCCACCGTCACCAGGCGCCGGAACGGCAGCCAGCCATCGAGGGCGCCGATCAGGGCGACGCAGCCACCCATCGAGTGTGCCAGGCCGATATGCGGCTCGGGCATCAGCGGCACCAGCACCGTCTCCGCCACGGCCCGCAGGTCGAGGCGGTAATCATCGAAGCGCGCGACGTGGCCCTTGTGCGGATCGTCCACGCGCCGGTCCGACTCGCCCTGGCCGCGCCAGTCGAACGCCACCACGGCGAAGCCGCGCGTCCGGAGGTCCTGGATGGTCTCATAGTACTTCTCGATGAACTCGGCCCGCCCCTGGAGCAGGCAGACCGTACCCCGGCAGGTCCGCGCCGTGGTCTGCCAATAGGCCGCCCGCAGGGTGCAGTCGTCGCGGGTTCCGACCGCGATCAGCGTGCCGCCGGGCGGCACCGGATTGTCGGGCGTGCCACGCAGGGTCAGGAGCGGATCCCGCCCGATATCGCCGTCGAACCGCCTCACGGGCCCACCTCACTGCGTCCGCGCGCCGGCGTGACCGTAGCCGAAAAAATCTCGGATTCGGCCCTTGCCGCGGGTCTTGAAGGCGGTTTTTCCACCCCCGATATTCCGTCTGTGCCGGCCGTCAGGCGGCACGAAAGACGGGTCCGGCCCATTGGGCGGACCAATCCTGCATGTTGCTCGTACGAGGATATGTCATGCGTCAGTTCGATCTCGCCCCCCTGTATCGTTCCACCGTCGGTTTCGATCGTCTGTTCTCCGCTCTCGACCAGTTCGCCACCGCCGAGGCGGCGCCGACCTACCCGCCCTACAATATCGAGCGGACCGGCGAGAACGCCTACCGCATCACCGTCGCGGTCGCGGGCTTCACCGAGTCCGACCTGTCGATCGAGGTCCGGGAGAATGCGCTTACCCTCAAGGGCGAGCGCAAGGCCGAGGCCAAGGCGGAGTTCCTGCATCAGGGCATCGCGGCCCGCGCCTTCGAGCGCCGGTTCCAGCTCGCCGACCACGTCCAGGTGACCGGTGCGGCCCTGGAGAACGGCCTCCTCCACATCGACCTCGTCCGCGAGGTGCCGGAGGCGAAGAAGCCGCGTCGCATCCAGATCGCCACGGCCGGCACCCCGTCCGCGCCGGTGATCGAGGGTGACGTGCGGAAAGACGCGGTCCAGCAGGCGGCCTGATCCGGCCTCCTGCCTGAAAACCTGCTAGCGTGATGGAACGCCCCGGCCCAGGCCGGGGCGTTTTCGTGTCGCGACTGTCATAATGACGTGTGGGCTTCATGCTCTTTAGTTGGTCCGGACGGTGCACGGTCGTGCGCCCGGAGTGAACCCGACCATGGTCGCCAATCTCGCCCGCGGAGCCTACAGCGCGCTCGGAGCCGGCTGGCACAAGGGCGTGCAAGGCGTCCAATGGGGCGTCGGCGCGCCGATCGCGAAGCTGCGCCGCCGGCACGCGCTCATTCAGTCCGAGCCGGCGGGCATCACCGACATCCTGTCGGCCGAGCAGGCGATCCGCCTGCCGGAGCCGTTCGAGGGGCGCAGCCTCGGCCGGATCGGCAATCTCGAGGTGCGTCTCGCGGCGAAGAAATCCGAAATCCGGCGCGCGCAGCGCCTGCGCTTCAAGGTTTTCTACGAAGAGATGGCGGCGATCCCCACAGGTCTCGCCGCATTATCGCGACGCGATGCCGACGCCTACGACGCGCTCTGCGACCATCTCCTCGTCCTCGACCATGCCGCGCCGCGGCGGAAGAAGCCGTTCGTCGAGCACCGCCCCAAGGTGGTCGGCACCTACCGGCTGCTCCGGGGCGAGGTGGCCGAGCGCCATGCCGGCTTCTATTCCGAGGGCGAGTACGACCTGGAGCCGATCCTGGCGGCGCAGAAGCACCGGCGGCTGCTCGAGCTCGGCCGCTCCTGCGTGCTGAAGCCCTACCGGAGCAAGCGCACGGTCGAGCTGCTGTGGCAGGGGATCTACGCCTACGTGCTGCACCACCGGATCGACGCGCTGATCGGCTGCGCCAGCCTGGGGGGCACGGATCCGGATCGGTTGGCCCTGCCGCTGTCGTTCCTGCACCACCATGCCCGCGCCCCGGAGGAATGGCGGGCCCGGGCCCTGCCGGAGCGCGCGGTCTCCATGGACCGGCTGCCGCTTGAGGCGATCGACCCCAAGGCGGCGCTGCAGGCGCTGCCGCCGCTGATCAAGGGCTATTTGCGGCTCGGCGCCACCTTCGGGGAGGGCGCGGTGATCGACCGCCAGTTCGGCACCACCGACGTGTTCGTGGCGCTCCCAGTCGAGGCGATCGGCGCGCGCTACCGGGGGCATTTCGCGCCGGGGAACTGAGCCCGTAAAAATCCCGGATTCAAAAGGTCCGTGACCTTTTGCGGGTGCAGGGCAGAGCCCTGCGAAAGCGCTTGAGAGACCTGTGAATTCGGGGCTGCGCGCCCCGAACCCCGCCAAAGGGCTGCAAGCCCTTTGGAATCTCATTCTTTCCTACAGATCCCCCAACGCCAGCTGGCCCTGGTTGCGTGCCTTGGCGGGAGCCTTGGCAGGGGCAGCCTTGCGCTCCTTCGAACGGGACGCGGCCAGGGGCGGCTTCTTCGGTTTGGGATCGCCGCGCATGCGGGCGAGGGCCTTGTCCCGGGCCACCGCCTCGGGGGCCTGGGGATCGTCCGACAGCCACTTGCCGCGCTTGATCACCTCGTTGACCCGGCCCTGGTTGACCCCGACCTTGAAGGCGATCTCCTGCTGGGTCATGCCCGTGGAGGCGTGCAGGTCCAGGATCGCCCGGGCGAGCTCGGGGGTCATCTTCTGGCCGGTCAGCCGGCGGGCCGGCTTGACCGTGCGGGTGGCGCGGTCGCGCTCGCGCAAGCGCTCCAGCAGCGCCAGCGCCATGTTCATGCCGTGCTCGCGCAGGGCTTCCTCGAATTCCTTCAGGGTCGCCATCGGCGCCATCCTCCGCCGGGCTCGTTGGCCGGTACTCTGTGGAAGAACGTGCCGGGAACGCCGCAGTTGCGCAAGCGCTCCGGGCCGGTGTCGCCGGCGGTGCCGGTGGACGGACGATGTCATCCACCGGAAATGCGGCCCCTGGCCTCCCGGCAGCGGCTCGGCTACAGGATTGCGCCCCTCCGCCCAGGCAGGCCCGGCCCGCGCACGATGATCAGCCCGATCCGCACCGTCGCCCCCGGCGAATCCGCCGGCTCCCTGGCCCGGGAGCTGGAAGCCGGGGCGGTGCTGCTGTTCCCGGACCTGCCGTTCCCGTTCAGCGCCTTCGAGCGCCGCTTCACCGAGCGGCCCTTCGCGGACGGCAAGGCCAAGAACGTGAACATTCGCGGCGAGGCCGCAGCACTGCGCGGCGCCGCCGGCACCCCGGAGGAGCAGGAAGCCCTGCGCCAGCTCCTGATCCGTTACCGCGCCTTCGCCCGGGACCTGATCGGCACCTACCTGCCGGACTATGCCGACCGGGTGAGCCTGGCCGGCACCTCCTACCGCCCCTACGATGTGGACCAGCGCAAGCTCAGCTGGCGGCGCGACGACACCCGCATGCATGTCGACGCCTTCCCGTCGAACCCGATCGGCGAGAAGCGGATCCTGCGGGTGTTCCGCAACATCAACCCGTCGGGCGAGCCGCGGCGCTGGCGGGTCGGCGAGGATTTCGGCTCGATGGCGGAGAAATTCCTGCCGCGGGTCCCGCGCTACTCAGCCCTCTCGGCGCACGTGCTCGCGGCCCTGCGGATCACCAAGGCAAGGCGCTCCGAATACGACCACCTGATGCTACACCTGCACGACGCCCTGAAGCAGGACGAGACCTATCAGGCGAGCGCTCCGCAGGCCGATGTCGCATTCCGGCCCGGCGCCACCTGGGTCACCTTCTCCGACCTCGTGATGCATGGGGCGATGGGCGGCCGCTACATGCTGGAGCAGACCGCCTACCTGCCGGTCGCCGCCCAGGCCGACCCCTCTTTAAGTCCACAGCGCATCCTGGCGGCCAAGCTCGGCCGCCCCCTCCATCCATAACCGACAAGGGCCCGACACGATGATCCTCGAAATCGCACAGATCGAGATCAAGCCCGGCCTAGAAACGGCGTTCGAGGCCGGCATCGCCGAGGCCTCGGCGATCTTCAAGGTCGCCAAGGGCTGCCGCGCCTTCGAGGTGCGCCGCTCGATTGAGCATCCCCAGCGCTACCGCCTGATGATTCACTGGGACACGCTGGAAGCCCACACCAAGGACTTCACCGGCTCGCAGCCCTGGCAGGATTACCGCGCCCTGGTCTCGCACTGCTTCGCCGGGCCGGTCTCGGTGGAGCACACCGAGCAGGTGCTCAAGGCATTTTAATCCGGTTTTTTGGTTTCGGTTTGCGTCCGTCGTGATGGCGCGGCACGACCGGCCGCGCCGTTCCCCGTGACAGGCGCGGGTTCCTCTCCCGTGCGAGCTCCGATGTTCACACATCGCTGCCGGATGTGGGCCAAGTCTACACCCAAGCGCGTCTTCCTCCCCCCTCTGCGGGGGAGGGAGAGCGCGTGGGTGCGTCGCGGCCTGCAAAAGCCCCTTGTGCCTCGACCCTGTCGCGGCCGTAGCCCTTTAAAAAGGCGCCGCGGAGCAGCTCGGAACACGCATCCAGAGCGTTGCGGCCGGACCCGCAGGTGCTAGGCTCCCGCCCGTCCGATCCCTGGGCGAATCGTCCGGGATCCGGGGCCGACGAGGGCAGGCGTATGGCGTGGCGGAACCGGCTTGCGGGTGCTGTAGCGCTTCTGGCGGGCCTGGCCTGCGGGTCGGCCCTCGCCCAGACGGCGCCGAAGCCCCGGGCCGCGCCGCGGCCGGCGGCGGTTCAGGCGCCCGCCTTCGAGAAACAGTTCGTCCGGGACGATCTCGCCAGCGCCGCCGTGCGGCTCGAGGCGGCGCTCAAGGCCGAGGCCGGGGGGCCGCTCAAGCCCGCCGGCCAGTCCCTCGCCGCCGGGCAGGCGCTGCTCGCCGCCGACAAGCCGGACGCGGCACTAGCCCCGCTCGCCACGGCCGTGGCGGCCGATCCGGCCAATATCCGCGCCTGGCAGGCCTATGCCCGAGCCGCCGCGGCGGCGGTCGAGACCCTGGAGGAGAACGACTATCAGGGCCGGGCCCGCCTGAGGGACCGGGCCGCCGCCGCGGCCTACCGGGCCTACGAGCGCTCCGGATCGCCCGCCGACGCGGCGGCATCCCTGGCCCAGCTCGCCGCCCTGGAGGCCGGACAAGCGTCCTGGCGGCCGTCCCTGAACGCCTACGCGGCCAGCCTAGCCCTCGACGGCGACGCGGGGATCCGCCGGACCTACGAGACCCTGCGCGCCGAGCACGGCTTCCGGGTGCTCGACTACAAGGTCGATTCGGACGCCGCCGCCCCGCGCCTGTGCTTCACCGTCTCGGAGCCGGTTCTGCCCAAAACCGACTACGCCCCCTACGTGGCGGTCTCGGGCAGCAGCAGCGCCGCCGTGACGGCGGAGGGCTCGCAGGTTTGCATCGACGGGCTGAAGCATGGCGGCCGCTACGCGGTGGTCCTGCGTCAGGGCCTGCCGTCGACGGTGGGCGAGCCCCTGCTCAAAGCCGCCGATTACGAGATCTACGTCCGTGACCGCGCCCCGCAGGTCCGGTTCACCGGGCGCAATTACGTCCTGCCGCGCACCGGCCAGGCCGGCGTGCCCTTGATCTCGGTGAACACCCCGAAGCTCGACCTGGAGGTCCTGCGGATCGGCGACCGCGGCCTGCTGCCGACCCTGCGCACGGAGGATTTTCTGGGCCAGCTCAGCGGCGCGACCGCCCGGTCGATCGCGGCCGAGAAGGGCGTGCGCGTCTGGAAGGGCACCCTCGACACCGCCAAGGCCGAGCTGAACCAGGAGGCTGTGACCGCCTTCCCGGTCCTGCAGGCGTTGGGCAAGCTGGAGCCCGGCCTCTACGTGATGCTGGCCCGCCCCTCCGGCACGGCCGCGCCGGACGAGGACAGCTACGAGACCCAGGCGACCCAGTGGTTCGTGGTCTCGGATCTCGGGCTCACCGCCACCAAGGGGCGGGACGGGGTCCACGTGGTGCTGCGCTCCCTCGCCTCCGCGCAAGTGCTGCCGGGGGCCGCGATCCGGCTAATCGCCCGCAACAACGAGGTTCTGGGCACCGCCAAGACCGACGCGCAGGGGCATGCCGCCTTCGATCCGGGCCTCGCCCGCGGGGAGGGCGGGACCGCGCCGAGCCTGGTGGTCGCCCAGGCGGGGGACGATTACGGCTTCCTCGACCTCAACCTCGGCGCCTTCGACCTGACCGACCGGGGCGTGAAGGGCCGCCCCGAGACCGGCGGGCTCGACGCCTACCTGTTCACCGAGCGCGGGGTCTACCGCTCGGGCGAGACGGTGCAGATCACCGCCCTGCTGCGCGATCCCCGCAACGCGGCGGTGCCGGACCTGCCCCTGACCCTGGTGGTGAAGCGCCCGGACGGGGTCGAGTATCGCCGGGTCTCGGTGCCGGACCAGGGGCTCGGCGGCCGGGCGCTGCCCCTGCCGCTGCTGTCGGGGGCCATGCACGGCACCTGGCGGGTCTCGGCCTATACCGACCCGAAGGCCCCGGCTTTGGGCACGACCAGCTTCCTGGTGGAGGATTACGTCCCCGAGCGCCTGGAGGTGACCCTCAAGGCCGCCCAGGCCGCGCTGCGCCGGGGCGAGGCGGCGCAGGTCGATGTCGCCGCGCGCTACCTCTACGGCGCCCCGGGTGCGGGGCTCGACGTGTCGGGCAGCGTCGTCGTGCAGGCGGCCTCCGGCAGCGGCATCAAGGGCCTGGCAGGCTACACGACCGGCCTCGACGACGAGGCCGTGGAGCCGAGCGTGCAGGAGCTCGCGACCCACGCCACCACGGACGCGCAAGGGCACGCCACCGTCACCGTGCCCCTGCCGGAGGTGGCCGCGCCCCGGCCTTTGGAGGCTAAGATCACCCTCGCGGTGGGCGAGCCCGGCGGCCGGGCGCTGTCGCGCAGCCTGACCCTGCCGATCCTGCCGGCCGGGCCGGTGCTGGCCCTCCGCAAGACGTTCTCGGAGCTGAAGGAGGGCGACCGCGCCGCCTTCGACGCGGTCTTCACCGCCCCGGACGGGACGCTGCTGGCCCGGCCCGGGGTGACCTGGACCCTGTCGCGGGTGGAGCGGACCTACCAATGGTATCGCGCGGATGGCCGCTGGTCGTTCGAGGCGGTCAAGACCAGCCGGCGGGTCGCCAGCGGCAGCCTCGATCTCGCGGCCGGGGCCCCGGGCCGGATCGAGGCGCCGGTAGGCCAAGTCGGCCGCTACCGGCTGGAGCTCGCCACGGCTGGCGCCCCGGAGGCCACCGCCAGCCTCGGCTTCGAGGTCGGCTGGGGCGGCTCCGAGACCGCGGATGCGCCCGACCTGCTCGACCTGACCCTCGATAAGGCCGCCTATGCCGCGGGCGATACGCTGCGGGCCACGCTCAGCCCGAAGTTCAAGGGCCAGGCCAGCCTCATGGTCGTCAGCGACCGGGTGCACGAGACTGTGGAAGTCAGCGTTCCGGCGGGCGGCACCACCGTGAGCCTGCCCGTCAAGGCCGCTTGGGGCGCGGGCGCCTATCTGGTCGCCACCGCCTACCGGCCCCTCGACCAGGCGGCCAAGCGCCTGCCGGGCCGGGCGCTGGGGCTCGCCTGGTTCTCGGTGGATCGCGCGCAGCGCAGCCTCGGCGTGGCCGTGAAGGCGCCGGAGTGGGCCCGCCCGCGCCAGGACCTGACCCTCCCGGTGCAGCTCACCGGTTTGAAGCCCGGCGAGGCGGCGCGGATCACCGTGGCGCTGGTCGATGTCGGCATCCTCAACCTGACCCGCTACGAGGCGCCGAACCCGACCCAGTACTTCCTCGGCCAGAGGGCCCTGGGGCCGGAATTCCGCGACCTCTACGGCTACCTGATCGACGGCATGCAGGGCTCGGCCGGGGCGATCCGCTCCGGCGGCGACGCGGGCGGCGGCGAGCTCGCCGACGCGCCGCCGACCCAGGCGCCGCTCGCCCTGTTCTCGGGCGTCGTGACCGTGGGGCCGGACGGCGCCGCCAGCGTCACCTTCCCGCTGCCGGCCTTCAACGGCACCGGCCGTGTGATGGTCACCGCCTGGAGCGGCGACCGGGTGGGCCAGGCGCAGGCGGACGTGATCATCCGCGACCCTGTTGTGCTCGCCGCGACCCTGCCGCGCTTCCTCGATACCGGCGACCGCTCACGCCTGTTCGTGGCCCTCGACAATGTCGAGGGCCGGGCCGGCGACTACACGGTGGATATTGCCCCCTCCGGCCCGATCCTGATCGGCGCAAGCGCGTTGCGGCAGACGATCCGGCTGGAGGCCGGGGGCCGGGGCCAGGTGGCGATCCCGCTCACCGCCGCGGGCCCCGGCCCGGCGCGGCTCGACCTCGCCCTGTCGGGGCCGGGCCTCGACGGCACCCTGAGCCAGAGTTTTTCGCTCGGCGTGCTGCCGGGGACCGGGGCTCTGCTGCGCCGCTCGGTCCGAACGCTCGCCCCCGGGACCGGCCTGACCGTCAGTGCGGACCTGCTGGCCGACCTGCTGCCCGGGACCGGCAGCGTCTCGCTCTCGGCCTCGGCGCTGCCCGGCCTCGACGTGCCCGCCCTGCTCCAGGCCCTCGACCGCTATCCCTATGGCTGCTCGGAGCAGATCGTCAGCCGGGCGATGCCGCTGCTCTACGTCAACCGCCTGGCCGCCCTGGACAAGCTCGCCCTCGACGGCAGCGTCGACGACCGGGTGCGCGAGGCGATCGAGCGGCTGCTCGCCCGCCAGGATGCGAGCGGCGATTTCGGCCTGTGGTCGGCGCAGGGCTCGGGCGACCTCTGGCTCGATGCCTACGTGAGCGACTTCCTCACCCGCGCCCGGGAGCGCGGCTTCGCGGTGCCCCAGGGGGCCTTCGCCCAGGCCCTCGACCGCCTGCGCAACAGTGTCGCCAACGCCACGGAGGTGCGGGACGGCGGCGCCGACCTCGCCTACGCGGCCTACGCCCTGGCCCGCAACGGCCGGCCGGTGATGGGCGACCTACGCTACCTCGCCGACACCAAGCTCGACGCCTTCGCCACCGGGCTCGCCCGGGCGCAGCTCGCCGCCGCCCTGGCGCTGCTGGGCGACCGGGGCCGCGCCGTCACGGTGATGGACTCGGCGCTCGCCGCGCTGAAGTCCCGGCGGGATGCGGGCCTCTACCGGGCCGATTACGGCTCCCGCCTGCGCGACGGGGCCGGACTGATCGCTCTGGCGGCGGAGAGCGGGCTGACCCAGGCCGCCCTGGCCCCGGTGGCCGCCCTCATCGGCGAGGAGCGGCAGGACACCCGCGCGACCAGCACCCAGGAGAATGCCTGGCTGGTGCTCGCCGCCGAGAGCCTGTCCAAGGAGGCGGACGCGCTGTCCTTCAGCCTCGACGGTGCGGTGCGGACCGGGGCGCTCGCCCGGATCTACCGGGGCGCGGCGCTGGACGGCCGCAGCGTCGAACTCACCAATACCGGCCGGGCTCCGGTGCAGGTGGTGCTGGGGGTGACCGGCAGCCCGCTGATCCCTGAGCCCGCTGCCGCGCAGGGCTACACGATCGCGCGCACGTTCCACCGGCTGGACGGCAGCCTGATCGATCCGGCTCAGGGCCTGCACCAGAACGACCGGCTCGTGGTGGTGCTCAAGGTCACCGAGGACAAGGCGCAGGCCGCCCGGCTCCTGCTGGTCGATCCGCTGCCGGCGGGGCTGGAGATCGACAACCCGAAGCTGCTCGATGCCGACGCCCTCCAGGGCCTCGCCTTCGCCAAATCCGATGTGCAACCGGTCCACACCGAGTTCCGCGACGACCGGTTCGTAGCCGCCTACGACCGCGACCCGAGCCAGCCGGCGTTCTTCACCGTGGCCTACACGGTCCGGGCGGTCTCACCGGGCACCTACGTGCATCCGGGCGCCTCGGTGGAGGACATGTACCGCCCGGCGCGGTTCGGCCGGACCGGCGCCGGGAGCGTCGAGATCGGCGTGGCGCGGTAGCACGCAGGATTGCGTTCGCGCGTCACGGACAGGCGCGCGAATGCCCGAGCGGGCCGCCGAAACGCAACCGTGCGGCCGCGCCCTCACCAGGCTGCTGCGTTGCAGCGCCGGCATGGTGCGATGCGGAACCCTGACCGGCGCGACCCATTCCTCCAGGTCCCGTTCGGAACCCGTGGAGGTTATGCCCGATGCCGGACCTTGATGCCCTGGCAGGCCGTGCCGCCTCCGTGCTGGCCTATCTGCCGTGGTGGGCCGAAAGCCTGATCGTGATCGTCGCCTGCTGTGCCGTGGTGATGCCGCTGCACGGCGTCGCCTACCGGGCGCTGAAGCGGGCGGTGGCGGGCAAGAGCCTGTTCTGGCGCTCCCTCGTCTCCCGCACCCACGGTCCGAGCCGGCTCGGCCTGATCGTGGTGGCGATCAGCCTCGCCTCGACCACGGTGCACCTGTCCTGGGAGGTGCGGATCGCCCTCAACCAGATCCTGCTGGTCGCCTTCGTGACCCTGACCGGCTGGTGCTGCGCCACCGCGCTCCACATCGCCACGGTGATCTACCTGCGCCGGTTCAAGCTCGACGCCGAGGACAATCTGCTGGCACGCAAGCACTTCACCCAGATGCGCATCCTTGAGCGGGCCGCCGTGACCCTGGTCGGCCTCATCACCGTCTCGGTGGCGCTGATGACCTTCGAGCCGGTGCGCCAGTACGGGGTGAGCTTGCTGGCCTCGGCGGGCGCCGCCGGCCTGATCCTGGGCCTGGCCATGCAGCCGGTCCTGTCGAACCTCGTGGCCGGCATCCAGATCGCCATCACCCAGCCGATCCGGATCGAGGATGCGATCATCGTCGAGAACGAGTGGGGCTGGGTCGAGGAGATCACCTCCACCTATGTGGTGGTGCGCCTGTGGGATTGGCGCCGGCTGGTGCTGCCGCTGACCTACTTCATCCAGAAGCCGTTCCAGAACTGGACCCGCGATGGCGCCTCGCTGATCGGCAGCGTGTTCCTGTACGTCGACCACCGTGCCCCGGTGGCGCGGATGCGCGAGAAACTCTCCGAGATCGCCGCCGCCACGCCGCTCTGGGACGGCAAGGTGGTCAACCTCCAAGTCTCGGACGCCAAGGAATCGACCATCGAGATCCGGATGCTGGTAAGCGCCCGCAACGCGCCCCAAGCCTGGGACCTGCGCTGCGTGATCCGCGAGGCGATGATCACCTGGCTGCAGGCCGAGCATCCGGAAGCCCTGCCGCGGCACCGCACGGAATGGGTCGGTGCCGAGGACGCGCCCCTGCGTCGGGCGGACGGGCAGCGGATCGCGGCGTGACCCCGGGATTCCAAAGGGCACTGCCCTTTGGCGGGTCGTCAGGGCGGAGCCCGACACCGGGCCAAGCCCGGCGGCAGGGCTTTGCCCTGCACCCACGAAAGGTCTCGGGCCTTTCGAAACCGTGACCGCCTCAGTCGTCGAGGCCCGCGTAGAATCCTTCTGCGCCGATGCCCTCTTCCTGCATCAGCCGGGCCCGGGCGCGCAGCTTCTCGGTCTCACTCTTGAGCTGGCCGCAGGCGGCCAGGATGTCCCGGCCGCGGGGCGTGCGCACCGGCGAGGCGTAGCCGGCGTTGAACACGATCTCGGAGAAGTGCTCGATTCGGTCCCAGTCCGAGCATTCGTAGCGGCTGCCGGGCCAGGGATTGAACGGGATCAGGTTGATCTTGGCCGGAATGCCCTTGAGCAGGCGGACCAGCTCGCGCGCATCCGCATCCGAATCGTTGACGCCCTTCAGCATCACGTACTCGAAGGTGATGCGGCGGGCGTTGCTCACGCCCGGATAGGTTCGGCAGGCCTCGAGCAGCTGGGCGATCGGATATTTCCGGTTGAGCGGCACCAGCTCGTTGCGCAGGTCGTCGCGCACGGCGTGGAGCGAGATCGCCAGCATGGCATTGGCCGCCTCGCCGAGCCGGGGGATCTGCGGCACCACCCCGGAGGTGGAGACCGTGATCCGCCTCCGGGAGAGGCCGAGCCCCTCCTGGTCCGACATCACGCCCACCGCGTCGATCACCGCGTCGAGATTGTACAGGGGCTCGCCCATGCCCATGAAGACGATGTTGGTCACGAGCCGCCCGGCCTCGCCGGCGCCGGAGGCGTCGCGGCTCGGCATCTGACCGGGCCAGTCGCCGAGCTCATCGCGGGCGGTGACGAGCTGCTGTACGATCTCGGCGGACGACAGGTTGCGCACGAGGCGCTGCGTGCCGGTGTGGCAGAACGAGCAGGTGAGGGTGCAGCCGACCTGGCTCGACACGCAGAGCGTGCCTCGGTCCGGCCCCGGGATGTAGACGCACTCGATCTCGGCGCCGCGATTGTGCTCCTGCGGGTTGGTCGGCGCCATGCGCAGCAGCCACTTGCGGGTGCCGTCGCGGGAGACCTGGCGGCTGGCGACCTCCGGCCGCTCCAGGGTGAAGTGCCGCGCGAGCTCGGCCTTCAGCCCCTTGCCGACATTGGTCATCTCGGCGAAGTCGGTCGCCCCGCGGAAATTGACCCAGTGCCAGATCTGGCCGGCCCGCATGCGGCTCTCGCGCTCGGGCACGCCCATGCCGATGAGCTGCGCCTTGAGCGCGTCGCGGGTGAGCCCGACCAGGGACGGGGGCCGCCCGGGGAGCAGCGCGGGCTGGAAATCGGGCGCCTTCTCGATCGCGGGTTCGGCCGCGCGGGCGCTGTCGAGCGACGGCGTCGCCATGATGATCGATCTATCCTCAGAGCGCTCTCCGCCGAAGTGGAAGCCGGTTCGGCGAAAGAGAGCGCGTCACGACAAAGGCCCAGACGCCGCCGGTCACACGGAGATCGACGGCGTCTGGGCATGGAACGGTTCTGATATAGGCGATCGCGCCGGCGAACGCGAATGCGCCCCGCCCACGGGTGACCCGACGCAGAGCGAGGGTGACCGGGCGCGAAAAAGGGCGCCCGGAGGCGCCCTCATCCGTCAAGCCGAGTCCCGAAAGATCAGGCGGCGGCGGTCTTTACGGGGACGCCCTTCTCGGCCAGGAAGGTCTGCAGCTCACCCGACTGGAACATCTCCCGGGTGATGTCGCAGCCACCCACGAACTCGCCCTTCACGTAGATCTGCGGGATGGTCGGCCAGTTCGAGAAGGCCTTGATGCCCTCGCGGATGCCCTGATCGGCCAGCACGTTCACGCCCTTGAACGGCACTTCGAGGTAATTGAGGATCTGCACCACCTGGCCCGAGAAGCCGCATTGCGGCATCTGCGGCGTGCCCTTCATGAACACCACCACGTCCTGGGAGGCGATCTCGTTCTGGATGGTCGCGTTGGCGTCGGTCATCACTCTATCCTCGGTTCTTCGGTCTCGTATGTGCGGTCTCGATCAGCGGCGTGCAACTGAGGCGGCGATCACACGAAGCGCCTGATCGATATCAAAGCGTTCGGTCAAAAGGTCCTCGGCCGCGATCGGGCACGCCTTCGGGAGGCCCGGAAGAATCTGGTTCCCAAAGGCGCCGAGACCAGCCTCCGCGGCCGTGACCGCGGATTTCCAGATCCTCGGCCAGTTCAACCTCTGCCTCATCGACGACTCGTACGCATTCCAAGCCGTGATCTGGAATGTCGCGATCTCCTCGCGCCAATGCAAGCTTGACGGGGCGAGGGGCGCGGAGGCACGCTTCAAGAGGTGGGCGAGCGTCTGGATCAGCAGGCCCTCGACCGCCCGCAAATGGGATCGCCCCACGCTCTCGATCTCCTCCGCGACGTTCGCCCAGTCGACCGCATTCGACAGGTCGCTGCGGGCTCCGAGCGCGCGCAGAGCCGCAGCCTGTTCCTCGGCCCAGGTGACGATGTCGTCGTCGTAGAGACTCGGTCGGTCCATCGGGACGACTCTCGCGAACGGGCGCTAATCCTGAGGGACGCCCGTGGTCAGCGCAAGGGCGTGCAGCACGCCGCCCATCCGGCCCTGGAGGGCGCCGTAGACCATCTGGTGCTGGGCCACCCGGGTCTTGCCCTTGAAGGCGGCGGACAGGACCGTGGCGGCGTAGTGGTCGCCGTCGCCGGCGAGGTCGCGGATCTCGACCTGCGCGTCGGGCAGCGCTTCGCGGATCATGCGCTCGATCTCGCCCGCATCCATCGGCATCGAAAAACTCCTGGGCGTAAGGGGTTCAGGCGGCCGGCGCGGCCGGCTGGCTCGCCATGTAGGCGGGCAGCCAGCGTTCATGGGCCGCACTCAGCTCGGACAGCGATATGGTCTCGCCACCCGGCAGGGTCAAACGGTCGGTTCCGGTGACCCCGACCACGGCCGCGTCGATGCCCTGGGCCGAGGCGCTGTAGAGCAGGTCGCTGGCCGCCTCCGGATCGACCGCCAGCAGGTAGCGGCCCTGGTCCTCGCCGAACAGGTAGGCGTGGGGGGGCAAGTCCACCGGCACATCCGGCAGGGCCGCGCCGATGCCGCCGGCCATCGCCATCTCGGCGAGCGCAACGGCAAGACCGCCGTCGGACAGGTCGTGGACGGTGTCGACCGTGCCGGAGAGAATCAGGGCGCGCACGAAGTCGCCGTTGCGGCGCTCGAGCGAGAGGTCGACGGGCGGCGGTGCGCCCTCTTCCCGGCCCTCGATCACCGCCAGATAGGCCGACTGGCCGAGCCAGCCCTCGCCAGAGCCGACCAGGACCAGCACGTCGCCCTCGCGCTTGAGGGCGATGGTGGCGTGGCGCTCGACGTCGTCGAGCACGCCGACGCCGCCGATGGTCGGGGTCGGCAGGATGCCGACGCCGTTGGTCTCGTTGTAAAGCGAGACGTTGCCCGACACGACCGGGAAGTCCAGCGCCCGGCAGGCCTCGCCGATGCCCTGGAGGCAGCCGACGAGCTGGCCCATCACCTCGGGCTTCTCCGGGTTGCCGAAGTTGAGGTTGTCGGTGATGGCGAGCGGACGGGCGCCCACCGCGGTGATGTTGCGCCACGCCTCGGCCACCGCCTGCCGGCCGCCCTCGACCGGGTCGGCCTCGCAGTAGCGCGGGGTGACGTCGCAGGTGAGCGCCAAGCCCTTCGGGCCGTCCTCGACCCGCACGATGGCGGCGTCGCCTCCGGGCTTCTGCACGGTGTTGCCGAGGATGAAATGATCGTACTGCTCGTAGACCCAGCGCTTCGAGGCGAGGTCGGGCGAGCCGACGAGGCGCTTGAGCGCCTCGGTGAGGGAGGCCGGCGCCGGCACGCTGGATGCGGCGATCACCGGCAGGTGCGTGTTGGCGCGGTGCGGCCGGTCGTAGAGCGGCGCCTCGTCGCCGAGTTCCTTGATCGGGAGGTCGGCCACGGTCTCGCCGTGCCACTTGACCACGAACCGTAGCGTGTCGGTGGTCCGGCCGATCACCGCGAAGTCGAGGCCCCACTTCACGAAGATCGCCTCGGCTTCGGCCTCCATGCCGGGCTTGAGCACCATGAGCATGCGCTCCTGGCTCTCGGACAGCATCATCTCGTAGGGGGTCATGCCGGCCTCGCGGGCCGGCACCTTCTCGATGTCGAGCTCGACGCCGAGATCGCCCTTGGCGCCCATCTCGACGGCCGAGCAGGTCAGACCCGCCGCGCCCATGTCCTGGATGGCGATCACCGCGCCCGAGGCCATCAGCTCCAGGCAGGCCTCCAGCAGCAGCTTCTCGGCGAAGGGGTCGCCGACCTGCACGGTCGGGCGCTTCGACTCGGAGGCCTCGTCGAACTCCGCCGACGCCATGGTGGCGCCGTGGATGCCGTCGCGGCCGGTCTTCGAGCCGAGATAGACGATCGGGTTCCCGACCCCGGTGGCCGCCGCGTAGAAGATCGCGTCGGTGCGGGCGAGCCCCACGGCCATGGCGTTGACCAGGATGTTGCCGTCGTAGCGCCGGTGGAAGCCGGTCAGGCCGCCGACGGTCGGCACGCCGAAGGAATTGCCGTAGCCGCCGACCCCGGCCACCACGCCCGAAACCAGGCCGCGGGTGCGCGGGTGGTCGGGGGAGCCGAACCGGAGGGCGTTGAGCGCCGCGATCGGCCGCGCGCCCATGGTGAACACGTCCCGCAGGATGCCGCCGACGCCGGTCGCCGCGCCCTGATAGGGCTCGATGTAGCTCGGGTGGTTGTGGCTCTCCATCTTGAAGACGCAGGCCAGCCCGTCGCCGATGTCGATCACGCCGGCATTCTCGCCAGGACCCTGGATCACCCAGGGCGCCGAGGTCGGCAGCCCGCGCAGGTGCTTGCGCGAGGACTTGTACGAGCAGTGCTCATTCCACATCGCCGAGACGATGCCGAGCTCGGTCAGCGTCGGATCGCGCCCGATCAGGCCGCGGAAGCGCTCGTACTCCTCCGGCGTGAGGCCGTGCTGGGCCACGAGCTCGGGAGTGATCGGAACGTCGTTGCGGAACATGCGAAGGTCTCGGCAGAGAGCGGTCCGTCTTGAGAGACGCATACCGCGGCGAACCCGAACCGGGCTGAGATCTCAGGCTGCCCCGGCTCTAAAGCGGAAGCGCCTGCGCTGGCAACATCCGCCGGCGCGGGGCTGGGGATTGGGGGCCGGCCCGGACGGATCCGCACAGCCGGGCGGATGACGCGGTCGCCACGCTAGAGTCCGGGCGCGCCGTCCTCCCGGCAGCCGGCGACGAGCGCGTGCACCGGCTCCGGCCCGGTAACCACGTCGAGATAGTCGAAGCCGCTGTCGCGCTGGCTCGCCATCAGTAGCTGGAAATGCATCTGGAACAGGTTCCATTGCCGCCGGCCGACATCGGCGCTGGTGATCAGCTCGTGGATCGCCACCCAGCGCACGGACGGGCGGGCGGGATCGGGCGGGGCGAGGCCGCAGGCGGTGATCGGGTTGTTCTTGTGGATCGAGAGCCAATCCCAGGTGGCACGCACGTCGAGCCAGCCGATCTGCGTGGCCCGGCCGAAACGCAGGAGACTGTCGCGGAATCTGCGGGCGGCCGGGTCGAGGCCGAGCCAGGGGATGACGCTGCCGATGCTCACGAACGAGACCGGCGTGCCGCGGCATCCGAAGCCGGGGTCGCGGGCGAGCACCCGATCCAGCACCTCGATGCCGAGGAAGCTCGACGAGGAATGGCCGACCACCACCACCTCGTCGGCTTCGCCCTCCGCGGCGTGGATGCGCGTCGCGAAGGCGTCGAGCCGGGGGTCAATCTCGGGGGCCTCGCCCGCCGCGTAGGAATGCGTGAAGGCGGTGTCGTCCACGAGGTGGGGGACGTAGAGCGGCTTGCCACGGGTCGCCCGGATCAGACCGGCCAGGATCGCGTAGGCGAGCGGCGGCACCGCCACCAGGGCCCAGGGCTGGGCCGCCGCCGGTGCCAGCGCGGCGAGCCCCGCCGCCGCGGCGAGGCTGAGAAGCGCCAGCGCGATGTAGATGTAGTGGACGCAGAAGATCACCGTGGAGAAGCGCCAGCCCTCCCGGCGCAGGCTCGCCATGTAGCCCGTCCGCCACAGCCGCCAGAGCAAAGCCGGCACACCCCGGAGCCGCGTCCAGTCGGATTGCGGGAAGCGGGCGCGGACGATGTCCTCCCAGCGCAGCAGGACGTAGCGGGTCGAGACCCCGCGCGAATCCGCCGTCCACGCGAGTTCGACCCCGTCCGCCGAGCGGACCGGATCGCCGACCGTGATCGCGGCGCCCCGGCGCGCAGCGGTGAACCGGGCCTCGCGGCGGAACAGGCCCCAATAGGTCTCCGGATCGCGCGGATCGAAACCCGGCAGGTAGAACACGATGCGGGAGGTCAGCACCCGCGGCGCGTCGCCGTCCGGCTTTCCGGACATGTGCTGGGCCGGTGCGTCGGCGACGGGGATGCGTGTCGAAATGACGAGTCCGATCGATTCGAGGTGGCGGCTTGCCTACATGAAGCGGCCGGGCGCGCCGAGGGTGAAACTGCCTGGGGCTTGCGCCGGCCCATCGCTCACGCCGCCGGCGGCGCGGCCAGAAACTCGCCGATCGCGGCCACGAACTTCTCGCCATAGGCCTCGCGCTTGCGTTCGCCGACCCCGTGGACCGCCCGCAGCGCCCAGAGGTCGACAGGTTTCTGCCGAGCCATCTCGATCAGGGTCCGGTCCGGGAATACCATGAAGGCGGCGATGCCCTCGGCCCGGGCCAGGGTGGCGCGCAGGCCGCGCAGGTGCTGGAACAGGGCCTCGTCGGTCTCCGAGAGCGCGATCTCGCCCTCCTCGCGCGGCGCGGTGCGGCGGCGCTCACGCGATTCGGCCTTCGGCTCCGGATCGGGGCGCAGCTTGACCGGCTCACGGCCGAACAGGATCGCCTCGCCCTTCTCGGTCATGGACAGGCCGCCATAGCCGTCGGCGTTCTCGGCGATCGCCCCGGCGGCGAAGAGCTGGCGCAGGATCGCCCGCCAGGCGGCCACCGGCTTGTCCGCCCCGACCCCGAAGGTCTTGAGGCTTGTGTGGCCGTTGCGGCGGACCTGCTCGCTCTCCTTGCCGTGGACCACGTCGCAGATATAGGCCGCGCCGAAGCGCTGGCCGGTGCGCACGATCGCCGACAGGATCTTCTGCGCCGCCACGGTCCCGTCGACCAGGGTGACGCCGCCGCGGCAGAGGTCGCAGCGGCCGCAGGGCTCGCTCGCCTCGCCGAAATAGCCGAGCAGCGACTGGCGCCGGCAGGTGGCGCCCTCGCACAGGCTGATCATCGCCTCGAGCTTGCGCCGCTCGACCCGGCGGCGCTCGTCGGAAATCTCCTTCTCGTCGATCTGGCGGCGGCGCAACGCCATGTCGTCGAGGCCGTAGAGGGTCAGCGTGTCGGCCGGCAGCCCGTCGCGGCCGGCGCGGCCGATCTCCTGGTAGTAGCCCTCCACGTTGTTGGGCATGTCGGCATGGCAGACGAAGCGCACGTCGGGCTTGTTGATGCCCATGCCGAAGGCGATCGTGGCGGTCATCACCACCCCGTCCTCCTGGAGGAACCGGTCCTGGTTGCGCATCCGCGTGCCCTGGTCGAGCCCGGCATGGTAGGGCAGGGCGTCGAACCCGTCCTTCTTGAGGGTCTCGGCCAGCTGCTCGACGCGCTTGCGCGAGGAGCAGTAGATGATCCCGCTCTCCGCCCGGCGGTGCTTCAGGAACCGCTCGATCTGCCGGGCCGGGTTGTCCTTGGGCTGGAACGTCAGCCGAATGTTCGGCCGGTCGAACGAGTGGACGAAGATCTTCGGGCCGCGCCCCTGCGGGAACAGCCGCTCGGCGATCTCCGCCCGGGTGGCGGCATCGGCGGTGGCGGTCAGCGCCAGGGTCTGGACGTTGCCGAGCGCCTGCCGGGCCCGGGCGATCTCCCGGTATTCGGGCCGGAAATCGTGCCCCCATTGCGAGACGCAATGGGCCTCGTCCACCGCAAGCCGCCGAACCCCGACGCCGCGCAGGGCCTCGATGCAGCCTTCCATCAGCAGGCGTTCGGGGGAGACGAACAGCAGGCGCAGCTCCCCGGAGCGCAGGCTGCGCCAGGTCTCGCGCGATTCGACCTCCGACACGGACGAATTGAGGGTGGCGGCCTCGACGCCGACGCTGCGCATCTGTTGCACCTGGTCGTGCATCAGCGCGATCAGGGGCGAGACCACCACGGTCAACCCGGCATCGATCAGCGCCGGCAGCTGGTAGGTCATCGACTTGCCCGAGCCCGTGGGCATCACGGCGAACACGTCGTCGCCGTCCAAAACCGCGCCGATCACCTCGTCCTGCCCGGGCCGGAAATCCTCGTACCCGAAGGTCTTCTTCAGCGCGGCGCGGGCCTCGTCGAGGCGGGTCATCGGGATCCTTGTACGGGGTGGTGGCGCGCTTGCGGCTCAGGTGTGTAGGCACTAGCCTCCCTACGTCTACACGGAGGCTGTCGTGCCGCTCAACATCCGCAGCGAAGAGGTCAACCAATTGGCCGAGACGCTGGCATCGCGGGCCGGCGTGAGCAAGACCGAAGCGGTGCGAATCGCGCTCAAAAACGAGATCGCGCGGCGCAGCCGACGCGTGCCGCTCGCGGAACGCCTGAAACCCTTGCTCGACAAGATGGATGCCGTACCGCGCACGGGCCTGGAGGCCGACAAGGCGTTCTACGACAGCCTGAACGACGAGTGATGTTCGTCGACGCCTCGGCTCTCGTGGCGATCCTGACGGCCGAGCCGGAGCGTTCCGTCCTGCTGGACTGCCTCGATGGCGCGATGACGCCGCTCACATCGGGCATCGCCGTCTTCGAGACGGTGGTCGCGGTGGCGCGCAAGAAGGCGATCTCCGTGGCAGACGCCGAGACGGAGGTCGACGCGTTCATCCGCATCGCTGGTCTGCGAATCGTGCCGATTTCGGCGGTGGAATCCGCCCTCGCCCTCACCGCCCATGCCCGTTTTGGCAAGGGCCGCCACCCCGCCCGCCTGAACCTCGGCGACTGCTTCGCCTATGCCTGCGCGCAGGTCCACGGCGTGCCGCTGCTCTATATCGGCGACGATTTCCCGCGGACCGACATCCGCTCCGCCCGCGGCTGAATCTCAGCCGCAGTGGAACTCCGCCACGTGCTGGGCAACGATCGCGTCGAAGGATTCGTCCGCCCGGAAGCCGAGCGCGAGCGCCGCCTCCGGCTCGAACGCCTCCGGCCAGGAGGAAACGATCCGGGCGATGGTCGCGTCCGGCTCGCGCCGGATCAGCGCCACGGCTTTGTCGCCGGCCACGCGTCGTAGGGCCTCGATCTCCTCGGCCACGGTGGCGGAGACGCCCGGCATTGTCAGGCTGATCCGCGGGCCGATCGCCGCGAGGTCGAGCCCGGCCGCGTGGATCAGGAAGCCCACCGCGGCGGCGGGGCTCGCGAACCAGTGGCGCACCGTCTCGGGCACCGGCAGCACGGCCTCCTGACCGGCCAGCGGCTCTCGGATGATCCCGGAGAAGAAACCCGAGGCCGCCTTGTTGGGCTTGCCCGGGCGCACGCAGATGGTCGGCAGCCGCAGGCCGATCCCGTCCAAAAAGCCGCGCCGCGCGTAGTCGGCGAGCATCAGCTCGCCCATGGCCTTCTGGACGCCATACGAGGAGGCCGGGCGCAGGATGAAGTCGTCCGGGATCACCTTGGGGAAGGGCGGTCCGAACACCGCCAGCGACGAGGTGAAGACCAGCTTCGGCCGGTAGCCGTCCGCGGCGTTGGCCCGGCGGATCGCATCAAGCAGCAGCCGCGTGCCGTCGAGGTTGACCCGGTAGCCCAGCTCCAGGTTGGCCTCGGCCTCGCCCGAGACCACCGCGGCGAGGTGGAAGATCACCTCCGGGCGCTCGGCGATGGCGGCCTCAGCGGCGCCGGGGGCGGTGAGATCCGCGGCCTCGGCCTTCACCGGGCCGGAGAAGCCCGCGGGTGCCGTGGGCGGCACCACGTCGAGCAGGGTGAGGGCGGTGAGCGGCGCGCCGCCAACCGTGCCGTCCGCAACCAGGGCATCGACAAGGCGTCGGCCGATCATGCCGGCGGCGCCGAGAATCAGAGCATGCATGGAAGACCTCTTCGTCCGATGGTTTGCCGCGTCAGGCCATCATGTCCAGGGCACGCCCGAAGAAGTCCGTGCCGCCGAAATTGCCGGATTTCAGGGCGAGCAGCATCGGCTCGGGCCGGCCGGCACTGCGCAGGATCGGCACGCCCGCGGCGATCTCGGGTCCGAGCAGGAACGCCCGGAGACCGAGCCGATCGACCACAGCGCCCGAGGTCTCGCCCCCGGCCACCACGAGCCGGCGCACGCCGCGGGCGACCAGCCCCTCGGCGATGGCGGCGAGCGCAGCCTCGATGGCGTGACCGACCGCGTCGACCCCGTGCTGAGCCTGAAGGGCCCGGACCGCCTCGGGGGTCGCCGAGGAGGCGATCAGCACCGGGCCGGCGGCCAGGCGTGCGTCGGCGAAGGCCAGGGCCTCGGCCACAGCGTCGGCTCCGGCCAGCAGGGCCGCGGTGTCGAGGCGCAGCACCGGCATCTGGGCCTCCGCGGCGGCGATCTGCTGGAGGGTCGCCTGCGAGCAGCTGCCGGCGAGGCAGGCCGTGGCCCCACCCACCGGCTCGCCCATGGCGGCGCCGGCCGCATCCCGGGTGCCGCGACCGTCGGCGACGAGGGCGCGGGCAAGACCGAGCCCCAGCCCCGAGGCACCCACCGAGAATTTTCTCGCGATGATCGCCCGGCCGAGGGTTTCGAGGTCGCTGTCGAAGATCGCGTCCGCGATCGCCGCCTGCTTGCCCTCTTCGGCCAGGGCTTCGAGCCGGGCCGCCACCGCCTCGGCGCCCCGTGCCACCGTGGCGGTGTCGATGAGCCCGACCGCGCCCGCGCTCTGGCGCGCCAGCACGCGCACCAGGTTGGCGTCGCGCATCGGATTGAGCGGGTGGTCCTTGAGCGGGCTCTCGTTCAGGGGCACCGAGCCGACGAACAGGTTGCCCTGGTAGACGCTGCGTCCCGTCTCCGGGAAGGCGGGGGTGACGAGCGCGATGCGCTCGCCGGCCGCGTCCCGCAGGGCGTCCATCACCGGGCCGATATTGCCGGCGTCCGTGGAATCGAAGGTCGAGCAGACCTTGAACATCACGTGGGCCGCGCCCCGGGCCCGCAGCCAGCGTTCCGCCTCGCGGGACCGCGCCACGGCCTCGTCGGCCGGGATCGAGCGGCTCTTGAGCGCCACCACCACCGCGTCGGCCTCCGGCAGGGCCCGGTCATCCTCCGGCAAGCCGATGGTCTGGATCGTGCGCAGGCCCGCCTTGGTCAGGGTGTTGGCGAGGTCCGAGGCGCCCGTGTAATCGTCGGCGACGCATCCCAGCGCGAGACTCATCGGACTCTCCCTCTGTAGGCGGCGAGCCAGCCGAGGCCGGCCACGGTGTCGGCGGCCGGGATGTACTCGCAGCCGACGAAGCCGGCGTAGCCGAGCCGGTCCAGCTCGTCGAACAGGAACGCGTCGTCCATCTCGCCGGTGCCGGGCTCGTGCCGCTCGGGCACGCTCGCGGTCTGGACATGGCCGACGATCGGCATCAGCGCGCGCAGCCGCATGGTCACGTCGCCGTGCAGGATCTGGCAATGGTAGAGGTCGAACTGCAGCTTCAGGTTCGGCAGCGCCAGCGCGCGGATGAGATCCGCGGCCCGGCCGAAATCGTTCAGGAAGTAGCCCGGCATGTTGCGGCTGTTGATCGGCTCAAGCACGAGGTCGAGGCCGGCCGCGCCCAGGCGCTCCGCCGTCCAGGCCACCGCCCGGCGATAGGCCTCGGCGGCTTTGGGGTCATCGTGCGGGGCGAGCCCCGCCATCAGGTGCAGCCGGGCGACGCCGGTCGCCTCGGCGTAGCGGAGCGCCGTATCGACGCCGGCCTTCAGCTCATCCAACCGTTCAGGCAATGCCGCCAAGCCGCGCTCGCCCTTGGCGAAATCCCCCGGCGGCAGGTTGAACAGGGCCTGGGTCAGGCCGTTTGCCCGAAGCCGCTCGGCGATGGCCTCGGGCGGGTGCTCGTAGGGGAACAGGAACTCGACGGCGTCGAACCCGGCGCGCGCCGCCGCATCGAAGCGGTCGAGGAACGGCACCTCGTTGAACATCAGGCTGAGATTGGCGGCAAAGCGCGGCATTTTCTTCGGACTCCCTAAGCCTGACCGGGCAGCTTGGCGCCCGAGACCTGCGCGTAGAGCCGCGCCACGGAGGCATCGTCGTCCCGGCCCATGCCGGCGCCGGACGCCATCAGGAACATCTGGAGCGCCGCCGCGGCCACCGGGACCGGGTACTTCTCCGCCCGGGCCATGTCCTGCACGATGCCGAGATCCTTGACGAAGATGTCGACCGCGCTCTTCGGCGCGTAGTCCGCGTCGAGGATGTGGGGCACCCGGTTCTCGAACATCCAGGAATTGCCCGCCGACTTGGTGATCACCTCGTAGACGCGGGCCAGGTCGAGGCCCTGCTTGGCGGCAAAGCTCATCGCCTCGCAGGCGGCCGCGATATGGACCCCGGCCAGCAGCTGGTTGATCATCTTGAAGGCCGCGCCTTGGCCGGCTTCGTCGCCGAGCTCGTAGAGCGTGCCGGCCATGGCATCGAGGGCGGGCCGGGCCTTGGCGAAGGCAGCCGGCGAGCCCGAGGCCAGGAAGGTCAGCCCGCCATCGGCCGCGCGGGCGGCGCCGCCGCTCATCGGGGCGTCGAGATAGTGCCGGCCGGTGGCCTCCAGACGGGCCGCCAGCGTGCGGGCGACGGCAGGGTCCATGGTCGCCGACGAGACGAACACGGCGCCCTCGGGCATCGCCGCGGCGGCGCCGTTTTCGCCGAACAGCACCGCCTCGGTCTGAGCGGCGTTGACGACCACGCTCACCACCACGTCGGCGCCCTGCGCCGCCTCGGCCGGATTGGCCGCCGCAATCCCGCCCGCATCCCGGAAACGGGCGACGGCCTCCGGGTTCACGTCGCAGGCAGCGACGGAGAAGCCGGCCCGCAGCAGCGAGCCCGCCATGCCGGAGCCCATGGAGCCGAGGCCGATCACCGCGGCGCGGCCTGTCTGCGGGGTGGTGACCATCGGGTTGGCTCCTGCTTTGAAGGTTACAGACTCGGCAGCACGTGTTTGAAACACCGCGTTTTCCTCTCCCCCTTGCGGGGAGGGGTCAGGGGTGGGGGTGGCTCAGAAGGGACCGCTGAGCCCTATCCGGCACCACCCCCACCTCCGGCTCCTCCCCGCAAGAGGGAGGAGAGGGCGTCGAGGCATACCCGCCTCAGCGGTTGACCATCTTGGCCGGGGTGACGAACACGCAGGCCGAGCCGACCACCAGCATGACCGCCAGCGCGTACATGCCGGCCGCGGTGCTGCCGGTGGCGTCGCGCAAAGCCCCGATCACGTAGGGGCTGACGAAGCCCGCGAGGTTGCCCACCGAGTTGATCAGCGCGATGCCGGCCGCCGCCCCCGCGCCGCTCAGGAAGGCGGTGGGCAGGGACCAGAACAGGGGCGAGCAGGTCAGCACGCCGGCCGCCGCCACCGAGAGCGCCGCCACGGCGATCGTGGTCGAGCCCGCGCTCGCCGAGACGACGAAGCCGACGGCGCCGACGAGCGCCGGGATGATCAGGTGCCAGCGGCGCTCGCGCATCCGGTCGGCGGAGAGGCCCAGCAGGATCATCACGACGGCCGCGCACAGGAACGGGATCGCGCTGATCAAGCCGATATTGAGGTTGCCCTGCACGCCGGACGCCTTGACGATCGTCGGCAGCCAGAAGGTCAGGCCGTACTGACCGGTGACGAAGGCGAAGTAGATCAGGCTCATGAACCACACGCGGCCGTTGCGGAACACGGTGGCGATGGAGTGCGGGCTGGATTCCTTGCCGTGGTTGTCGGCGGCGATGTCGCGCTCGAGGACCTGCTTCTCCGCGTCGGTCAGCCACTTGGCCTCGGAGGGGCGGTTGTCGAGATAGAGGAACACCGCGACGCCGATCAGCACCGCCGGCACGGCCTCGATCAGGAACATCCACTGCCAGCCGGACAGGCCCTGGGCGCCGTTGAACGCGTCCATGATCCAGCCGGAGAGCGGGTTGCCGAAGATGCCGGAGATCGGAATCGCGGCCATGAACACCGCGATCACCTTGGCCCGGCGATGGGCCGGGAACCACTGCGTCGTGTACAGGATCACGCCCGGGTAGAAGCCCGCCTCGGCCAGGCCGAGCAGGAAGCGCATCCCGTAGAAGCTCCATTCCGAGTTCACGAATAGGAACGCCCCGGAGATCAGCCCCCAGGTGATCATGATCCGGGCGATCCAGACCCGGGCGCCGACCCGGTGCAGGATCACGTTCGACGGTACCTCGAACAGGAAGTAGCCCAGAAAGAAAATGCCCGCGCCGAGGCCGTAGACCGTCTCGGAGAACTTGAGCTCCTGGGACATCTGCAACTTGGCGAAGCCGACATTCACCCGGTCGAGATACGCCACCACGTAGCAGAGCATCAGGAACGGCACGAGGCGCCAGAACACCTTGCCGTAGGTCCGGTCGACGAAGGTCTTTTCGTCCGCGAGGGCCGCGCCCCGCAGCGGGGCGGCTTGAACCGACATCGGCGTTCTCCCTGGTCCGCGCCGCGTCGAAAGGCGGGCGAGGAATGGTCTTCACCGCTCGTTCCGGCGGCGCTGGCGGGGGCTGTAGCGACTTTTGGCAGCGCTGCCAATCCGGTTGTGCGGTATAATGCAGGACGCTATGGCGAGCTGTAAGGCGCTGCCATGCGCGAGACCGGCCTCTTATCCACCCCCCTCATCCTGAGGCGCGGCGAAGCCGCCTCGTGATGAGGGCGTGGGTGGGAGGAGCGGGAGAGGCACGAAAAGGCCGGGAGATGGACGAATTCCAGCCGCCGGGGCGGCTCGTGACGCTCACCGACGTCGCCCGCGAGGCGGGGGTCGGTGAGAGCACGGTCTCGCGGGTCCTGCGCAACCACGGCTCCTCTTCGAAGCGCGCCCGGGAACGGGTGGCGGAGGCCGTGGCCCGGCTCGGCTACGTGCCGAACCGTCTCGCCGGGAGCCTCGCGGGACCGGGGGCGAGTGCGCAGCTCGCCGGGGTGATCGTGCCGTCGCTCGCCAACGTCGTCTTCCCCGACTTGCTGCGCGGGTTGACCGGCGCCCTGGATGCCGTGGGTATCCGCTGCGTGATCGGGGTGAGCGACTACGATCCCGACCGGGAGGAGGCGCTGGCCGCCGCGCTCTTGTCCTGGCGCCCGGCCGCGCTGCTGCTCACCGGGCTGGAGCACAATCCCGGGACGGTGGCCCTGGCAAGGGCCGGGGGCGTGCGCGTTGTCGAGATGATCGACACGGACGGCGCGGGGATCGATGCCGTGGTCGGTTTCTCCAACCGGGCGGTGGGGGCGGCGAGCGCCCGGCACCTGGTGGCACGCGGATACCGGCGCATCGCCTATCTCGGCCACGACCTGCAGGTGGACCTGCGCGCCGGCAAGCGCCTCGCCGGGTTCGAGGCCGCCTTGGGCGAGGCCGGCTTGTCGCTCCACGGCAGAGAGATCCGGCCCGGGCCGTCTTCGCCCGGTTCCGGCCGGGCCGGGCTGGAGGTGCTGCTGGCGCGCCACCCGGACCTCGACGCCGTGTATTTCTCCAACGACGACATGGCGCTCGGCGGCTATTTCGCCTGCCTGTCGGCGGGCTTGAGCGTACCGGGGCGGATCGCGCTGTTCGGCTTCAACGGGCTCGACTTCGCGGCGGCGATGCCCCAGCCCCTGTCGACGGTGCGCACCCCGCGCCTGGAAATCGGCAGGCAGGCGGCCGCCTGCCTGCTGGGTGAAAGTCCCAAACGAATCGATCTCGGATTCGAGCTGATCGAGGGAGCGACCGCATGAGCGATGAGAGCCGGCTGCGTGAAGACATCTGCCGCTACGGCCGCTCGCTGTTCGAGCGCGGCCTGACCCCGGGCTCGTCGGGCAACATCTCGCTGCGCCTGCCCGACGGCGGCTGGCTGGTGACGCCGACCAACGCGTCGCTGGGCTTCCTCGACCCGGCCCGGATCTCGCGGCTGGACGCGGACGGCCGGCTGATCTCCGGCGACAAGCCGACGAAAGAGATCCCGCTGCATACGGCGCTCTACGAGAGCCGGGGCGGGGCCAAGGCGATCGTCCACCTGCACTCGACCCACGCGGTGGCGGTCTCGATGCTGCCGGAGATCGACCCGCGCCAGGTTCTGCCGCCGCTGACACCCTACTACCTGATGCGCACCGGCGGCACCGCGCTGGTGCCGTATTACCGCCCGGGCGATCCCGCGGTGGCGGACGCGATCCGGGGGCTCGCCGGCAAATACAGCTCGGTGCTGCTGGCCAATCACGGCCCGGTGGTCGCCGGCGACAGCCTGGAGGGTGCGGTCTTCGCCACCGAGGAGCTGGAGGAGACCGCCAAGCTTTACTTGCTCCTTCGCAACCTCAACCCGCGGCAGCTCAGCCCCGGGCAGGTGGCGGATCTCGTCAGCCATTTCGGGCTGACCCTGCCGGAGGTGGAGGATCATGCGGGGCATGATCACAGATGAGGGGTGAAGGAGCGGTGGCCGTGCATTCCCTCGCCCCGCCTGCGGGGAGAGGGCTCCGGCGACCTCGTCGTCGCCGGAGCGAGGCGGCAGCCGAGGGTGAGGGGGCGGTTCCGGAGAGGCCCTTCCTGAGCCGCCCCCTCACCGCCGCTCCGGCTGCGCCTGCGCTTCCCGCACGGACGACGAGGTCCGTGCGGGCCTCCTCCCGCGTGCGGGGAGAGGGGGGAGCTACCCCTCGATCTTCGAGAAATCCGCCACCGCGCGGGTCGCGGCGCGGAGCGCGTTGAGCAGCAGCAGGCGGTTCTCGCGCAGCTTCGGGGCGGGCGCGTTGACGGTCACGTCCTGGAAGAAGGCGTCGACCGGTACGCGCAGGGTCGAGAGCGCCCGCATCGCGCCGGCGAAGTCCTCGTTCGCGATGGCTCGCGATGCCGTCGCGGCGGCGCCCGCCAGGGCCTCGGCGAGCGCCCGCTCGGCCGGCTCGCCGGACGCCGCAAGCGCGGCATCGGGCGCGGCATCGTAGGCGCGGCCGTCCTTCTTCTCCTCGATCCGCAGGATGTTCGAGGCGCGCTTGTAGCCCGCGAGCAGGTTCCTGCCGTCCTCGGTCTCTAGGAACGCCTGCAGGGCCTCAACCCGACGCACCACCATCAGCAGGTCGTCCTGGCCGGGCAGCGCGAAGACCGCGTCGATCAGGTCGTACCGGGCGCCCTGGTCGCGCAGGTAGACTTTGAGGCGGTCGGCAAAAAAGGAGAGGAGATCGAGGCTCGATGATCGGACTTGGCGCCCATCCCAAGCAACCGATACAAATCCATGCCCAAACGATGCGACCCCGTCGCCAGCATTTGCGAGATGGGCTTTCTTTATTGAATCGCCGATGAGCTCGGCATGTGCGTCCAGGATTTTGACGAGGTTGGAACGTTTGCCGTTAAGCACGTACCGAATCACCCCCAAGGCCGCCCGCCGCAGCGCATACGGGTCCTTGCTCCCCGTCGGCTTCTCGTCGATCGCCCAAAAGCCCACCAGCGTGTCGAGCTTGTCGGCCAGTGCTACCGCGATCGAGACGGGATCGCTCGGCACCCGGTCGGAGGGGCCGACCGGCTTGTAATGCTCCTCGATGGCCGCGCAGACGCTTCCGTGCTCGCCCTGGAGCGCCGCATATTTCCGGCCCATCAGGCCCTGAAGCTCCGGGAATTCGCCGACCATTTCAGTGACGAGGTCCGCTTTGGCGAGGCGGGCGGCGCGCTCGGCCAAAGCCGGGTCGGCCCCAACCAGGGGCGCCAGCTCTTTCGCCAGGGCGGCGATGCGGGTGATCCGCTCGCCCTGGGTGCCGAGTTTTTCGTGAAAGACGATGCTGTCGAGCTTAGGCAGGCGGTCTTCCAGGCGGATCGCCTTGTCGGTTTCCCAGAAGAATTTCGCGTCCGAGAGGCGCGCCCGCACTACCCGCTCGTTGCCGGCCGTGATCGCCTGGCCGCCATCCGAGGCCAAAAGATTCGAAACCAGGATGAAGGCGGGGGCCAGATCCTCCGAGCCGGATTTGCGCAGCACGAAGCACTTCTGGTTCGCCCGGATCGTCGCCCGGATCGCCTCGGCCGGGATGTCGAGGAAGGCCGCGTCGAAGGAGCCCATGAGCACCACCGGCCATTCGACCAGGCCGGCCACCTCCTCCAGCAGGCCCTCGTCCTCCACGAGGTCGAGGCCGCGCGCGAAGGCAAGGTCGCGGGCATCGTGCAGGATCACGTCCTTGCGCCGGTCGGCGTCGAGGATGACCTTCGCGCGCTCCAGGGCCTGGATGTAGTCGTCGAACCGGCGGACCTCGATCGGCCCCGGCGCCAGGAACCGGTGGCCGTAGGTTACTGTGCCGGCCGCGATGCCGCCGACCGCGAACGGCACGACTTCGGGGGTCTCGGTCTCCGGCCCGAAGGTCGCGACGATCGATAGCAGCGGGCGTACCCAGCGCAGGGCGCCGGGCTGGGCCGAGGCCGCGCCCCAGCGCATCGCCTTCGGCCAGGGGAAATTTTTGATGATGTCGGGCAGAAGCTCGGCAAGCACGTCCAGGGTCGCGCGGCCAGGCCGTTCGATCACCGCGAGGTAGAACTCGCCCTTCTTCGGGTCGGTGATTCTCTTGGCCTCATCCAGGCTCGTCAGGCCGGCGCCCTTCAGGAACCCCTGGATGGCGGCCTCGGGGGCGCCGACCCGCGGGCCCCGGCGCTCCTCGCGCACCGCCTCGCCCCGGGCGGGCAGGCCGGCGATGTGCAGCGCCAGCCGGCGCGGCGTCGAGAACGCCTTGGCGCCCTCGTACAGGAAGCCGCGCTCGACCAGCGCATCGGTGACGAGCTTCTTCAGATCCTCCGCCGCGCGCCGCTGCATGCGGGCGGGGATCTCTTCCGAGCGGAGTTCGAGCAGGAGGTCGGGCATGGCGCGGCCATATCGCCGCGCCGCAGGCCTGTCGAGGGTCGAACGGCCGGGGCCGGATTTATTGCGCCTCGCCCTTCAGGATGGTGGTGAGCTGCCACTTGCGATCGCCGATCGCGTGGGCGTCCGACACCCGCCAGGCCCCGTCCTCGCGCACGAGGTCGAAGACGATGGATTTCGAGCCGTCCCCGCCCTTCCGCTCCACCGTGACCTTCGCCTGGTCCTTGCCCTCGGTGGCCTCCTTGAAGGTCAGGGCCTTCACGGTGTCGGGCTTCAGGGGCTCGCCGTTGAGGCGGTAATCGAAATCGAGGCTGCCAGTGGCGCCGTTGGCCTGCTTGGCGTCGGCGTCGAACAGGCCCTGGAGCCGCTTGGTGTAGACGGCCGAGTGATTCGGGCGCGGCTCGGCGTAGAGCTTCTTGACCACGGCCTCAGGGCCGGGATCGGCCGCGAGCGCCGGGGCCAAGCCGAAGGCGAGGACGCCGAGGGCGAGGAGGGTCTGTTTCATCATGGGATTCCCGCGTCTGCGGACGCGCCGGAGCGCGCCGGTTGGCGGGGGTTGCAACGCGCGAGGGCTCAAGGGGCTCCGCCGACGACCCATGGAAGCATTTGCGCGTTTGCGAACCGCGCGCACATGATGCGGCATGTCGTTCGACACGCTGTATCAGTCCCGTGATCCCGTGATCCCGTGACGCCCCGTCCGGCCTTCGCCGAGCTGAGCGAGGTCGCAGTGCTGCGCAATGTGCAGACCGACGACGGCTACCTGATCCCGGCCGGTATGGAAGGCACGATCGTCGGCATCTGGGCCGGCGGCGAAGCCTACGAGGTCGAGTTCGACGAACCGGTGGCGGACAACGCCACGGTTCGCGCGGGAGCCCTACGGGCAGCCTAAGGGCGGTGGCCGACGATCCCGACGACTGAACGCCCGATCTCGCAATCGCCGAATCCAAGATCCACGGCTATCTGCTGAACCCCAATCATCGTAAGGGCGGCGTCCTGCTGGCCTGCGGCTTCACGCAATCCGGCGGCGACGTGCTGGTCTTCGCCTTCTTCCGACATCCCCGCCCGAGCCAACTCGTCCGCGAGTTCGCGGACGTCTATGGCCACCAGTTCGACTACGAGAGACCTCTCGAGAGCCCGGATGGCCGCAACCCGCTGTTCCGGTCCGTGTGGCAATCGAAGCCCGGCGATCCGCGGCGCTTCTTCTGCACCGCCTATCCGCTTTGAGGCCTCACGCCCCGCCGGCCGCCGTCTTGAGCCACGCCGCGCCGCAAGCCTTGGCGAGTTCCCGCACCCGCAGGATGTAGCTCTGGCGCTCAGTGACCGAGATCACGCCGCGGGCGTCGAGCAGGTTGAAGACATGGCTCGCCTTGATGCACTGGTCGTAGGCCGGCTGCGCCATACGGTGGCGCTCGGTCTCGGCGGCGGGCGCGCCGGCGTCGAGATAGGACCGGCAGGCGGCCTCCGCGTCGGTGAACTGGCGGAACAGCATCGCCGTGTCGGCCGCTTCGAAATTGTGCCGGGAATATTCCTGCTCGGCCTGCAGGAACACGTCGCCGTAGGTGATCCGGTCGGCCCCCTCGGCGCCGTTGAAGTCGAGGTCGTAGACGTTCTCGACGCCCTGGACGTACATGGCGAGCCGCTCGAGCCCGTAGGTCAGCTCGCCGGCCACGGGGGCGCATTCGAAGCCGGCCACCTGCTGGAAGTAGGTGAACTGGCTGACCTCCATCCCGTCGCACCAGCATTCCCAGCCGAGGCCCCAGGCGCCGAGCGTCGGGCTCTCCCAATCGTCCTCGACGAAGCGGATGTCGTGGAGCTTCAGGTCGACCCCGATCGCGTCCAGCGAGGCGAGGTAGAGCTCCTGCAGGTTGGGCGGGTTCGGCTTCAGGATCACCTGGAACTGGTAATAGTGCTGGAGCCGGTTGGGGTTCTCGCCGTAGCGGCCGTCCTTGGGCCGGCGCGACGGCTGGACATAGGCCGCCTTCCAGGGCTTGGGGCCCAGCGCCCGCAGCGTCGTCGCCGGATGGAACGTGCCGGCGCCGACCTCCATGTCGTAGGGCTGGAGGATCACGCAGCCCTGCGCCGCCCAGAATTCCTGCAGCGTCAGGATCAGCCCCTGGAACGATTTCTTGTGGGACATGGGCGGCGAAGGCTCGGCGATGCGGGTCTGGGGGTCGGCGGGCCGGTTTAGGTGCGGGCGGCGGGGGGTGCAAGACGAGGGCGCCCCTTGCGCCCAGGCGGCGGACGATGGTCAGCTTGCCCCCACGCAGCGGGGGAGAGGCGGATCATGATCATCAGCCCGGACAGAATCGAGATCCGCCCGATCGGCGCGGGGGACCGGGCCGCGTGGCTGCCGCTGTGGCAAGGCTACCAGGCCTTCTACAAGGTCGACCTCGCCGAGGCGGTCACAGAGAGCACCTGGGGCCGCCTCAACGATCCGTCCGAGCCGGTGGACGGCGCCCTAGCCTGGCGGGACGGGGAGGCAGTCGGCCTCGTCAACCACATCCGCCATCGCTCGGCCTGGACGATCGGCGATTACTGCTACCTCCAGGATCTGTTCGTGGCGGATGTTGCCCGCGGCGCGGGAATCGGACGCCGGCTGATCACGCATGTCTATGACGTTGCGCAGGCCGCCGGGTGTTCGCGCGTCCACTGGCTCACCCACGAGACCAATACCGACGCGATGCTGCTCTACGACCGGATCGCCGTGCGGTCGGGCTTCGTCCAATACCGCAAGATCCTCTGACATCATCGCCGTGGGTGCGGGCCAGCACGCCAGCTCGACTGTTTTCGGGGCATAGCGGGAACCGTCAAGTTCGCGGCCAAGTTATCGCCGCAAACAGGGGATTTCGGCAGCGTCAGCGCGCCGAACAGGACGGACCACCGATCATGCAACAGGCTCGCAAGCTTAACGATTTCGGCCGCAAGAACCTCGCCGTCCTGGCCGCCATCGCCGTCTCCGCCATGGCCGCCACCCCGTTCGTGATGAGCGCCAGCCGCGCGCTGGCGACCCCGGAGGAGCCGACCATCACGGCGACCCTGCGAGTTGAGCCCGTGGAGGTCTCCCCCGTGGCGGCCCCCAAGGAGGCAGCGCCCTGCCTGCGCAAGGTTCGGGTCGTCTACAGCGGCTACAACACCCCGTCCGACGCCTGCATCACCCACTGAGGTCAGCAGCGTCAGGCGCGGCTCATCAGGCCGCGCCATGGGCCGCCGGCGCGCCGGCGAGGCGCTTCAGGTGGAGCTCCTCCAGGTCGATCTCGCCCTCCAGCGTCCGCAGCACCGAGCTATGGATGCGGTTCTCCTGGTGCAGCGCGATCAGCGCCGAGCGGCCGGATCGCACGGCCAGCAACGCGGCGGCGAAATGCTCGGTCTTCTCGGCGGCCAGCGCCCCACGCTCGTCGCGGTCCCGGGATACTGCCCGCACCCGCCGACGATATTCCTCCACCAAACGCGGATGCTGCAGCGCGCCGGATCCGGGTGCCACCAGCCGCTCCAGGGCAGCGAGCCCGGCCTCGCTCACCACCACCCGGGCCATCGCGGCGTCGAGATGGCCATCCGGCAGGCTCTGGTTCGGGTCGAGGCGCAGCGTCCGGATCAGCGGACCGAGCGTCGTACCCTGGATCAAAACGGTGAACAGGATCACAGCGAAGGCCGCCACCAGGATCGCGTCGCGACCCGGAAAATCCACCGGCAGCGCCAGAGCGGCGGCGAGCGTCACCACCCCGCGCATGCCGGCCCAACCGATGATCAGCGGCACCCGCGGGTCCGGGCGGGGTTCCTGGGCGCGCACCCGGGCCGACAAGGTCCATCGCAGGTAGACGGCCGGAAGACCCAGAGCAGCCGGGCGACCACGCAGGCCGCCGTGACGGTGACCGCCAGGGGCAGACCCGTGACGAGCGGCCCGAGATCGCCCCCGGTCCGGGCGAGCACGCCGCGCAGGGCCAGCCCGATCAGCACGAAGACCAGGGCTTCCAGCACGAAGACCACGAATTCCCACACCGCCACGGCGTGGCGCCGGACATGGGCGTCGAAGGTCTCGTGCTCTTGCCCACCCATCATCAGGCCGCAGGCGACCACGGCGAGCACCCCGGAGGCGTGGATTTCCTCGGCCGCGAGATAGGCCGTGTAGGAGGCAAGAAAGCTCAGCACCGTCACGGCGTTGGCGTCGTGCAGGCGCCGTACCAGCGCATTCACCGCGAGACCGCAGGCGAGCCCCACCGCGACGCCCGCCACCGCCAGCCAGGCGAAGCTGCCCGTCGCCGCCCATGCGCTGAAGCTGCCGGTCAGCGCCGCCGCCACGGCGAAGCGGTAGAGCACGAGGCCCGACGCGTCGTTGACGAGGCTCTCGCCCTCCAGGACCGTCACCATCCGGCGGGGCAGGGCGACCCGGGCCAACACCGCCTTGGCGGCGACGGCGTCCGGTGGCGACACGATGGCGCCGAGCGCGAAGCAGGCGGCCCAGGGCAGGGCCGACACCACCGCGTGGGCGACGAGCCCGACCACCAGGGTGGTGAACAGCACGGCGCCCAACGACAGCGACAGGATCGGGCCGAGGCTCGCTCGGAAATCGCGCCAGACGGTGAAATAGGCGGATTCGAGCAGCAGCGGCGGCAGGAACAGGACCATGATCAGGTCCGGATCGAGATCGAAGGCCGGCAGGCCCGGCGCCACCGCCAGCGCCATGCCGCCGAGCACCAGGGCGGCGGCCGGGGGAAATCCGAGCCGCTTGGCCATCAAAGACAGCAACAGGGCCGCCCCGAGGAGCGTGAGGATCAATTCGAACAGGGCAACGGGCGTCATCACCCGGCCATAGCGCAGTCTTCACGAAAACGTCAGGGCTTCAAAAAGTCCGGGACTTTTGGCGGATGCAGGGCGGAGCCTTGCTGCATCGGGGCTTCGCCCCAGAACCCCGTCCAATGGCATAACCCCTTAGAATACCTTGTTAAAGCGCTCCTTCCCGCACCGCGCCGGGATCGGCCAGGGCGTGGAGGATGCGGGCGGCGCTGTGGGCGAAGCGGAGGGTGACGGCCTTGCGGCGGGGGCCGCTGAGCGGGTGCTCGGGGGCGTCCCGCAGGATGCCGGCGCCGTAGCCGTCGGCGACGATCAGGCCGCACTCCTCCGGGATCAGGGATTCGGGCACGTCCTCGGGAATCGCGAAGAAGAACCGGTCGCAGAAGTCCTTGTAATCAGGCCACTTTCGGTCCGCGCGGAAATCCGCGACGCTCGACTTGATCTCCACGATGGTGAGGCGTCCGGCGCCGCACAGAGCGATGACGTCGGCGCGGCGGCCGTTGACCAAGGAGAATTCCGGAAGGGAGACGCAGCCCATCTCGGAGAAGAGGCGGCGCACGCCGCGCTGGATCCGCAGGGCGGTGGGCGATTGCCGTCCATCGGGGGGCAGGATCAGGGTGCCCGCCGGGAGGGCGGGGAGGCCGAGGGAAGCGGACATGCGGTATCGGGATGTGCCTGTGTCGATTCGGGACATCCTGTCGAATCGCGCCGCTCCCGTCACCTGCGGCGCGGCATCACTCCCGGATCGTGCCGGCAAGAACTATCCTCGATTAAGGGCTTAGTCCCAAAAAAACCTGGATCGCGGCAAAGCCGTCGGTGAGCGCGGCCGGCCCCGGCTGGAGGATCAGCGGGGCTTTGATCTCGTGGATCCGGCCGTCTCGCACCGCCGGGATCGCGTCCCAGCCGGGGCGGGCGCGGATGCGATCGATGTTGACCTTCTTGCCGCACCAGGAGGCCAGGATCACGTCGGGGGCGGCGGCGATCACTTGGTCGGCGGTGACGATCCGGTCCTTCGCGGCAGGCTGCCGACTGAGCTCGGGGAAGACGTCCTGCCCCCCGGCATAGCCGATCAATTCGGAGACCCAACCGATTCCGGAGATCATCGGCGCGTCCCACTCTTCGAAGTACACGCGCAGGCGGGGCGTTCCCTTCGCGCGCTCGTCAGCCCTTTGTAGGGACTCGGCGAAGGATTGGGCGAGCGCCGCGGCCCGCTCCGGAACCCCGACCAGGGCCCCCAGGGTGCGAATCATCGCCAGGCAGCCCGCAACATCCCTCTGGTTGAACAGGTGGACGGCGATACCCGCGCGGGCCAGGTCGGCGACGATGTCGGCCTGGAGGTCGGAAAACGCCAGGACGAGGTCCGGCGCCAGCGCCAGGATCTTGGGGAGGTCGGCGCTGGTGAAGGCCGAAACCCGGGGCTTCTCCCGGCGGACCCGGGGCGGGCGCACCGCGTAGCCCGAGACGCCGACGATCCTTTCCTCCTCGCCCAGAAGGTACAGGGTCTCGACGGTCTCCTCGGTGAGGCAGACGATGCGCTCCGGGGGGAAGCGGCGCATCAGCGGGCCTTGCGGATCATCGGTCGAGCCAGGTGAGCAGCCCGGCCCCGGGGGCGAGCAGCACGAAGGCCCAGACCAGGGCCGAGGCGACGTTGGCCAGCTGGAACGGCAGCCGCGCCAGGCCGAGGGTGCCGGCGAGCAGCGGCACAAGGGCCCGGGCCGGCCCGAAGAAGCGCCCGAGCGCCACCGCGGCGATGCCCCAGCGGCCGATGAAGCGTTCCGCCTTGGCGACGAGGTCGGGATAGCGCCGCAGCGGCCACTTGGTGCGGGCGCCCGGCCCGACCCAGCGCCCGATTTCGTAGGAGAGCCAATCCCCCAGGGCGGCGCCGAGCGCGGCTGCGCCGATCACCGGCCAGAGCGGGATGTCGGCCCCCCCGACCAGGGCGCCGATGCCGATCAGGATCACGGTGGCCGGCACGAACAGCGACAGGATCGCGATCGACTCGCAGAAGGCGAGCCCCCCGGCGATCAGCGGGGTCCAGACCTTGTGCGCCTCGACGAAGGCGAGGGTCGAGCTGCGCAGGGCTTCGATGTCCATAGGCCTCGAGGGGGCGGCAGGGCGAACTGACCCATCTGAGGTGGGGGCGGGCTGGGGACAAGGGTTTTGAGTTCTGGGGTTTGGGTGGAGGTGCAGACAGTAGGCGCCGCCGGGGCCGGTGGCCACAGATTTTGAACTCCGATCAACGTATTGATGATTACTATCATCTCAAGCGGCTGCAGACGCTCCCTTGATTGCATTACGCGCGTTGTGTGTAGGTCGCAGCTCTGAAATGCTAACCTCGCACACTCCATTTGATTTAGTTCGGTCGCTCCTCGGACCGTCACAACATCCTGCAAGCGTACGCTTCTGGTTGCGACCAGCCGTTCGCATAAGGGCACACCACGGAACGAGGCACACCATGATCGGCTGTGGACGGTAGCAAGCCGTTGTATGTTTTGGGAGTCTGCTTCCCCGTATCGACAAAAGCGTCCTAACACTGAGGAGCTGGATAGCCGCCAGCCAGCGTTGGGTCGGTCTTTATAAATCTAGTCTACCGCGTGCAGATCCTGGGCTACAACCCCGATCAGATCGGCTACGTGGTCATGTAATCCGGACTCCCACAAATCGTCATATTTACGATGATACTCCTGCTGATGCCGATTATTGACGCGAGGCTACTCGTCGTCACGGGCACGCTGTCTTCGCCACGAGCTGCTGGATCGAAGTCAGCTTGCCCTACGACGTCGGGGCCGATCAGCTGATCCTACCGCAGCTCCTGCGCGTCATCGGCCAGCCGTTGTTCACGATCACGCTTTCGCAGCACTCACCCGTCGGCCTGAGCCCGAAAAAGACCACCGACGCTTCAGGCCTGTCGAACACGATGCGAAATCGCGGCGGCTTGATTGGCATCGCGATGCTGTCGACGATGATCGACCGGAGCGAGCAAATGCACTTCTCGGTGCTGGCCGAGGCGATCACGGTGAACGTCACGCGCACCTAGGATCGGATTACTGCCCTGGCTGCCGGCCTGCACCCAGCACTTCGCCGACGCGGCAGCCGGTAAGGGAGCCGCCCGCGGCATGCTGGCGGTCCAGGTCTGCCGCGGGGCCTGCGTCATGGCCTATGCCGACGGCTTCTATCTCGTCAGCGTCAGTATCGTGTTGAGCCTCTCCTTGGTCGCCATCGCGAAGAAGCTGCAGCGAGCGGCGGGCCCCTGGTCAGATCCTGTGGCGCGCGATGACGCGTATAGGCGTCTCTGACGTGAAGCAGTAGGCGGCCCACTCTTAGTCTGGGATTGCCCCGGCTTGGTGGCTCTTGCTCATTTTGGCGTGGACGGCGGCGGATTCCCTGGGGCCGATGATCGCCTGAACGGCCATCCCCACCGTGGATGGCATGCATATTCCCTTTGCCATCCTGACCTGACCGGTATTTTTTTGGACCGAGCCAAATGACAGGCTCCTGCATGGTCGCGGCCATGGGTAGCCGGAAGGCCAGCCCCGGGTAGCTGACGGGGGCGGGGGGCCGATAGCCCAGCGACGAATGCGGTCGGACGCAATTGTACCTGGTTTGCCATAGACCGATCACGGTCTGCGCCTCCTTCAGCGAGCAGAAGATCTCCTGGCGTAGGCACTCGTCGCGCAGCTTGCCGTTGAAGCTCTCGCAGTAACCATTCTCCCACGGCGATCCGGGAGCGATGTACTGGATCTGCGAGCCGGCTTTGGTGGCCCATTTGCGCAACGCCTTCGAGATCATTTCCGGGCCCTTGTCGCAGCGGATGTTCTCCGGGATGCCGTGCAGGCACATGGCGTCGGCCAGCGCCTCGATCACGCCCACGCTGTTGATGCGTCGCGCCACCCTCAGCGTCGGGTAAGCCCGGCTATGCTCGTCGATCAGCGTCAGGACCCGAAGCGAGCATCCGTCGCAGCTCCGAGCCTGGACGAAATCGAAGCTCCAGATGTGGTTGCGATGGAGCGGGCGCAGCCGCACGCAGGATCCATCGTTCAGCCATAGGCTTCTGCGCGGTCGGTGCTTCTGCGGGACCTCGAGCCCCTCACGACGCCAGATCCGCTGGCCCGGATCCTTGCCCACCTGCCACCCCGCTGCCTGCAGCAGCGCGCGCGGTGATGCGGCGGTAGCCGTAGCGTCCGTACTCGGACGCCAGGGCGATGATGGCACGGGTCAGCGCATCCTCGTCGGCCGGCAACGTGGACACGTAGCGCTGCGTGCCCCGATGCTGGCCGACGATCCGCTCAGGGGCTACGAGTTTCCCGAGGCGACGTCCGCCAGCACCCGCTTTTCCAAAGACAGATCCGCCACCAGGCGGCGAAGCAGAGCGTTATCACGCTCCAGATCCTTCATCTTCCTAGCCTGATCGACCTTCAGACCGCCATACTCCTTACGCCAGCGGTAAGAGTTCTGTTCAGAGACATCTACCCCCTTACAGGCGACAGCGATACTCTTGCCTTGTGCCATCTGTACCTCAATCTGGCGCAGCATCAGCACGACCTGCTCCGCGCTCGGCCTCTGTCCTCGCTTCATCCCCAGCTCCTCCGGTCCAGGCTGATCCTCTCAATCAGTCCGGTCCAAAACCAGCCGGTCAGGTCACACCAACCATCAAATCTGAGCCACCCGCCCCCGCGCTTGCACCCACGCCCCGGATCGCCGACAGCTTCGGCTCTCGCAACGGAACCGGGGATCACCCGCGTTGAACGTCCTGTCGATCCAGTCCCACGTCGCCTACGGCCATGTCGGCAATGCGTCGGCGGTGTTCCCAATGCAGCGGCTCGGGGTCGAGGTCTGGCCAGTCCACACGGTGCAGTTCTCCAACCACACCGGCTACGGGGCGTGGCGCGGCCCGGTCTTCGAAGCGGCGATGATTCGCGAGGTGGTGCGGGGCATCGGTGAGCGTGGGGTGTTTCCCGCATGCGACGCGGTACTGTCGGGCTATATGGGCTCGGCCGAGATCGGGACAGCGATCCTGGACGCGGTGGCCTCCGTGCGGGCAGCCAACCCCCAGGCTCTCTATTGCTGCGATCCGGTGATCGGCGACGTCGCGGAGGGCGTCTACGTGCGGCCGGGGATCGAGGCGTTTTTACGCGAGCAGGCCGTGCCGGCAGCCGACATCCTCACCCCCAACCAGTTCGAGCTCGATCGGCTCACCGGCCTGCCAAGCCGCACCCGGACCGAGGCCGGGGCGGCGATCGCGGCGCTTCAGGCCCGGGGGCCCCGGGTGGTGCTGGTCACCTCGACGCTCTGCGCGGACACGCCGGCCGACCGCATCGACCTGCTAGCCGGGGCGGGGGGGCAACTGTTCCGGGTCCGCACCCCGCGGCTTGCCATCGCGGTTAACGGTGCGGGCGACTGCATCGCGGCCATGTTCCTGGTTCACTACGCCCGTACCGGTTCGGCCGCCGCAGCGCTGGGCGCCGCCGCCGCCTCGGTCTACGGCCTCTTGAAGCGCACCGCAGCGGCCGGCTCCCGGGAGATCCTCACCGTGGCCGCGCAGGACGAGTATGTGAACCCAAGTGAGACGTTTGCGGTGGAGGCGGTATGAGGGGCCAAGATCAAGCGCGCCGCTCCTTCAATCCCCCGCCCGCACGATCGTCGGCTCGTGGGTCACGGCAAAATTCACCGATCGGGCGATGAAGCACATCGCATGCGCCCGGTGGTGCAGCGCCCGGGCCTCGGCGGCGTCCGACTCGGCGGTGATCGTCACGCGGGGGCGCAGGGTGACGGCGGTGAACTGGCCGGCACCGTCGGCCTCCTCGGTCACGCGGCCCTCGGCGGTATCCGTGTAGGACGTCACCACGATCCCGGCCTGGGCGCAGAGGCCGAGATACCAGAGCTTGTGGCAAGCGCAGAGCGAGGCGACCAGCAGGTCTTCAGGGTTCCACCGGGCCGGGTCGCCTCGAAAGGCTGGGTCCGCCGAACCCGGGATCGGGGGCTTGCCCGGGGCCTCCGCCGCGAAGGCCCGGTCGTAGCCGCGATAGGTCTGGGTGCCGGTGCCCCGGTTGCCGGTCCAGGTCACCGTGACCGGGTAACTGTGCTCTGTCTCGGACATGACGCCCTTCCGGCTGGACCGTCTGGGAAGCGGTGCCGCACTCGGCTAGGCTTCCCAGACCGCGCCGCTCGTATCGCGTCGCGCGGCCGCATAGCTTAGCAAAGCGGGCCGCCGCCGCCAGCCAGCCGCGGGCGCCGCCTGGAGTAAAGATACGATGGCACGCCGCTTCGTCACCCTCGACGTGTTCACCGAGCAAAAGCTCGCCGGCAACCCGCTGGCCGTGGTGTTCGACTCCGAGGGGCTCGACACGGCCGCGATGCAGGCCATCGCCGGGGAGTTCAACCTGTCCGAGACGGTGTTCGTGCTGCCGCCGAGCGAGGCCCGCCACCGGGCGCGGCTGCGGATTTTTACGCCGCTGCACGAGTTGCCGTTTGCCGGCCATCCCACCGTGGGCGCGGCCGTGCTGCTGGCGCTGGAGGGGCCGTCGCAGGGGGATGCCCGGGCCTTCGGCCTGGAGGAGCGGATCGGGATCGTGCCCTGCGTGGTCGAGCCGTTTGCCGACGGCAGCGGCGGGCGGGCGCGGTTCAAGCTGCCGGCCCTGCCGGAATTCCTGGGGGAGGGGCCGGATCCGGCGGTGCTGGCGCCGCTCCTCGGGCTGGCGCCCGGCGATATCGGCACCGGCCGTCACGTCCCGAGCCGCCACGGGGTCGGGCCGAGCTTCACCTGCGTGCCCATCGCCACGGTGGCGGCACTCGACGCCGCAAAACCCGCCCAGGGACCCGAGGCCGCCGACGGGCTCTATCTCTACGCCCCCGATCCCGAGGGTAAAGGCCAGAGCTGGCGCGTGCGGATGTTCGCGCCCCATCTCGGCGTCACGGAGGACCCGGCCACCGGCTCGGCGGCCGCCGCCTTCGCGGGGGTGCTGATGCAGTTCGAGACCCTGGGGGCGGGCACCCACGACGTGGCGATCCGCCAGGGCGAGGCCTTGGGCCGGCCGAGCGACATCGCGCTCCAGCTCACGATCGCGGCCGGCGCCCTGCGCTCGGTGGAGATCGGCGGCGCGGCCGTGATCGTGTCGGACGGACGTTTACGTGTCTGACGGCTTCCGGATCACTCGGCTCGCCGGCGTCATGGCCCGGCTCGTCGCCCACGACTGGCCGTTTTCCCGGGACGACGCGGACGCCATCGCCGCCCATTGGCAGGCGCGGCTCGCCGGCAGCCCCGGGATGTTCGACGGCACCGTGCTGCTCGGCAGCGCCTGCGCGGTCGCGGCCGGGATCGCCCGGGTCGATCTGTTCGCGGCAACCTATTCGAGCTTCATCGCCTACCGGGACCGGGGGCGGGAGGAGGGCGGGGTGGTCAACGCCTTCGCGGCGATCGTGCCCTGGAGCGCCGACGGCGCCGTCCTGCTCGGCGCGATGGGCGCCCACACGGCCAATGCCGGCCAGCTCTACTTCCCCTGCGGCACCCCGGACCTCGACGACGTGTGCGGCGCCACCGTCGACCTCGCCGGCAGCGCCGCCCGGGAGCTCGCCGAGGAGACCGGCCTCGTCCTGCCGGAGGATGCGGCGACCGGCTGGGTGATGCTCGAAGGGGAGGGGCAGCTCGCCTTCCTGCGGCCGGTGCGGTTCCCGGAGCCGGCGGAGGCCCTGTGTGCGCGCATCGAGGCGCATCGCCGCCAGGAGGCCGAGCCGGAACTCGCCGGGATCCACGTGGCCCGGGCCGCGGGCGGCCCCGAGGCGGCCCGGATGCCGGGCTTCGTGCGGGCCTATCTGGCGGATGCGTTCGGGGCGTAGCCTGTCGAAGGCCGGCTGCGACGAAGCCCGGGCGCGGGCGCGCGGCTGCGCGATTCCGGCCCCCATCGGTCTCACCGCACCGCGGGCGTCAGGCCCCCCGGCATCGGGACCGCCGGCCCCGGGGACGCCTTGCCGCCGATGGCGGCGTGCTGGGCGCAGCCGGTGTCGCAGAAGGCCCGCAGGGTGCGCCGGTCCAGGCCGACATCGCACAGCACATCGTCGTCGAGCGCCGAGAGGAGACGGTAATTCCGCGCCGCCGACCGTCGAGCCTGGATGGATTTCAGGATCGCCACAATCATATCTCGCTCTCCTCCCCGGCGAATACGGATTTCGCGTCGCGCATCGACACGGTGGAGCGTGGCTCTGTTTCAAACGTCCCGCATCACGCATTTGAACGAGGGCGGGATGGGAGGTCGACCGGTCCCGCACAGATGGGGTCGGCGGCCGGGATCGGCAGCGGGCAGAGCAGCAGGAGGCGCATCAGCTCGGCCTGCCGGCGGGTGCCGGTCTTCTCGAACAGGCGGCGCAGATGCGCGCGGGCGGTATGCAGGGTGACCCGGCGCCGGGCCGCGCTCGCCGCGAGGTCGTGCCCGGCCAGGATGTCAATGGCGATCGCCGCCTCGGCGGGGGTGAAGCCGAACTGGTCCTGCAGCACGGCCGGGTCCGGCAGCGGCGCGGCGTCGGGATCGACGACGCGCAGGAGCACGGCGTTGCCGGGGATCGCGCAGGCGGCGATCAGGAGGGTGCCGGTCTCGCCCGCGAGCCGGACGGAGCAGCCGGCGCCGATGGCGCAGCGGGCGATGAGCCGGCCGAACGCCGCGCCGTGCTCGGGCGATCCGCTGCACAGGCATCCGTTCCGGAGGCGCAGCTGACCCCGGTGGATCAGGGCCTGGGCGGCACGGTTCAGGAAAAGCGTGCGTCCGGAGCGGTCGATGATCGCCACCCCCTCCTCGAAATGCTCGATCAGACGGTGCAGCGCGGTCTCCACCGGGACCGGGTCAAGTCCTGGGACGCCGGACCCGCAGGCCGGGCGCGCGTCTCGGTCCAAAATCGCAATCACGCGCGGCCCTCGTCGGCTCGATGCGGATGACGGGATGCAGAACCCGGGTCCCCGCGCAGTTATTCCCGGGCCGGGCGCGAAATCGTCAGCGTGGCCGGGCGGTCCGGGCGCGGTACAGCTCGACGAAGCCGCGCAGGTCCCGGGCGTTGAGGTCCGACACCGCCCAGTAGGTGAGGTCGCCCGCCTCCCAGCGCTCGAGGAACGTCCCGTCCCGGCGGGCCTCGCCGGCCTGCGCGCCGCCGGTCGCCGGGACCACTGTGACGCTGATCACGTGCCGGTCGTGGCGGTAGACCAGGGTCGGCACCGGCTGGCCGTCGACGATGTCGATCCGGCCGCCGACCAGGGGGTAGCCCCGGTCGGACAGGTCGGGGGCGTCGGGCGCGATGGTGGTGCGGCCGTTGAACCAGGGCTTGACCACGTGCCCGTCGGCGGAGGCGATGTCGAAGGGCTGCGGCGCGGCCAGGCCCCGCAGATGGCCGGCCAGCACGGCCTCGCCCACCGGGGACGGGGCCTCGGCGGTTCCGAGGGGAACGATCCCGCCGAGCGACGCGCCGATGGCGATCCCGGCCACCAGCGTCGCGGCCAGTGCCGGCCAGGCGCCGAGCCGGGAGCGGCGGGGCTCCGGGTCGGCGAACCCGATCTGCCGGACGATCCGCCCCCGCAGGGTCTCGGGGGCCGGCACCTCCGCGAGGGTCGCGCGCACGGCGCCCGAGAGGCCGCGCAAGCGCGCGGCCCGCGCGCGCAGGTCCGGCTCGGCCGCGAGGCGGCGCTCCATGGCCAGCACTTCGCCGGGCGACAATTCACCGTCGGCGTAGGCGCTCAGCAGCAGGAGGGTTTCGTCGTCGCCGGTCATCGCCCGTCCTTCGCGAGCCGTTCGAGCAGGTGCTGGCGCGCCCGCGCCAGGCGCGACATCACGGTCCCGATCGGCACGCCCGTCACCTCGGCGATCTCCCGGTAGCCGAGACCGTGATACTCGCGCAGGACCAGCGCCTCCCGGAACGGGACCGGCAGCGCCGCGATCGCCCGGCCGAGCCGCCCGGCCTCGTCGCGGGCGATGAGCGTGGCCTCGGGGGTCTCCGGCGCCTCGGCGAGACCGCTCCCGGCATCCAGGGCGGCCCGGGCCTCCGGGGCGAGGTCCTCGGCGAAGATCACCGCCCGGGGCCGGTGCCGCTGCAGCCAGGAATAGCCGGTGTTGCGGACGATGGTCAGGAACCACGCCCTCGCGTTCCCCTCCGCGAAGGTCTCGATCGCCCGGTAGGCGCGCAGACACGCCTCCTGCATCACGTCCTCGGCGTCGGTGGCGTTGCCGGTGAGCCAGTGCGCGAGCCGGTAGCCATCATCGAGGCGGGGCAGGACCAATTGGCTGAAGCGCGCACGGGCGAGCGTCGTCACGCGCCGCCGCCCCCCGGATCGCTCGCTCGCGCCGCCATCGGCCGCCCACCCCGAAGCTCCGCCCCCGGACTGAGAACCGTCGGGCCGCCCCAGTTATTCCCGGGGGCATGAGCATCATCCCGAACGGTGGTTGCCGGCTTTCAGATAACGATGATGCACAATCAGAGCTTCGAAAAATCAGGCGTCGAGCCCGAGCATCAGCCCGAGATTCTGCACCGCCGCCCCGGAGGCGCCCTTGCCGAGATTGTCGAGGCGCGCCACCAGCACCGCCTGCCCGTGCTCGGACGAGCCGAACACCCGCAGCTCCAGCCGGTCGGTGTCGTTGAGATCCTCGGGCGTGATCTTCTCGCGGTGGGCGCCGGTCTCGGCGCCGGTCGTCACCTGGACCAGGGGCTGGCCGGCGTACCAGTCGCGCAGGGCCGCCTCCAGGTCGCCGGCCGCGGGCTTGCCCGGCAGCGCGTCGAGGTGGAGCGGGACGCTCACCAGCATGCCCTGACGGAAATTGCCCACCGACGGCACGAAGATCGGCCGCCGGGTGAGCCCGCTGTACAGTTGGAGTTCCGGCACGTGCTTGTGGGCGAAGCCGAGGCCGTAGAGCAGGAACGGCGCCGCGCTGCCCCGCTCGTATTCCTCGATCATGCCCTTGCCGCCGCCGCTATAGCCGCTGACCGCGTTGACGCTGATGGGGAAATCCGCCGGGATCAGGCCGGCTTCGACCAGGGGGCGCAGGAGCGCGATGCCGCCGGTCGGGTAGCAGCCGGGATTGGCCACCCGCCGGGCGCCGGCCACGGCTGCGCCCTGCTCCCGGGTCATCTCCGGGAAGCCATAGGTCCAGCCGGGGGCGACCCGGTGGGCGGTGCTGGCATCGAGGATGCGCGGGCCGCCGCCCGGCAGGCTGTCGGCGAGCGCCACCGTCTCCTTGGCGGCGTCGTCCGGCAGGCACAGGACGGCGAGGTCGACCTCGGCAAGCAGCGCGCGCTTGGCCGCCGGGTCCTTCCGGTGCTCGGCTGCGATGCTGCGCAGGGTGACGCGTCCGTCGCGCTCCAGGCGCTCGCGGATGCCGAGGCCGGTAGTGCCGGCCTCGCCGTCGATGAACACGATGGGCCGTGTGGCTGCTTCGCTCGCCATGATCCGTCTCGCAGGCCAGAATCACACCCGGCCGTTACGGTCCGGGGGTGAGGCCTGCGGACGCCCCTGTCAACGCCGTCAGGTCGGCAGGCGGCCGTCGGGCGAGTAGCGGTCGATCGCCGAGGGCAGCTCGCGGGACAGGCGGGCCAGCAGGGCGGCCCGGCTGAGCCCGGTCTGCTGGGTCAGGTGGTCGAGGGTCTCGGGCCCGATGGCGCGCTCGAGGTCGGTCTCGGGGATGGCGCGGTTGGTGCCGTGATTGATCCAAGAGGTCGCGGTCTCGCCGTGCCCGCCCTTGGTGAAGTGGTCGACCAGCTCGCTGAGGCCGCTGGCGATCAGGCCGCCGACCCCCGCCGTCCCGGCACCGCCGAGCAAGCCGCCGAGGCGGGAAAAGGTATCGCTGCTGCCTGTCCCGCTCGTGTGGGCGGGATTCGGCACGGACGGGACGGGGGACGGGCTGGTCCCGTGTTCGTGGCCCTTCAACAGCTCGGCGAGCTTGTCGCGGTTCTGGTAGCCGGCCACGGCCAGAAGGCCCAGCAGCGCGGTCATCGAGGGGTAACCCTTGCTCATGGCGTGTCCTCTCGGGTGTCCACCGAATTCGGTTCGCTGACGGGCCCCGGTCGGCAGATTCCGGGGCCCGCGAAGGGGCTCAGTGGGGGCGGCGCGACGGGGCTGCCGACCGGCCGGCGAAGCGGCGGCCGACATAGGCGATCAGCTTCGGCAGGACGAAGATGGTGAGGAGCTTGCGGATCATCGGGGTTCTCCGTGGGGGCGACGGGGGCAGTGAGGGCGTCGGCGGCCAGATCGGAGTCCGGCCGCCGGTCGGGAGATCGCCGCGCGGTGCGCGGGGATCGCGGGTCTCAGGCGCGGCGGGTGCCGTAGGAATCGACCAGGGTCTCGGTCTTCGGGGCGCCGAGGCGGCCGCCCAGGAAAGCGGCCAGCGCGCCGAGGATCAGGGCGAGGGCGGCGTAGAAGGCGCCCTGGGTAGCCGCCGACTTGGCGGCGACGGCCGCGGCCTCAGCCTTCTGCTTGGCCGTGGCGACCGCCTGGTCGTACTGCTTCTCGTAGTCCTGGATCTGCTGCTTTGCCTGATCGACCGGGATGCCCTGCGCCTTGGCGAGTGCGTCGGCCGCTCGGGTCTCGGCCTGCTGCTTCTGGGCCGGGTCACCGGTCAGAACCGCGCGGACCGCCGCCACGGCCGCGTCACGCGCCGCCTGCGGATCCTGGCCGGACGCCTGCTGGCGCACGGTGCTCTCGATCCCGTCGAGCGGGTTCGAGATTTTGGACAGCGAGGGTGCCGCGGCCTGGGCCGCCGTCTGCACGGTGCCGCCGACCAGGTTGCCGGCACCGCTGAGCGTGGTGGCCACGCCGTTGAAGGCGCCGCCGACGATCCCGCCCACCGCCGAGGTCAGCAGGTAGAGGACGACCAGGGTGGTCACCGACCAGGAGACCAGGCCGTGCAGGCCGGCCGCGCCGCCCACCGGCTTGCCCGAGAGCCGCCCGGCCAGAAAGCCGCCGATCAGCGAGGCGACGATGCCCGAGGCCACGAACCAGATGCCGGCGCTCATCGACAGGGTCGAGGCGGCGGGGTTGTCGGCGGCATTCATGCCGACGCTCGACAGGCCGATGCCGACACCGAGCATGTTCAGGATCACCTGGGCGACCAGCGCCGTGGTGGCGCCGGCGAAGATCGCACCCCACGACACCTGGTGGAGAAGGACGGTGCGCGCGTCGCTCGTATGAGCGAGCGGCGCGGTCGAGAGGTTGGGGGATGCGGTCACTGTGTACTCCTGGTCGTCGGGTCGAGAAGGGCGCTCGCGCTCAGCGGCGGGCGTGCATGAGGAGGGCGAGGCCGTAGCCGACGGCGCCGGCGATCAGCAGCGCGACGAGCGGGCTCTCCTCGACCTGCTGGGCCACGGCGCGGGTGCCCCGGCGGGCGTAGTCGCCGGCATGCTGGTAGGCGTCCTCGGCGTAGTGGCCGGCCTCGTTGGCGACGGTGCGGGCCGTGTCCTTGGCCTGGCCGTAGAGGTTCTCAGCCGAGCCCTGTGCCTCGCGGAAGCGCCCCTCGACCGAGTCGCCCTTCGAGCCGGTGAGGTCGCCCACGGCGCCCTGGGCCTTGCCGACGAATTCCTTGGCGGCGCCGGTCACGCGATCGGTATCAACCATGATGTCTCTCCTGTTTGTGCGTTGAGGTCTGGGGTGTCTGGTGTGCGCCGCTCGACCCGGATGGCGCGTGGCGCGGCCTCCCGGGTTTCGCGTCGGACTTCTGCGAAGCGTGTGGAGCCCGGCCCGTCGCGGCGATGCCGCGCCTCCGGGCCGATGGCTCCCATCAGTGAACCCGAGATCGGACTGGGAGTTGCCGGCATGTTCGTCTCGACTTCGAAATTGGCGTGTCCCGCGCGGTGAATTCGACGAAGACCGCAGGTGGGGCCTGATTTGCTCAGATCAATAGTGAATTCATACCGGTATTCTCCGACTTATGTACTGGCCTCCCTGGTGGTGAAGCCGTTGTCTCGGCCCCACACGATCACCTCGGTGCGCTTGTGGACGCCGAGCTTGCGGTAGAGCGAGGCGGCGTGGTTGCGCACGGTGTTGCGCGACAGGTTCAGCCGCTTGGCGATGGCCTCGTCCGAGAGGCCGGCGCAGACCAGCCCGAGGATCTGGCGCTCCCGGACCGTGAGGCTCTGGACGCCCTCGTCGGCGCTGTCGCGGCCGGGATGCCGGAGGCCGGCGAGCTTCTCGATCAGGCCGCGGCTGAACCACGAGGTATCGGCCATCACGGTCTCGATCGCGGTGAACAGCTCGCGCTCGGACCGCTTGCGCTCGGTGATGTCCTGCAGCACCGCGAGCACGTAGTCGTCCTCGCCGATCACCACCCGCTCGGCCGACACGAGGCAGTCGATCTCGGTCCCGTCCTCGTGGCGCATGCAGGTCTCGAGGCCGAGCACGTAGCCCGTGCGCCGGACCGTCGCTTCGAACTTGGCGCGGGCGGAATCCGACACCCACAGACCCATCTCCTCGGCGGAGCGTCCGACGGTCTTGTCCTGGCCGTAGCCGAAGATCCGCGGGAAGGCCTCGTTGATGGCCGTGACGGCGAAGCCGTCGGCCCGGGCGAGCAGCGTCGGCACCGGCGTCATCCGGAACGCGGTGGCAAAGCGCGCCTCGCTCTGGCGCAGGGAGGTCTCGGCCTTCTTGCGCAGCTCCAGATCCGCGAAGGTGAAGAGCATGCACGGCTCATCGCCCATCTCGATCGGCTGTCCGGCCACGATGACGAAGCGGGTGCCGCCATCCGGCAGGTGCAGGCAGGCCTCCATCTGGGGGATGGTCGCGCCCGCATTGAGCCGCGTTACGGCCAGCTCGCGCTGCTTGGCATCGGCCAGCACGTCGACCTCGTAGACGCTGCGCCCGATCACCGCGTCGCGGGTGTGGCCGGTCATCTCCAGGAAGCCGGCATTGACCCGGACGTGGCGCAGGTCGGACAGCCGGGTGATCACGGCCGGCGCCGGGTTGGCGTTGAAGGTCTTCTCGAACCGCTCCTCGGCCTCGAATTGCGGCGTCACGTTCTGGAGGATCAGCGCCAGGCAGCTCGGCTGCCCCGCGTGGTCGGTGGCGACCAGGCTGCGCAGGGAATGGACGAAGGCGACGTCCGGCTGATCGGTGCGCACCACCTCGACGATGACGTCGTGGAACGTCTCGCCCCGGACCACCCGCTCGATCGGGTAATGCTCGGGCGGCCGGTTGTTGCGGTAGCGGACCGAGAACCGGCCCCGGTAGGCGTCGACGGTCTCGCCCAGTTCCTCCAGGCTGCCGGCCCCATGCATGGCCAGGGCGGCGTCGTTGGCCCAGGTGATCGTCTGGTCCGGCTCGACCAGGATCACGCCCTCGGTCAGGCCGGCGATGATCTGCCTCAGCTCATGTCTGTCGACGCCCGCGGTCACGGTGGTTCGTCTGCCTCGCCTGATGCGATCCGGACTGGATCGGCGGCGGGTAACAGGCGGCGGACCCGGTTGTTCCGTTGTGCGCAACCAATGTGCTGGTATATTTTACTTAGGATCGTAATCGGCCGTCGTGGTGCGACGGAAGTGCGGGCAGCCGAGGTTTTGAACCTTTCGATGCGGGTTTTCGCGCGGGTCGTCGCCCGGCTCCAAAACCCGCCGCCATTCAACGAGAAGCTCCTGGCTGCGCTCACGGCCCTGTCCGATCCCCCGAAGCGCCACTGGCTTGGCGCGACGCTGCCCTCGCCGAAGTGGTCAAGAGAGGGGTCGTTCCTGGTATCGGGCGAGGGCTATGAAACGACCGCGTGGAGCGCGTTTCCCGAACGCGACGGATCTCCCGTGGTGTGAGCCCCATCAGCTTTGGATTGTGCGGCTGCTTGCGACCCAACACAGTCGTACAAGCAGCTACGAGGGCCGCACGAAAGCGGACATAGGCTGGGGTGAAACTCGACGACGCAAATGACCCGTTGCGAACTTTCCGCCGCCCAGCCTCGATCAAGTTCATCGAGACCACGCTCCAGGTCGGCAAGCCCGTTACCCTTATCTGCCACGCCCTTAGCGTGTTGCCTCACAATCAGGGGCCCGACGGCAAGCCGCTGGTCGAGGGCAAGGCCGTCACCGGCTTCGGTCGCCTGCCCCGCGGCGTCCGCCTCCCGACGCAAGCTGCGAGGGCCTAGGGAATGGCCAGCCGGCGCCCGTAACGGCGGGCCCTAGGCTGGTAGAAGCCCCGAGGCCTGGTAGCTCTCGATCAGGCTGTCGAATTGCGCGACGTCCGAGCGGCTCCGCGCGTAGAGTTGGGCGCCGGACACCGCGGCGAAGATCGCCCGCGCCCGCGCCTCGCTCTCCTTAGGCTTCACCGCCCCGGCCATGACCAGCACCTTTGCGAGCCACGCGACGTTGACGTCGGCGAAGCCCCGCGCTTCCCGCTGCACCGTCTCCGGCAGGTTGGCGTACTCGGCCGACATGAAGCTGCATAGGCAAAGCCTGTTCCCGTCCTCCAGCGAGCGCCGGAAGGTGCTCGGGTAGAGCCGTAGGCATTCCAGTGGGTCGCAGGTCTTCTCCAGCATGGCGTCGAGCTCGACCGCGATGTCCTCCCAGTAGCGCCGTGCTACGGCCGCGCCGAGGTCCGCCTTGCTGGCGAAGTGGTGGTAAATACTCGCGGCCTTGATGCCGACCTCGGCGGCGAGGTCGCGGTAGCTTAAGCCGCCGTAGCCGTGCGCCTGCGCGGTCTTCCGCGCGGCGGCCAGGATCGTTTCCTTCGCGTTCGTGCTCACCCTGACTCCGCGTTCAAACTCTAAACCTACCGATCGTTAGTTAGGGATTGACGAACCAAAAATCCAGACCTAATTCCGGCCCTGCCTAACGACAGGTAGGCAAACCATAGGGCAGGGACACGGATATGACTCAGGACATCATCTTCTCCGACGCGACCGGGCTCGCCGAGCTAATCCGGACCAAGCAGCTCTCGGTCGTCGAGGTCGTCCAAGCGCACCTCGACCGCATCGAGGCCATCGACCCCAAGGTCAACGCCATCGTCACCGTCGCGGAAGGCGCGCTCGCCGCCGCGAAGGAGGCCGAGGCCGCGGTCATGGCCGGCAAGGCGCTCGGGCCGCTCCACGGGGTGCCGTTCACCGTGAAGGACTCCATCGACACTGCAGGCGTAATGACCCAGCGGGGCTCGCCGATCTTCAAGGGCCGGGTCCCGGACGCCGACGCCACCAGCGTCGCTCGGATGAAGAAAGCCGGCGGCATCCTGCTCGCCAAGACCAACCTGCCCGAGTTCTCCTACTGGATTGAGAGCGACAACCTGCTCTCCGGCCGCTCCAACAACCCCTGGGACCTCGACCGCACGCCCGGCGGCTCCAGCGGCGGCGAGTCGGCGGCCATCGCGGCGGGCATGTCGCCGTTGGGCCTGGGCACCGACCTGGCTATCTCAGTCCGCGGCCCGGCTGCTCAGACCGGTATCGTCTCGCTGAAAGCCACCCACGGGCGCGTGCCGATGACCGGCATCTGGCCGCGCGCACCGCGCCGCTTCTGGCACGTCGGCCCGATGGCCCGCTCAATCCGCGATCTCGCGCTCGCCTTCTCGCAACTCGCCGGCCCCGACGGGCAGGACGCGTTCGCGAGCAGCACCGTCCCGTTCGACGCCGGTCTCGGCGCCGCGTCCGACCGGAAGCTGCGGGTCGGCTGGATGGTCGGTCCGGGCTTCGGCCCCATCGACACGCAGGTCGCGGCGACCGTAAAGGCGGCGGCCGAGGCCCTCAGGGGTGAGGGGCACCACGTCGAGGAGGTGCGTATCCCGGCTCTTGAGCGCGACTTCGCTCTCGACGTTTTTAACAAGCTCCACGTCATGGAGATGAAACCCGCCTTCCGCGAGGCGACCGCCGGGCACGAGAACCAGATGTACAAGATGGCCAAGACCATGCTGTCGCTGCCCGACACCTCGATGAAGGACTACGTCGCGGCAGAGCAGGCGGCAGAGCGGCTCCGAGACGGCTACGCGGCCCACTTCCGGGACTTCGACGTGCTCATGACCCCGGTGCTGCCCATTCCCGCGCACAAACACGGCATCCAGGAACTCGTCGTTAACGGCGAGACAGTTGACCTGACCTACCTGCAGGGCGCGACCGTGCCCCTGAATGTGACGGGTTTGCCAGGACTGTCGATGCGGTTCGGGACGAGCCGCGAGGGCCTGCCGATCAACGTGCAGTTGGTGGGAAGCTGGCAGGCGGAGACGACTCTCCTGCACGCTGCCTCGGTGCTGGAGGCCGTGAGCCCGGTCCGCGGGCTACATCCGAGCCTCTGACGGGTGCGATCGAGGCCGGAGATCTGTCCGGCCCCGGACCCCTGAGATGGTAAGGTCGTACGGCGGCTGTCTATGGCGTGACGGGCGGCATCGACCCACGGACGTTGTGGCCGCGTGACCGACCATTCCATCTCAACGGCAGCAGTCGGGCTTCAAGCGGCCCTTCAAGTGGGTTCGCCCGAAGGTCGTCTGATGGCGCAAAGCTGTCGGCCGTTCGCTCGGGTTGATCGTCGGCTTTTCAGGTTTCGCCGCCCTAAAGCAGACTGGCAAGAAACCACCCACCGCGGACATTGTGACAGCTGCTCCGGTTGCGTTCAGACCTCGGTCTGCTTCGCCGCACCCGAACACGAAAAAGGGCGGCTCCCGCAGGAACCGCCCTTTCGCAAATCGTCGATAAAACCGGGGATCAGCGCTTCGAGAACTGGAAGCTGCGGCGGGCCTTCTTGCGGCCGTACTTCTTGCGCTCGACCACGCGGGCGTCGCGGGTGAGGAAGCCTTCGCGCTTCAGCGGCGCGCGCAGCTCCGGCTCGTAGTAGGTCAGCGCCTTCGAGAGACCGTGGCGCACGGCGCCGGCCTGACCCGAGAGACCGCCGCCGGCGACCGTGACGTTGATGTCGTACTGGTCGACGCGGCCAGCGATCTCCAGCGGCTGGCGCAGGATCATGCGCAGCACCGGACGGGCGAAGTAGACCTCGACCGGGCGCTTGTTGATCGTGACCGTGCCGTTGCCGGGCTTGATCCAGACGCGGGCGACCGCGTCCTTGCGCTTGCCGGTGGCGTAGGCGCGGCCCTGCGCATCCAGCTTCTGGATGTGGACCGGGGCCTCGTTGGCGGGGTCGACCGCGCCGGTATTCGCCCGGTTGAGGTCGGCGAGGGACTGGAGGGTCGCCATGATCAAGCGCTCACGTTCTTGCGGTTGAGGGCGCCGACGTCGAGCGCCTGCGGCTGCTGGGCGACGTGCGGGTGCTCGGCGCCCTTGTAGACGCGGAGGTTGCCGAGGATCTGCCGGAAGAGCGGGCCGCGGGGCAGCATGCGCTCGACGGCCTTCTCGACGACGCGCTCGGGGAAGCGCCCTTCGAGAATGAACTTGGCCGTGCGCTCCTTGATCCCGCCCGGGTAGCCGGTGTGGTAGTAGTAGCGCTTCTGGACGTACTTGCGGCCGGTGAACTTCACCTTGTCCGCGTTGACGACGATCACGTGGTCACCGCAATCGACGTGGGGCGTGTAGGCGGCCTTGTGCTTGCCGCGCAGGCGCATGGCGACGATCGAGGCGAGGCGGCCGACGACGAGGCCCTCCGCGTCGATCACGATCCACTTCTTGTCGACCTCGGCGGGCTTTAGCGAGGTGGTCTTCATGGTGAGATCCCAGGGTTCCGACGCGCCGGAACCCCGACGGATCGGGACGCGGACAGCCTCGGGGTGCCGAAAAACGAGCCGCCGCGTGGGGAGCACGCGGCGGCGACGGCCGGTGGATAGCCGGGGATACCCGGCCCGTCAACCGATAAAATCGAAATCCCGAAAACGTCATGTTCTGGAATGACTTCGCGTTAGCGGTATCATGATACCGCGCCGCTCACCCCGGGCGCTTGCCCCGCTCGGCGATGGTGAGCCGCTGGACGCCCCGGCCGGCCAGAACCGGCTTGCGCGAGGTCAGGATGCGCGAGTTCACCCCGGTCCAGCCGATCTCGCCCGAGAGCCGGCCGTACTCGATCTTCGGGCAGCGGTTCATGATCACCGTGAGCCCGCGCGCCTCGGCCCGGGCGGCCGCCGCGTCGTCGCGCACGCCGAGCTGCATCCAGATCACCTTCGGCAGCGGGTCGAGGGCGAGCGCCTCGTCCACCAGGGGGCCGGCGGCGGCGGAATTGCGGAAGATCTCGACCATGTCGATCGGCTCCGGGATCTCCGCGAGGGTGGCCACCACCCGCCGCCCGAGCAGATCCTGCCCGGCGAGGCCCGGATTGACCGGAACCACCGCATAGCCCCGGTCGAGCAGGTATTTGAGCACGATCCAGCTCGGGCGGGCCGGGTTCGCGGAGGCGCCGACCAGGGCGATCGTGCGCGTGTCGTTCAGGATTTTTCGGATCTGCGCCTCGGGATAGCGCGCGTGCCGGGCGGCGAAGTCGGGATCCGGCGCGTCCGGGGGCAGCGTCCCTCGGCTGTCATTGGTCTGGTGCATGCCCGCCGCTCCCGCCGTACCATACGGTTTCCCGCTCACGTGCTCGGCCTTTCGACCCGCGCCGTCATCGCGAGCGTAGCGAAGCGACCCAGGGACACGCTACGGTCAGGGATCGCCGCGCGGCCCTAGGTTGCTTCGCTGCGCTCGCAATGACGGTGAGAGTGCAGCGCGCTATCAACGGGACGCCGCATCATCGCAGGGCCATGGTTCGCGCGGAAGGGGGTTGTTAGAGCCGCCAGACCGTATGCCCCAGCGCCCGGAACGCCTCGGCGTCGAACAGCGACTTCACGTCCACGATCAGGCCCCCAGGCCTGAGCCGGGCGGCGATTTCTTCCGGGGTCAGCGCGGCATAGTCCCGGTGCGGCACCGCCACCACCACCGCGTCGGCTGCGTCGGGCAGGTCGGCCCAGTCGACGAGGTCGATGCCGTACTCGGCCCGGGCCTCGTCCTTGCGGGCCCGGGGATCGTGGACCGAGACGGCGCAGCCGAACTCCGCCAGCTCCCGCACGAGGTCGGCCACCTTGGAATTGCGCAGGTCCGCGCAATTCTCCTTGAAGGTCAGGCCGAGCACGATGACCTTCGCCCCCCCGGCGCTGCCACCGTGCTGGACGATCAGCTTGACGGTCTTGCGGGCGACATGGGCGGCCATGCTGTCGTTGATCCGCCGCCCGGCCAGGATCACCTGCGGATGGTGGCCGACCATCGCGGCCTTGTGGGTCAGGTAATAGGGATCGACCCCGATGCAGTGGCCCCCGACCAGCCCCGGGCGGAACGGCAGGAAGTTCCACTTGGTGCCGGCGGCCTGCAGGACCTCCTGGGTGTCGAGGTCGAGCTTGTCGAAGATCTGCGACAGCTCGTTCATCAGCGCGATGTTCAGGTCGCGCTGGGTGTTCTCGATGACCTTGGCGGCCTCCGCGACCCGGATCGACGAGGTCGCGTGGATCCCGGCCGCGATGATCGTCCCGTAGAGCGCGGTGAGCCGCGCCAGGGTCTCCGGGGTGTCGCCGGCCACGATCTTCACGACCTTACTGAGGCTGTGCTCCCGGTCGCCGGGATTGATCCGCTCGGGCGAGTAGCCGACCCAGAAACCCGCCTTCCAGCGCAGGCCGGAATGCTGCTCCAGCACGGGGACGCAGACCTCCTCGGTGGCGCCGGGATAGACCGTGGATTCGAACACCACGATCGCCCCGTCCCGCATGTGCCGCCCGACCAGCGCCGAGGCCTCGGTGAGCAGGCTGAAATCCGGGCTCTGGGCGTCGTCCACCGGGGTCGGCACCGTGACGATGATCACGTCGGCCTCCGACAGGGCGGCCGGGTCGTCGGTGATCGCCAGGCGGGTCGCGGCCCGGAACGAAGCCGGGTCGATCTCCCCGGCCGGGTCGATCCCGTCCCGATAGGCCGCGACCTTGGCGGGGGCGCGCTCGTAGCCGATCGTGCGCAGGCCCTGGCCGAACGCCAAAGCGAGCGGAAGCCCGACATAGCCCAGGCCGACGATGGCCACGCAGGTCGTTTCGGAGGGGGGGACGTCCATCGGTGATGCCGTGCGGGGCGCATGCCGCCTGGATTGGGTCATACCCGCTCGCGGCGGGTTTCGGTATGCGGGAGCGAGGGGGCCACATCGCCTGACATTCTCGTGTCTGTCCTTCCCCCGCAGGGGCTACGACGTTCAGATAGCGGTTTGTGTTGGACGCGACGCGCTCTCCTCCCCCCTTGCGGGGAGGAGTTGGAGGTGGGGGTGGCGCAGAAGGAACCGTTGCGCCCTATCCTGCACCACCCCCACCCCTACCCCTCCCCGCAAGGGGGAGGGGAAAACGTGTTGCGTTTCAGAACCCTGCTTCGAAACAACCCTGTTGTGTGAATCCGCTAGCCCACAAGGGGGCGGGAGAGATGCGTGTCACCGGCTGCAGCCCGCATCATCAGGGGTGTGCGCCCCCCCCCTCACCCCACCGACATCCGCAGCGGCGGCGACACCTCCGGGGGCAGGGGCGAGACGTAGCCGGCGGCGCCGACCCGGCGGGCGAGGTCGGCCTTGGCGGCCTCGCGCAGGGCCGGATCGGTGAGGGCCAGGGCGCCGGTGGCGGCCATGGCCTTGGCGACCTGGACCATCGCTTTGTGGGCGGCCGGGCTGCGACCCTGGGCGACCACCTGCCAGGTGTGGAACGGCGTGCCCACCGCTACCGTGGGCGCGTGGGCCTGGACGGTCGGCACCACCCAGCTCACGTCGCCGACATCGGTGGAGCCCACCGCCGGGTTGCGCGGGGCGTCGAGCGGCACCAGGAAATCGGCGAGCGGCGCCTCGGTGCGCGGCAGCCCGATGGCGCGGAACACGGCATCGATGTCGCCATCGCTGAGCGTGGACCGGATCGCGCCGGCGAAGGCCCGGTCGGCCTCGTCGAAATGCGGGGGCCCGAGCTCATCCATCACCCCGTGGAGCGCCCGCTCCAGCGGGTCGTTGCCCAGCAGGTTCGAGACGGCGCTGACGATCCGCACCTCGACGTGGGTCTCGGTCATCAGCGCGGCGCCCTCGGCGACCTTCTTCACCCGCTCGACCAGGGCGAGCATCCCCGGCAGGTCCCGCGCCCGGATCGAGTAGCGCACCTTCGCGCTCGCCTGGACGACGTTGGGGGCGATGCCACCGGCATCGAGATAGGCGTAGTGCACCCGGGCGTCGGAGGGCATGTGCTCGCGCATGTAGTTCACGCCGACGCTCATCAGCTCCACCGCATCGAGCGCCGAGCGGCCGAGATGCGGCGCAGCGGCCGCGTGGGCGGTCCGGCCGGTGAAGATGAAGTCCGCCCGGGTGTTGGCGAGCGCCACCGGGGGCGCCACCTCCCAGAAGCTGCCCGGGTGCCAGGAGATCGCGATGTCGGCATCCGCGAAGGCGCCCGCCCGGACCAGGAACGCCTTGGCGGCGCCGCCCTCCTCGGCCGGGCAGCCGTAGTAGCGCACGCGGCCGGGGGTGCCGGTCTCGGCGAGCCAGTCCTTCACGGCGGTGGCGGCCAGCAGAGCCGCCGCGCCGAGGAGGTTGTGGCCGCAGCCATGGCCGTGGCCGCCGGCCTCCACCGGCCGGTGCTCGGCGACGCCCGCCTCCTGCGACAGGCCCGGCAGCGCGTCGTACTCGCCCAGGAAGGCGATGACCGGGCCGCCCTCTCCGGCCTCGCCCATCACCGCGGTGGGGATGCCGGCGACCTGCTCGGTGACGCGAAAGCCCTGGTGGCGCAGCTCCGCCGCGTGCTCGGCGCAGGAGCGGACCTCCGTGTAGCAGACCTCCGGCATGCCCCAGACGCGCTCGGAGAGGGCGATCAGCCGCGCCTTCTGCGCATCCACGTGGCGCCACACGGTGTTGCGGTTGTCCATCAGGTCATCTCCAGGCGTGCCGCCGGGCGGTGCCGCACCGCCAGAACGGGTGCGGCGCTTCGCGTATCGGGCCCGTCATGCAGGCCCGGGGCCAGGCTGCCGAGCCCCGGCGACGACGTTTCGCCCCAAGCGTAACTGGCGCGCCCCTTGCCAAGAGCCTTGCCAAAGCCGCACCCAGAAGGAAGCTGAGTGGGTCGTGGCGGCAATCAGGGGTCGATGCATGGACGAGCGGGATCTGCGCGGGCTCATCGGGCGGGTGAAGTCCGGGGACCTGTCACGGCGCAGCTTCGTGCAGCGGATGCTGGCGGTCGGCCTCTCCGCGCCGCTGGCCGGGCTGATGCTGGCCGGGAATGGGGTGGCGATGGCCGCCGACATCCGCGCCGCCTACAAGCCGGCCAAGGCCGGGGGCGGCGGGGCGCTGCGCCTGCTCTGGTGGCAGGCGCCGACCCTGATCAACCCGCATTTCGCCATCGGCACCAAGGACCAGGAGGCTTCCCGGATCTTCTACGAGCCGCTGGCCGCCTG
>NZ_JAKSYN010000211.1:0-1804 GCF_022829565.1 Methylobacterium sp. J-001
TGGGCCGTCTGCACCTCGATCTGCCGCAGCTTCAGCACCACCTGCTCCGCGCTCGTCTTTTGACCTCGCCGCATGTCCGACTCCTTCGGTCCTGGCTGATCCTCTCAATCAGTCCGGTCCAAAGCCAGCCGGTCAGGTCACCGCACAGGGGGCGCGGCTGAATGCCTGCACTGGCAGGATCTACGGCGCAGGCAGAACCTCATAAGGTCGCTGGACGCCGGTAAAGGGCACATGAGTAGAACGGTTCGACCGTTTGACCGGTGTGAGCTCCGCTCTGGACGGCCACGATCTTGCAGGCAGGCACGGGTAACGCCTGAGAGCGGTAGCCTGAGAGATCAACATGCGCGCTTCTGTGTTGGCCGGCATTCTCGGCTTCCTGATGGCCGGCTCAGCGCAGGCTCAGGTCAAGATCGGCATCGTCGGTGCGATTACTGGGCCTAACGCGGCGTTCGGCGCTCAGATCAAGAACGGCGCCAGCCAAGCAGTTGACGACATCAACAAAGCTGGCGGGATCAACGGACAGAAGCTCGTGGCCGTCATCGGCGACGATGCAAGCGATCCCAAGCAAGGCGTCTCAGTGGCCAACAAGTTCGCCAGCGAGGGCGTCAAGATGGTCGTCGGTCACTTCAACTCCGGTGTGTCAATCCCGGCCTCCGACGTCTACCTCGACGGTGGCATCGTCCAAGTCACGCCCGCCTCCACGAACGTGAAGTTCACCGAGCGCGGCATGTGGAACACGTTCCGCACCTGCGGCCGCGACGACCAGCAGGGCGCGGTGGCGGGCACCTACCTGGCCGAGCACTTCAAGGGCAAGAAGATCGCCTTCGTCCACGATAAGACGCCCTACGGCAAGGGACTCGCCGACGAGACCCTGAAGTTTCTCAAGGCCAAGGGCGGCAAGGAGGTGATGTTCGAGGGCATCAATCCTGGTGAGAAGGACTACTCGGCGCTCGCCTCCAAGCTAAAGTCAGCCGACATCGACATTATCTACTTTGGCGGCCTGCACACCGAAGCTGGGCTGATCATCCGGCAGATGCGCGACCAGGGCCTGAAAGCGCCGATGATGAGCGGTGATGGCATCACCGACAAGGAGTTCGTCCAGATCGCCGGCCCAGGCGCAGCGGGGACGCTGATGACCTTCTCGCCGGACGCGCGCAAGAACCTGAACGCCAAGGATGTGGTGACGGCCTTCAAGGCTAGGGGCATCGATCCCGAGGCCTACACGCTCTACTCGTACGCGGCCGTGCAGGTTCTGGCGAAGGCGATGGCCGAGACCGGCTCCAGCGACGGCAAGACGCTCGCGGACTGGCTGCACCAAGGCAGGCCGACGCAGACGGTGATCGGCGAGATCGCCTACGACAAGAAGGGCGACATCACCCGACCCGACTACATCATGTACGAGTGGGCGAAAGGCGCCGACGGCAAGATCGACTACACAGGGCACGAATTGACTCAATGATCACACTGCGCACAGCGCGGCGGAGATCGAGGGCAAACTCATGGATGAGCGGTATCTGCGTGGCTTCATCGAGCAGGTGAAGGACGGCCGCTTGTCGCGGCGCGGCTTCGTGCAGCGGATGCTGGCGCTCGGCCTCTCCGCGCCGATGGCCGGGCTGATGCTGGCCGGGAACGGGGTGGCGATGGCCGCCGACATCCGCGCCGGCTACAAGCCGGCCAAGGCCGGGGGCGGCGGGGCGCTGCGCCTGCTCTGGTGGCAGGCGCCGACCCTGATCAACCCGCATTTCGCCATCGGCACCAAGGACCAGGAGGCTTCCCGGATCTTCTACGAGCCGCTGGCCGCCTG
>NZ_JAKSYN010000002.1:0-790 GCF_022829565.1 Methylobacterium sp. J-001
AAGCCGTGCGGCGGGTGCTCGGCGCCAAACTCGCAGTGATCACCGGCGGTCCGGGCGTGGGCAAGACCTCGACGCTCGACACGATCCTGCGGATCCTGCGGGCGAAGGGCGTGCAGGTGCTGCTTGCCGCCCCGACCGGCCGGGCGGCCAAGCGCATGACCGAGCAGACCGGGCTGGAGGCCAAGACGATCCACCGCCTGCTGGAGATCGACCCGAAGCACGGCGGCTTCTCGCGTAACGAGGACAACCCGCTCGCCTGCGACCTGCTGGTGATCGACGAGACCTCGATGGTCGACGTGCCGCTGATGAATGCCCTGACCAAGGCGGTGCCGGAGCACGCCGCGCTGCTCCTCGTCGGCGATGTTGACCAGCTGCCCTCGGTCGGGCCCGGGCAGGTCTTGGCCGACGTCATCGCCTCGGGGGCTATCCCGGTGGCGCAGCTGACCGAGGTGTTCCGGCAGGCGGCCGAGAGCCGGATCGTCGTGAATGCGCACCGGATCAACGCCGGCAAGATGCCCGAGCCAGCTGCTCGGGGCGCGGACAGCGACTTCCACCTGATCGAGATCGACGAGCCCGAGCCGGCGGTGGCGACGCTGATCGAGGTGGTGACCAAGCGCATCCCGGCGCGCTTCGGCCTCGATCCGGTCCGGGACGTGCAGGTGCTCACCCCGATGCAGCGCGGCGTGCTCGGCGCGCGCAACCTCAACCACGAGCTCCAGGCGGTGCTGAACCCGAACCCCGCCATCTCGGTGGAGCGGTTCGGCTGGCGCTTCTCACCCGGCGACCGAGT
>NZ_JAKSYN010000005.1:0-745 GCF_022829565.1 Methylobacterium sp. J-001
ACCGGTTGCGGAACTGATCAAGCTCGCGGGCGACCTCCTCGGCATCGACGTGGCGCTGATCCGCTCGGCGCTGCTCGACGTGCTGGAGACCGGCGAGGTCGTGCAGGACATCCTCGGCGACAAGGCGTGCATCTTCCTGGCCGGGCTGCACGCCGCCGAGCGGATGATCGCCGAGCGGCTGCTCCGCCGAATGAAAGGCGCACCGCCCTGGCCCGAGATCGACCTCGCCCGGGCTCTGCCCTGGGTCCAGGACAAGACCGGGAAGACGCTCTCGCCCTCGCAAGGGGAAGCCGTGCGGCGGGTGCTCGGCGCCAAACTCGCAGTGATCACCGGCGGTCCGGGCGTGGGCAAGACCTCGACGCTCGACACGATCCTGCGGATCCTGCGGGCGAAGGGCGTGCAGGTGCTGCTTGCCGCCCCGACCGGCGGGGCTGCCAAGCGCATGACCGAGCCGACCGGGCTGGAGGCCAAGACGAGCCACCGCCTGCTGGAGATCGACCCGAAGCACGGCGTCTTCTCGCGTAACGAGGACAACCCGCTCGCCTGCTACCTGCTGGCGAGCGACGAGACCTCGTGGGTCTACGTGCTGCTGATGAATGCCCTGACCACGGCGGTGCCGGAGCACGCCGCGCTGCTCCTCGTCGGCGATGTTGACCAGCTGCCCTCGGTCGGGCCCGGGCAGGTCTTGGCCGACGTCATCGCCTCGGGGGCTATCCCGGTGGCGCAGCTGACCGAGGTGTTCCGG
>NZ_JAKSYN010000030.1:0-80745 GCF_022829565.1 Methylobacterium sp. J-001
GCAGCGCCACGGTGAGCTCGACCACGCCGAGCCCGGAGCCGAGATGGCCGCCGGTGATCGACACCGCGTCGATCATCTCCGCCCGCACCGCATCCGCCACCGCCTGCAGCTCGGATTCAGGAAGCTGGCGCAGCGCAGCCGGCTCCGGGACACGGTCGAGAAGCGCGCTCAGCTCGGGGGAAATCGCCACGGCATCAACCTCTATCGGACGGGATCGGTCTGACCGCCGAGCCTCAGGATATATCGAGCGGCGCCACGCCCTCGGGCCGCCCGTCGGCACCGAGGGTGATCCGCTGGATCCGCGCCTCGGCCCGCTTCAGCAGCGCTTCGCAGTGCTTCTTCAGCACCTCGCCGCGCTCGTAGATCGCCACCGACTCGTCCAGCGGGACATCGCCCCGCTCGAGCCTGCGCACGATCTCCTCGAGTTGCTCCAGCGCCTTCTCGAAGGGCAGGTCGCCGGCGGCCGGGGCCACCTCGGGTCTGCTCGCATTCATCCCACACACATCCTTTGGGTCGGTTCTAAGGCGGCATCCGGTGCGGCCACAACCCAGGCGAGGGCGGCGCCGGGCCGCCCCGGAGCGTTTTGGCGCGGTGCGGCGGCGTTTGCGCCACACTGGATCCTCTCTGCGAAAGGCCCCTCGAACGGGCACGCGCAGTGGCGGCGGCGCCGACAACCGGAAGTTTGGTGAACGGCGATCACGTCACGGTGAGGCAGAACGGCGTTCCCTCGAATGCCTCGGCGCCGCGGCCGATCCGTGCGATCGCCGCGACCATGCGGCCTTCTCGGCCGAGCATCCGGTCGGCGATCGCCACGAACAGGGGATTGGGGGTGGCGGACGGGGAGGCGGCCCGCAGGGTGTCGGCGATCGCGCCCTCGTCGCGCTCCGGCGCTAGCGCGCAGGCCGCGATATAGGCCGCCGCGGTGGAGCGGCTGATCCCGGCATAGCAGTGGATCACCAGCGGCTTGTCCCGGGGCCAGGTCCGGGCGAAGGCCAGGATGCCGGCCACGTGTTCATCAGCCGGCAAAACGTGTCCGTCCCGGGGCTCGGCGATGTCGCTGACCCCGATGACCGCGTGGTTCTCGGCGTCGATCAGCGCCGGCCGCTCCAGCGGCGTGCCGACATTGACGAGCGTGAGCACGTGGCTCGCCCCGGTGGCGGCGACGGTCTCGGGCAGGCGCGAGAGCGGACAGACGTGAAGAGTTGGCATGCAGCGGCCCATGGCGCGGGATCGTGACGGATCGAGGGCGGAGGCCTTCGGGCTCAGGTCCGGCAGAGGGCGTGGAAACGGCCGAGGAACTCCGCTTCGGCCTGTCCGGTCGGCCACGGTTCGGCCAGCGCCAGGACGGTCCCGGGCAGGTCCGGGGCGTCTCCGAAGTAGCGCACGGCTTCGTCCGGGGTGAATCCGGCGAGTTCCACCGCCTCGATATGGGCGGCGATCCGGTCAGCACGCTTGACGAGCTGGCCGAGGGTGGTCGCCGGCTCGGCCAGGCCGAAGCGGCGGCGTATGGCGGCGAGCAGGCGCAGCTCGACCCCACGATAGGCGTCACCGATCGCGGCCTTGAGCGGCGAGATGATGTCGCCGACGACGTATTCCGGGGCGTCGTGCAGCAGCAGCTCCAGCCCGTCGGGATCGGTGCAGCCGGGGGCGATGTGACGCCCGACCGCCTCCACCAGCAGGCTGTGCTGGGCCACGGAGAAGACGTGCGGCCCATGAGTCTGGCCGTTCCAGCGGGCGACCCGGGCGAGCCCGTGGGCGATGTCGGCGATCTCGATGTCCCGGGGCGCGGGATCGAGCAGGTCGAGGCGCCGGCCGGACAGCATCCGCTGCCAGGCCCGGGGCGCCGGGTCGCGCGCCTCGCTCATGCCGGCTGCTCCAGTTCGGCGCAGGGCCCATGCCGGTGGCAGCCGACGAGGTGGTCGTTCACCATCCCGACCGCCTGCATGAAGGCGTGAACGATGGTCGGGCCGCAGAAGGAGAAACCCTCCGCCTTGAGGGCCTTGCCGATCGCCCGGGAGACCGGTGTCTCGGTCTGGATCTCGGCGCGGCTCCGGGCGCCGCCCTGGATCGGCCGCCCGTCCACAAAATCCCACAGGAACGGCGCGAAGCCGGGGCCGTTCGCCTCGATCCGCAGCCAGGCCCGGGCCCCGGCGATCGTACCTAGGATCTTGGCGCGGTTGCGGATGATGCGGGTGTCCGCCATCAGCCGGGCCACATCGGCGTCGTTGTAGCGGGCGATGGCCTCCGGATCGAAGCCGGAGAACGCATCCCGAAACCCGTCGCGGCGGCGCAGGATCGTGATCCAGGACAGGCCCGCCTGGAAGCCGTCGAGGATCAGCTTCTCGTAGAGCGCTCGGCCGTCGCGCTCGGGCACGCCCCATTCCGTATCGTGATAGGCGACGTAGAGCGGGTCATGGCCGGCCCACCAGCAGCGGGGGCAGCCATCGGGGTGATCGATCAGGCCGGTCTCGGACATCCCGCTGGTTTAGCGAGAACAGGAGCGGAACGCTATTCCTGCACCACGACCGGATCCGCGGTCAGGCCGTCGGCGATCCCACCGCTTCCGAGAGCGCGAAGGTTGCGTAGGCGGGCTTCTCGAACGTCACCGGGCGGTCGCCCGCCAGCACCATCTCGCCGGCCGCAAAGGCATCGCCCAGACGGTCTAGGCGGACCAGGGCGAGGCCGCGATTCTCTCCGGCGCTGCCGGTGGTGCCCAAAACCTTGCCGCCGGCATTGATCTCGGTGCCGGGGTGAGGGGCCTCGCCCGAGTAATGGGCCGCCAGGATCCGGGTGCGGGCGGTGCCGCGGTGCTGCATGCGCGAGACCACCTCCTGGCCCACGTAGCAGCCCTTCTTGAAGTCGACGCCGCCGAGCTGGTCCATCATCGCCTCGTGGGGGAACGCGTCCCCATAGGCGTAGTCGCGCCCACCCTCGGGCACGGCGAGCCGGACGCGGTGGCGGTGGTAATCCGCCTCCGCGGCATCGGCGGAAAAAGCGCCCTCGGCGGCGTAGAGTCGGGCGCCGAGATCGACATGGCGGGTATCGGCGACGGTTCCGGTCTCCACCGCCGGGGAGGCGCCGGCCCAGGCAGCCGCCACCGCCACGGTCGGGTCGACCGCGATCGCGACCTGCGCGCGCAGCCGGTAGAGGGTCAGGCGCTTGGCGAGGTCGGCGGCGCGGTCGATGGCCGTGTCGAGGCGGAACCCATCCGGGATCCGCGAGATCAGGAAGTCGAACAGGATCTTGCCCTGCGGCGCCAGCAGGGCGCCGAGGCGGGTCTCTGCATCCTGAAGGGTCTCGACGTTGCAGGTCAGCACGCCCTGGAGCAGCGCGGCAGCATCCGGCCCGGTAACGGTGACGAGGGTACGGTCCGGCAGCAGGGCGACGGGCATGGCAGGCAGATCCTCACGCGACGGGGGCGACCCGGCAACCCGGAGCGCATGGCCGGGAGTTAGGTGCTTCGCGTGCCCGCCTCAACCGTTCACCGTCGCCGGTCTCCTCAGTGCTGCAGGGTCGTCGTGAAGGCGCCGCCGCGAATGCGCTCCGGAAAGCCCTCAGCGTAGCGGGCAGTGGCCTCCTCGCCGTAGGTCATCACGAGTTCCTGGAATGCTGCGAAGAGAGCGGCCTGGGCCATGCAATCACCGTCGAGGCCGTCGAGGCAGCCTTCCGCGAACGCCTCCGAGACGTAACTCAGAGCGACGCGTTTCTCCTCGACATCAACCTCGATGGGGGCGGTCTGAGAGATGTGCTGCATAGGCCGATACTTCCGCTGCGCCGGGCACAGGACCCGGCGGACCAGCGAATGATAGGCGGCTCCCCGCGCCTCGGCCAGTCAGGAATTTCAGATCGGTTAACGCGGATGCTCGAACTTGATGCTTCTCAGGGTTGCGGAAGGGGTGTGTTCCCTCTGCATCACCCGCCGAACCGTCCGGCCAGGGCGTGCGACAGCCTGTCGCCCTCGGCGACGTAGCGCGCGGCCGCCTCGTGCGCCGCGGGCGTGCAGACCCTGTAGGTCAGCGCGTAACCGCGATAGCCGCGATTGTAGGCGCCGGCCAGCCGGTCGCGCCGAGCCGGGGTCACGCCCTCGGATTCGATCAGGGCCTTCATGCGAGCCGGCCATTCCGCTGCGTCGGGTGCCGCACAGAGGCCACGCAGGAAGGCTAGGGCCCCGATGATCTCGGACATCCGCATCAGATCGCGGTCGTAAGGGGCGGGTACGTCGGCCGGCGGGGATGCCTCCTTGGGTGCATCCTTAGCGGGGGCGGGTGCAGCGCGGCTGCCGCGCTGCTGCGCCAGGGCCGGCCCCGCGAGTGCTACGGCAAGACACAGGATGATCGGAAGCCTCACGTGCGCGCTCCCATCTCACGCACAAGCGTGAACGCCTCGTGCAGGGTTTCGATCAGGCCGGGCGTCGTTGCCAAGCCGGCGACCTCGTCGCGTGTCGCCCAGCGCACCCCAAGCGCCTCCGGACCGGTCACGGGCTCGCCACCGCACCACAGGGCGGCGTGCGGATGGACGACGTAGTGATGGCGGGCGCGGCCGGCCTCGTCCCGGACGATGATCTCCGTGGGCGAAAGCACACCCACCACCTCGGCGGTGAGGCCGACCTCCTCGGACAATTCGCGCAACGCCGCCTCGGCCAGGGCCTCGCCGGCCTCCACCAGGCCGCCTGGCAGGGTCCAGACGCCGCGCATCGGCTCGTTGGCCCGGGCCGCCAATAGGACGTGCTCACCGCGGATCACAGCGATCGACGCGCCCACATAGGGTCGGGTTGGAAACAGGCGGCTGCCGCCATCGGCTGTGCCCTCGGTCACGGCTTGCCTCCATCAGGCGCGATGACCGCGACGCGCCCGTCGGCGAGACCGACGAGCAGCCGCGTCGCCGTGCCCTCGCCCAGGGCCACGATGCCGGTGGTGGCCGGCGCGGGCAGCGGGATGCGCAGGCGCTCGCGCAGCGAGCCCTTGGCCTGGAGGAGGGCGATCTCGGGACGGCCTGCCACCGGCAGCACGAGCTCGGGCGGCCCAGCGGTGGGGTTCGTGACGGCGAGGTCGGCATCGCCGTCGCCCGTTGCGTAGCCCGATGCCTCGCCGGCCGGTTCGATCGTGTCGGGGGACAGCGTCCAGATCTGCAGCAGGCCTCGAGCGCTGACCGTGGCGGCCTGCAAGCCGCCGGAACCGGCGAAATCCGCGATGCCGGCGATCTTGAGGGGCGGCCCGGGCTGCGGCGGCGTGCGGGCCATGACGCCCCAGGCGGGCTGACCGTCCGGACGCCCGATCAGCACGAGCCCCCCCGCCTCCGCTCCCGACAGGGTGGCCGCCAGGAGAGCCGGAAGGCCGGCGAGGCGCAGCAGGCGCGGCCGGAGAGGCGCGAACACCGCCTCGCCGCCTGCCGGCACCGTGACGGTGGCGACCGGGACGGGCTTCGGGTCGGTGCTGACCGCCATCGGCTGGCGTTCGCGGATGGTCAGGACCGCGGCGGCGTCGCCGCCGTCGGGCGCCCGGGCGCGGCCGGTGAGATAGGCGCTCAAGGCCCCGGCCAGGACCCGGCGCGAGCCCGGCAAGGCGCCCCGCGGCGTCTCGGCGGCGGTCAGCCCCTCGACCGCATCCCGGCCGATCGGCCGGACCATGACGGTGCCGTCCGTGAGACTGAGCACCGCGCCGCCGTCATCGCCCCAGATCAGGGCGATCGGGGCACTCTCCTCGTCACCGGCCGCCGGGCCGGCTTTCGCGCCGGCGATCGGCAGCAGGCCGGAGGTCGCAACCGAGATCGCCGCCTCGCTGCGCGGCCCGCGCAACGCCCGCACCTTGAAGGGCAGGTCGAGGATCCGGACGCCCGGCGCCTCCGCGCGGGGGGAGGCGAGCGGCGTGCACAGAAACAGGCTGAGGAGGATCGCAAAGCGCCGTCGCTCGACGGCCGGAGCTTGGCGCATGGCGGTCACAGGCTGCCCGGATCGCCGGGTCAAACGTGCTGGCCGCCGTTGATGTGCAACTCGGCCCCGTTCACATAGGACGAGGCATCGGTGCACAGGAAGTAGATCGCCTTGGCGACCTCGTCCGGGGTGCCGAGCCGCCGCTGCGGGATCTGCTCGACGAGCTTTTCCGTGCCGGGCGACAGGATCGAGGTGTCGATCTCGCCGGGGGAGATCGCGTTGACCCGCACGCCGAGGGGGCCGAAATCGGCGGCCATCTCGCGGGTCAGGCCGGCGAGCGCCGCCTTGGAGGTGCCGTAGGCCGCGCCCGCGAACGGGTGGACCCGGGAACCCGCGATGGAGGTGACGTTGACGATCGAGCCCCGGGCCCGGGCGAGCTCGTCGCGCAGGCCGCGGGCCAGCAGGATCGTGGCGAAGACGTTGACCTGGAACACCCGCTGCCAGCCGTCGAACTCGGTGGCCAGGGCGCCCAGGCGCTCGCCCGCCGGACCCTTCGGCGAGATGCCGGCATTGTTGACCAGCGCGTGCAGCACGCCGCCCTCGGCGTCGAGCCGCCCACGGACCTCCTCGATGGCGCGCATCGTGTCCTGTGCGTCCGCGAGATCGACCTGAAGGTGATCCTCGGGGCCCATCTCCCAGGGGCAGTTTTCGGGAAACGCGTGGCGCGAGCAGGTGATGACTCGCCAGCCGGCCGCTGAGAAGCGCTTGACCGTGGCGTGGCCGATGCCCCGGCTTGCGCCCGTGAGCAGCATGATGCGCCGGCGTTCGTTGACGGGGAGGGCCAAAGCCGTAAGCCTCGCTGGCGGGGTTTCGGAGCGCGTCCGGATCGGGCGCGGGGCGTCCCTGTGAGCCTGAACGGTCTAGGCTGACAGGGATCGGAAATCCAGAGTGCGTCACACGCGTACGGTACGGGAGAACGGGCAAGCCATGACGCGTACGGACCGCCTGCCGGAGATCCCGGTCGAGAACCTTTCGGAAGCGCAGGTCGCGGCTGCGGACGCGTTCCGGGCCGAGCGTGGGGTCCCGGTCTTCGGGCCGTTCGTGCCGCTGCTGCGCAGCCCCGACCTGATGCTGTGCGCCAGCCGCATGGGGCTCTATCTCCGCTACGGCAGCGCCCTGCCGCTGCGCATCAGCGAGTTCGTGATCCTGATCGTCGCCCGTCTGTGGAGCCAGCAGGTCGAGTGGCAGATCCATCACCCGATCGCCCTCAAGGCCGGGGTCGCACCGGAGACCGCACAGGCTTTGGCCGAGGGGCGCCGTCCCGTCACGATGAGCGACGACGAGGCGCTTGCTTACGCGTTCTCGACCGAGCTGCAGCACAACCGCGCGGTGAGTGAGGTCACCTACGCCGCCGTGGTGGCGCGCTTCGGCGAGCAGGGCGTGATCGATCTCACCGGCATCAACGGCTACTACGCGCTGCTGGCCATGACCATGAACGTCGCCCGCACGGCGTTGCCCGAAGGCGGGCCGCCGCCGCTGCCACCGCTGGTGCGCTAGGCGCCCCCGCCGCTTGTCGCGCCGGCCGCTTCGGTCTAACCGTCCCACTCCCCTGTGGGTGCTCGCTGCCGGCGCCCCGTCATCCCCTAAAACCGACCGGACGAAGCCATGGTCGCCCAGACCCGCGCCGCCACGGCGCCGAAGCCCGCGGATCCGGCGCTCGCCGGCGCCCGCATCCTTGTCGTCGAGGCGCGTTACTACGACGCCCTCGCGGACGAGCTGCTGGCTGGCGCGCGGGCGGCGATCGAGGCGGCCGGCGCGCACGCCACCGTTGTGACGGTGCCGGGCGCCCTGGAGATTCCCGCCGCGGTGGCGATCCTGGCGGACGATTACGATGCCGTGGTGGCCCTCGGCTGCGTGATCCGCGGCGAGACCGGACACTACGACATCGTGGCCGGCGAGAGCGCCCGCGCCTTGATGGACCTTTCGGTCCAGCGTCGGCTGCCGCTGGGCAACGGCATCCTCACCGTCGAGACCGAGGCGCAGGCGCTGGAACGCGCCCGGGTCGCCGAGATGAACAAGGGCGGCGGCGCGGCCGAGGCGGCACTCGCGGTGCTCGCCCTCAAGCGCGCGGCCGAGGCGGCGCGCCCGCAATAACGAGAACCGACATGACCGGGACCACCGAAACCAGGCCGGACGGCACCGCCCAGGATAGCGCCCCAGAGGGTATCCAGGAGACCGCCCGGACGATCAGCCCGCGCAGTGGCGCGCGCCTCGCTGTGGTGCAGGCGCTCTACGAGATGGACATCTCCGGTAAGGGCGTCCTCGACGCGCTCGCCGAGTTCGAGGCGTTCTGGATCGGCCAGGAGGTCGACGGGATCCTGCATCCCAAGGCCGAGACCGCCTTCTTCCGCGATCTGCTGCGCGGCACCGTGGAGGAGCAGCGGGCGATCGACCAGAAGCTCGACCAGGCCCTGGCCCAGGGCTGGCCGCTTCGGCGGATCGAGATCGTGCTGCGGGCGATCATGCGGGCGGGCGCCTACGAACTGATGTTCCGGCTCGACGTGCCGGCGCCGGCGGCGATCTCCGAATATGTCGACGTGGCCCACAGCTTCTACACCGCCGACGAGCCGGGCCTCGTCAACGCCGTGCTCGACCGGGTCGCCCGGGAAGTCCGGCCGGGCGAGGTAAGTGCGCCCAAGGGGGGGAGCAACAAGGGTGGCGGCAAGCCGGGCTCCGGGAAGCCGCCTGCCAAGAAGGCCTGAGCCGTGGCCGGGCCGGGGCGCGCCTCCGAGGAGGGGCTGATCGCCCGCTATTTTGCCCCGCTGGCGGGACCGGGGGCGGACGGGCTCCGGGACGATGCCGCGACGCTGACGCCGACCCCCGGGCACGACCTCGTGGTTACGGCCGACGCGGTGGTGGCCGGGATCCATTATTTCCCCGACGATCCCCCGGCCTCGATCGCCCGCAAGGCGCTCGGCGTGAACCTGTCCGACATCGCCGCGAAGGGTGCGGTGCCCCGCGGCTTCCTGCTGACCCTGGCGCTGCCCGACGACTGGACGGAGGCGTGGCTCGCCGGCTTCTCCGAGGGGCTCGGGGCGGCGGCCGCCGCGGCCGGCTGCCCGCTGCTCGGCGGCGATACGGTGCGCTCCGGCGGGCCGGCCCTGATCGGGATCACGGCGTTCGGCGAGGTGCCGGGCGGCGGCATCGTCCGGCGCGGCACCGCACGAGTCGGTGACCGGATCTGCGTCAGCGGCACGATCGGCGATGCGGCGCTCGGCCTGCGGCTGCGCCTGGAGCCGGAGGCGGCCTGGGCGGCGTCCCTCGATCCGGCGCAGCGGGCGGTGCTGGCCGACCGCTACCTGCATCCGCGCCCGCGCCTCGCCCTGGCGGGCGCGATCCGCCGCCACGCCGCGGCGGCGATGGACGTGTCGGACGGGCTCGCCGGCGACCTCGCCAAGATGCTGGGCGGGGGCCGTAGCGCCCGGATCGCGGTCGAGGCCGTGCCGCTCTCGGAGGCCGCCGCCCGGGCGCGCGCGGCGGAGCCCGGCCTGATCGAGCCGATCCTAACCGGCGGCGACGATTACGAAATTCTCTGCACGGTCGCCCCGGAGGGGCTCGACGCGCTCCGCGCCGAGGCGGCGGAAGCCGGCATCCCGCTCACCGCCATCGGCACCGTCACCTCAGGCGACGGCCCGCCCGGCTTCGAAATGGGCGATGGCGCTGCGCGCGTGTTCGCGGCTGGGGCGTTCAGCCACTTCTGAGGCGGGGCCGGGGCTGGTCCGGCCCAGCACGATGTGGGTGACCCCCTCGGGCTGGCGGCCGATCTGGCGGCGGACCTCGTCCATCATGCCGGCGGCCACGATCGGCATCCACAAGGCCATGTCGCCGGGCGTCATTGCGGAGCGGCCGGTGACCGCCTCCTCCGGGCGGGGCGGGGTCGAGAACGCCCGCTGCAGGATGTGCAGCAGGTCGCCCTGGGCCGCTTCCGGCTGGGCCGCGACCCGCTCGGCGATCAAAAAGTGCACCGCCCCCGTCAAGACCTCGATCGTCGCCGCCAGCTTGGCGACCTGGTCGCTGCTCATGTCCAGCCCCATCCGCGTGTACAACCGGAAGTAGAAGGACGTATGGTTAATCGCGGGTTAAGGCCGGCGATCCTGCGCAGAATCCGGTCCGCCGGGAGGCCCGAGCGTCGCGAGCGCGGTCCAGCCTTCGAAGAAATGGCTCCGCAAAGTCCGGTTCGCTGCGAAGGCTCCTCGCAGCAAGAGCCCGCCAAAGTCTTGCGCGGTGCAGCATTCGCGTATCGCGCTGCCGGAACTGCTGAACTTGGCATTTGCGCTCACCGGCGAAGTTTGGCAACTAGAGTCGGCTCGAACACGCCATGCTCGGGCCGGTTCTTATCCTTTGCTGAGACGGCTCACTGTCGCCGAAACGGTCACCCATCGGCGGCGGCCACGCCAAGACTGATTTTCTGGGAAGGAATGCCGCGACTCGAGCACACGTCCCATGGCCGTCCTCCGGTGGCCAAGCTCGACAACAATCACAAGCCCCGCCAGGCCCGATAAGAATAAGGACGGTAGAGCATGATCCCCTTGGCCTTGATCATCGTGGGCGGGCTCTGCGCCGTCGCCTACGGCATCGTCACGATCCTCGATGTGATGCGGCGCGACGCCGGCACCCAGCGCATGCAGGAGATCGCCGCCGCCATCGCGGAGGGCGCGCAGGCCTATCTGAAGCGGCAATACCTCACCATCGGCCTGGTCGGATTGGTGCTGTTCGTGCTGCTGGCGGTGTTCCTCGGGATCAAGGTCGCGGTCGGATTCCTGATCGGCGCCGTCCTGTCGGGAGCGGCCGGGTTCATCGGCATGAACGTCTCGGTGCGCGCCAATGTCCGCACCGCGCAAGCCTCATCGACCTCGCTGGGGGCCGGCCTCGACATGGCATTCAAGTCCGGCGCCGTGACCGGCATGCTGGTCGCCGGCCTCGCGCTGCTGGGGGTCGCCCTCTACTACCTGTTCCTCACCCGCGGCGCCGGGCTCGACCCGTCGAGCCGCGAGGTGATCGACGCGCTGGTGGCGCTCGGTTTCGGCGCCTCGCTGATCTCGATCTTCGCGCGGCTGGGCGGCGGTATCTTCACCAAGGGCGCCGATGTCGGCGGCGATCTCGTCGGCAAGGTCGAGGCCGGGATCCCGGAGGACGACCCCCGCAACCCGGCCACCATCGCGGACAATGTCGGCGACAATGTCGGCGATTGCGCCGGCATGGCGGCCGACCTGTTCGAGACCTACGCGGTGACCATCGTGGCCACCATGGTGCTGGCCGCGATCTTCTTCTCCGGCCCCACCGGCAGCGGCCGGGCGGTGCTGGAGCCGATGATGCTCTATCCCCTGGCCATCGGGGCGGCCTGCATCGTCACCTCGATCACCGGCACCTACGCGGTGCGGCTGTCCGCCAACCAGTCGATCATGGGCGCCCTGTACAAGGGGCTGATCACCGCGGGCGTGCTGTCCGTGGTGGCGATCGCGATCGTCAACCTGACCCTGCTGGGCGGCTTCTCGACCGCCTTCACCACCTCCACCGGCGTGACCTTCACGTCGGGCGGCCTGTTCGGCTGCGCGGTGATCGGGCTCGCCATCACGGCGCTCATCGTGGTGATCACCGAGTACTACACCGGCACCAATTTCCGCCCGGTGAAGTCCATCGCCGACGCCTCCGTGACCGGCCACGGCACCAACGTGATCCAGGGCCTGGCAATCTCGCTGGAATCCACGGCGCTCCCGGCGCTGGTGATCGTGGCCGGCATCATCGCGACCCATGCGCTGGCCGGCCTGTTCGGCATCGCCATCGCGGTCACCGCCATGCTGGCGCTCGCCGGCTTCATCGTGGCGCTCGACGCCTTCGGGCCGGTCACCGACAATGCCGGCGGCATCGCCGAGATGGCCGGCCTGCCCCCGGATGTCCGCAAGTCCACGGACGCGCTGGATGCCGTCGGCAACACCACCAAGGCGGTGACCAAGGGCTACGCGATCGGCTCGGCCGGCCTCGGCGCCCTGGTGCTGTTTGCCGCCTACACGTCCGACCTGAACTACTTCATCGCCAATGCCAGCCCGACGCAGTACCGGTTCTTCCAGGGCGTCAGCGTCGATTTCTCCCTGTCCAACCCCTACGTGGTGGTCGGGCTGCTGCTCGGCGGCCTGATCCCGTTCCTGTTCGCCGGCATCGCCATGACGGCGGTCGGCCGGGCGGCGGCCGCGGTGGTCGAGGAGGTCCGGCGCCAGTTCCGGGAGAAGCCCGGGATCATGCAGGGCACCGACCGGCCCGATTACGGCCGCGCGGTCGACATGCTGACCCGGGCGGCGATCAAGGAGATGATCGTCCCGTCGCTGCTGCCGGTGCTCTCGCCGGTCGTGATCTTCTTCGTGATCCAGCTGATTGCGGGCAAGAGCCAGGCCTTCGCCACGGTAGGCGCGAGCCTGCTCGGGGTGATCCTCACCGGCCTCTACGTCGCGATCTCGATGACCTCGGGCGGCGGCGCCTGGGACAACGCCAAGAAGTACATCGAGGACGGCCACCACGGCGGCAAGGGCTCCGAGGCCCACAAGGCCGCGGTGACGGGCGACACGGTCGGCGACCCCTACAAGGACACGGCCGGCCCCGCCGTGAACCCGGCGATCAAGATCACCAACATCATCGCCCTGCTGCTGCTGGCGGTGCTGGCGCATTACTGAGGGGCGGGGGCGGCGATCCTGCCTGGGCCCAGACGGTTCATGCAGGATCGAGCCGCTGCTCCGGCGCCGGACGCCCGACCGAGAGCCCGACCGCAATCAGCCTGGTCATGGCGATGCCTGAGACGGGTGGATTGTCGTCGGTCGCTTCCGGTGGCGAAACGCGACGAGCGGACGCGTGTTCCGGGAGGGACGGCAGGCCGCTGGGCGCCGGCTTCAGACGATGGCCGACCGGCAGAAAACCGACCTTCGGTTCGACGCGTCCTGCTCGCTGAACCGCAAGATTGCGCTCCTGCCAGTGCTACATCGCCCATGCGCGCGCTGGGCGTTTCGTGGAAAGCCCGCGATCGGCTGCGAGACAGCCGGAGCGTCGCATGAAGGTCGTCGTTATCGGCGCAACCGCTCCCATCGGCTCGGCAAGCCGTGTCCCGCCTGAAGACTGGGTGGCGGGCCGTCGTCGAGCACCCCGCCATAGGCGAGCGGGACCACACAGCTGGCAAAGCGCGGGGCGCGCGCACGTGTGGGTTCGTCGAGTCGCGGTACCTTCGGTGTCCGCCCGAGGTATGGGGCGGACGGATTCAATTCCAAATCCGGTCCGTTGCGTTATCCTGCTGCTGACACACCGGGCGGAACGGCCTGCCTGGCACAAACGGAGCGCCGATCCATGTTCGACGAATACGGCATTCCACGTGGCGCCGAGTTGAACGAACCCGCGCTGCCCGCGCTGTATCATTTCGTCTACTGCAGCCGCGCCGCCGTCGGCGTCGACGACGCCGAGGTCGGCCGCATCGTCGAGGCGGCCCAGCGCCACAATCTCGCCCGCGGCATCACCGGCGTGCTGGTTTACGGCAGCGGTGTTTTCTTCCAGTGGATCGAGGGGCCGGCCGCCGAGATCCAGAAGCTGATCACGAGCCTTCATGGCGATTCGCGCCATTACGATATCGTTTCGCTGAGCCAGAGCGAGGAAGAGCGAGAGCGTCTCTATCCGAACTGGGACATGGAGCGGGTCGAAGCGGAGGATATCCGCCTGGTGCTACAGGATGCGCTGGACAGCACCGAAGACAAGAACAACGTCGCGGCACTGAAGCGGATTCTCGAGCACCTTGATGCCGGGCCGCTGGTTTCGCTCGGGCGAAACTGATCGGGCCTGCGCCCGGTAGCCTCCAGCCCATCCGCCCCTGGCGTCGTGACGAAAGGATCGATCGCCATGCGGGCTGCCGGGACGCGTTTGAGCGATGCGCGTCGCGAAAGGCATCGGGTGGGCGGATGGCTCATCGCCGCCGCAGCGACCGTTCGAGCGCGCGCCGCCCGAAGTAGATACCGGTTCGGCGTTTGCGAGCGCGTCACATCACGGACTGAGAGCCGGTCCCGATCGCAACACGATCGGGACCGGCTCTCAGGCGGCAAGGCGCCGTGTCGTCAGCGAAAGACGTTCGGGGGCGCCGGCGGATTCGCATGGAGCAGCGTGATCGTCACCCGTCGGTTCGGGGCGATGTAGGGATTGTCGGGAAAAACCGGCTCGGTGTCGGCACGGCCCACCACGGACAGGAAGTTGTCGTTGGGAACGCCGGCGCCCGACAGGATCTCGCGCACGGCGAGCGCACGCCCGGCGGTGAGGTTCCAGGGTTCGACGCCCCGCGCCGAGCCCGGGCGCGCGACGGCCGTGTGGCCGGTGATCGACAGGCGGTTGGGCAGCTTGCGCAGGGCGGGCGCGAGCGCCTCCAGCACGCGACGGGTGCGCTCGTTGGGGTCGACGGAGCCCTCGCGGAACATGGAGCGGCCGTCCTGATCCACGAGGGACACGTTCACGCCCTCCCTAGTCGGCTCGATCACGATGTTCTTCGACAGCTCGGCGATGTCGGGCATCGACTGGAGCGCCTGCCGGAGGCTGGCTATGGCGCTGTAATCGGTCTGCGCGCTGGCGGCCGGGCGGCTGGTATCGACATCGCTGGCGCGGCCCGGCGTGTTCGGGCGCGCCCTGTCCTCCGGCTCGGCAGAGCCCCGCGCCGCGTCGCGGGGCGTGGACGCCTTGTTGCCCGACGTGTCCAGGGCGGTGCCGTAGAGCATTCCGCCAGCGCCGCTGGTTGCAGGGCTCGATGCCGACGGCGCGAAGTATTCCGCCAAACCGTTCTTCTGCTCCTGCGTCGTCATGCTGATCAGCCACATCAACAGGAAGAACGCCATCATGGCGGTCACGAAGTCCGCATAGGCGATCTTCCAGGCCCCGCCGTGATGCGCGTGAGCGGCCTTCTTGACCTTCTTGATGATGATCGTGGCCATCGAATCCCTGCTCGATACCGGGTCAGTTCTGGGCGGGCAGAGCGGCGGTTGCCGCTTCCACTTCGTTGAAGGTCGGGCGGACGTCGCTCATCAGGGACTTGCGGGCAAATTCCACCGCCATCACCGGCGGCTGGCCGCCGATATGGGCGAGCAGACCCGCCTTGAGGGACAGGAAGTACTTGGATTCGGCCTCGAAGAGGCTCTTGAGCGACTGCGCCATGGGCCCGAAGAAGCCATAGGCGACGAAGACGCCGAAGAAGGTGCCGACCAGCGCGCCGCCGATCAGATGTCCCAGGACCTCCGGCGGCTCCTTGATCGCCCCCATCGTCTTGATCACGCCGAGCACGGCGGCGACGATGCCGAGCGCCGGTGTTCCGTCGGCGAGCGACTGCATGGCCGACACGACACGCTCCTGCTCCTGGTGGTGCGTCTCCAGTTCCTCATCCATGAGCGCGTCGATCTCGTAGACGTTGTTGGCGCCCAGCGTGACCATACGCATGTAGTCGCAGACGAACTCGACGGCGTGATGGTTCGCTGCGAAGGTCGGGAAGGCGTTGAACAGCGTCGACGCGCTCGGATCCTCGATGTGCGGCTCGAGCGCCATCGCGCCCTTCGACTTCGCAAGTTTGAACAACGAATACTGCATACCCAGCAGTTCGACATAGCTTTGCTGCGTGTATTTGGGGCCCTTCACGAGCGTCCCCAGCATGGAGGGCACGGCCTTGAGCACCGGCCCGACGTTGCCGATGACGAAGGCCCCGATCGCGGCACCGAGGATGATGACGAACTCGAACGGCTGCCACAGGACGAGCAGGTGGCCGCCCATCATCGCGTAGCTGCCGAAGACGCAGGCGAAGACGATGATTGTGCCGACGATCAGCCGCATGATGTGCCATCCTTACGCGGCGGCAGGTCGAATCCGCACGACGCCGTTCATGATCTGGCAAATCACTGATTAAGGTTAACGCTGGGTTTAGCGCTGCGGCCGAAGAATTCGCAAACGTTAGATCCGGGCGTCTGGTGCAGCGAGTTTGACCGGACGTGACGGGCGCGGGCGCGTCGCAAACGCGATCACGCCCGCTTTGACGGGTCGTCGGGCGCAGCCGCCGCGCCTGCCGCTCCAGCCCCGGGGCCGGCCCAGGATCCGCAAGGCCTGGCCGCGGGCTGGGGCGCGACGCGCGCAGCGCCTGGAAGGCCGGCATGTCCCGGCCGCCCTGATCGCCCGGGCGGTCTCCAGGCCCCGACGCGACGCGTTGCGCGCGCGAGGCGCTGCGCCGCGCGCGCGGACCGGAGGTCGATCACGCCACCGTCAATCGCCAGGTCCTGCCCCGACGATCACTGCGGCCGCAGCTGCGGGATGGCCTTCTTCACCCGGGTATAGCCGCGGGTGGCCAGCGGCCAGGCGACTTCGTCCCAGGGCCGCCGGACGCGCAGGCACGCGTCCGGGAGGGCATCCGCGGACGGGCCGACCGGAGCCCAGGCCGTGACGACCGGGTGGGCGTCGGACCAATCCGGGGCCACCGGTCCCGCCGGGCAGCCGAAATGCGCCGCCGCGCGCGCCAGGGCATCGGCCATCGCCGCCGCATCGGCCGCCCGAACCTTGTCCGACGCATCCGGGGCGTGGGCGACCAGGCCGCCGACCCGGACCACCCGGGCGTCGCCCAGCGGCAGGCTCTCCGGGTGCAGGTCGTCGAGATGCAGCAACAGGGCGACGTCGCCGGCCGGCGCCGCATCGGCCCGCGGCAGCGCCACCTCGCGCGGCGGGTTCGGTTCATCGAGGGAATCCGGATATTCGTCGAGCCCGGCGGGATCGAACCGGCCCTCCGTGTAGCGCCGGATGTTTTCGGCCCGGGCGACGTAATGCTTGCCCCGCGTGTGCAGGCCCGCCACCCAGCGCCAGGACAGGGTGTTGCTCGCCGGGTCGCCATCGACGAGATGGCGCAGGAAGAAGTCGGCGCCGAGCGCCCAGGGCAGGCGCAGGGTGAAGATCCAGATCGAGGCGAACCACATCCGCGCATGGTTGTGCAGCCAGCCGGTCTCGACCAGCTCGCGCACCCAATCGTCGAAGCCGTCGATGCCGGTCCGGCCCTCGACCGCGCGCTCGTAGGTCCGGCGCAGCCCCGGCTCAGCGGAAAGCCGCGCCCGGTCCGCCGCGGCCAGCGCCAGAAAATCCGTCCAGGCGGCCGGGTGGGTCTCCAGATGGCCCTTGAAGTAGGTCCGCCAGAACACCTCGGACACGAATTTCTCGGCGCCGCCGTCGCCGAAGGCGCTGTCGGCGGCGGCCACCACCTCGGCCTCGGTGATCAGGCGCCGCCGCAGATAGGGCGACAGCGCCGAGGTGGTCGGGCGCGCCTGCGCGCCCCGGTCGGTGTTGCGGGTGGCGGCGTAATCGGCGCCGGCCTCCGCCAGAAAGGCGGAGAGACGGTCGAGCCCGGCATCCCGGGTCATGGGAAAGATGCGATCCATCCCGCTGAGCTAGCGCGGGGCCGCGCCGGCACGGCTGCGACCCATTCCCCGCCCCGCGGCGCCCGTGTCCGGAGGACGCCCCGGATGCTCTCGGGAGCGCGCCTCCCGTCTCCGGCGCGCGAGCCCCGGAGACGGGAGGGCGTTGATCTTACGTCATCGTGTTCCGAAAGGAGGCCGCCTTTCGGGATGATGCTCGGGCGCCGCTCAATCCTCGTCGTCGTGCTTGTCCAGGCCGTTGATCGCCTGGCCGTTGATCTTGGCCTTGAGCACGTTGGAGGGCTTGAACACCATCACCTGGCGGGGCTCGATCGCCACCTCGACGCCGGTCTTGGGGTTGCGGCCCACGCGCTTGCCCTTGCTGCGCACCACGAAGGACCCGAACGAGGACAGCTTGACGGTCTCGCCCCCCGCCAGGCAGGCGCAGATCTCGGACAGCACGGTCTCGACCAGGGCGGAAGACTCGGTCCGGGACAGGCCCACCTGGTGGTAGACGGCCTCGCTCAAGTCGGCGCGCGTCACCGTCTTGCCTGCCATGCCGTGTCCCCTCGCCCGCTCTTCTCATCCGACAGCCCACAGGCGCGACGAACCGCGCCGCACCCTGAGCTGAAGGTGTATCCCTATGATCCGGCACGCTAATCGGCGCCCGCCGCCCGGTCAACCGCAGGGAGGCGTGGAATTGCTCCAGCCTCTCACCAGCGGATCAGGGCGGCGCCCCAGCTGAAGCCGCCGCCGATCGCCTCGATCATCACCAGGTCGCCGGGCTGGATGCGGCCGTCCCGCCGGGCGACGTCCAGGGCCAGGGGAATCGAGGCCGCCGAGGTGTTGCCGTGGCGGTCCACCGTCAGCACGATCTTGTCGCGGGCGATGCCGAGCTTGTCGGCCGAGGCCTCGATGATCCGGCGGTTGGCCTGGTGCGGCACGAACCAGTCGAGATCGTCCGCGGTGACGCCGGCCTGCGCGAAGGCGTCGGCGATCACGTCGGTGACCTGCCCGACCGCGAACCGGAACACCTCCCGGCCCTCCATGCGCAGATGCCCGGTGGTGCCGGTGGAGCCCGGCCCGCCATCGACGTAGAGCTTGTCCCGGTGCCGGCCGTCCGAGCGCAGGCTGGCGCAGAGCACGCCGCGCTCGCCCGCATCGGCCCGGGCCTCCAGCACCACCGCTCCGGCCCCGTCGCCGAACAGCACGCAGGTGGTGCGGTCCTCCCAGTCGACGATGCGCGAGAAGGTCTCGGCGCCGATCACCAGGGCGCGGCGGGCCGAGCCGGTGGTCAGGAACTTGTCGGCGGTGGAGACCGCGAACACGAAGCCGGCGCAGACCGCCTGCAGGTCGAAGGCCGCGCCCTGATGGATGCCGAGCGCCGCCTGGATCTGGGTGGCGGTGGCCGGGAAGGTGTGGTCCGGCGTCGAGGTCGCGCAGATCACCAGGTCGATGTCGTCAGCCGTCAGGCCGGCATCGGCGAGGGCGGCCTGGGCGGCCCGGGTGCCGAGCACCGAGGTGGTCTCGCTCGCATCGGCGATATGGCGCTGGCGGATGCCGGTACGCTGGACGATCCATTCGTCGGAGGTGTCGACCCGCTCGGTCAGGGCCGCGTTGGTCACCACCTGCGCGGGCAGGCTCGACCCGGTCCCGACCACCACCGAGCGCAGCACCTGCGAGGAATCTGTGCGGAGGGCTGACATCGCTTTCCTTCCCGGACGGCGCGGGCTTCACAATCGCAGTTGTGTCGCCCCGGACGTCCGTATTCCATCCGTCTGAACACGCGGCGCCGGTATAGGGATCCGGCCTCCGTGGTAAGCGCGTGGTCCTCACGCAGGCCCCGCGCTCGATAGAGAATTTTTCCAGGACCGTCCCGGCCAAGTTCGGTGATCCGAGGGGCAACAGCGGCAGGATCGATCACCCCGTCATTCCGGGGCCGCGAAGTGGAGCCCGGAATCCAGAACCATAGGTCGAGCAAGACTTTGCGCCGTCGGCGGCTCTGGCTTCCGGACTCGCCTTCGGCGCCCTGGAAGGGCAGGGAGGGCTTCACGCGGGGCGTGAAAGTCCAAGGTTTCCGGACCGCACATCTCCTCGTCGAACCAACTGCTGAGTGCCCGATCTGCCGCCCGTAGGGTACGGCACGCCGCAAGGCAAAAACATCACGCCGGCGCCAGCACGGCCGTCTGGTCGAGCATCTCGCGGATCGTGCGGATCATGTCCTGGCGGGCCATGTCGTGGGCCAGGTCGATGGCCGCGGCGAAGCCCTGCGCGTTCTCCGAGCCGTGGCTCTTGATGACGATGCCTTCCAGGCCGAGGAACACGCCGCCATTGGCGCGGCTCGGATTCATCTTGTCCTTCAGGGCCTTGAACGCCTGGCGGGCGAACAGCGCACCGATCTTGGCCGACAGCGTCCGGGTCATGGCCGAGCGGAGATAGGTGCCGATCTGCTTGGCCGTGCCCTCGGCGGTCTTGAGCGCGATGTTTCCCGTGAAACCTTCCGTCACCACCACGTCGACGGTGCCGCGGCCGAGATCCGTGCCCTCGACGAAGCCGTGATAGGTCAGGCGCGGGCTGTCCATCTCGCGCAGCAGCCGGGCGGCCTCCTTGACCGCCTCGTTGCCCTTCATCTCCTCGGTGCCGACGTTGAGCAGGCCCACCGTCGGCTTGTCGAGGTCGAACACGATGCGGGCCATGGCCGAGCCCATCACGGCCATCTCGACCAGGTGCTCCGCGTCGGTGCCGATGGTGGCGCCGACATCGAGCACGACGCTCTCGCCGCGCACGGTGGGCCACAGGCAGGCGATCGCCGGGCGCTCGATGCCCGACATGGTTTTCAGGCAGATCTTCGACATCGCCATCAGGGCGCCGGTGTTGCCGGCGGACACGCAGGCATCGGCCTGCCCGTCGCGCACCGCCTGGACCGCCTGCCACATCGAGGACTTGCCCCGGCCCTGGCGCACCGCCTGGCTGGGCTTGTCGTCCATGGCCACGGCCACAGTCGTGTGGCGGATCTCGACGCAGTCCTTGAGCCGCGGCTCCTTGGCGACCAGCGGGGCGATCACCGCCTCGTCGCCGAACAGCAGGAACGTCATGCCGGGATGGCGCTCACGGGCCAGCGCGGCGCCGGGCACGACGGTGGTGGGCCCGTGGTCGCCGCCCATGGCGTCGAGCGAGATGCACACGCGTTGGGACATGTCTTTGCGGGTCGCGGTCTCGGCAGGGGAAGTGCGGCGGGACGGCCGGAGGGCCGCCCGCCAAGCGCGGCGGACCATAGCGATACCGGCCCGCCGGGCAAATGAATTCGGGCCGGACGGGTCAGGCAATTGTTTCGGGGCGGGCGAATCCCCTGCGGTGCTCGAACCCGGGTGATCCTATGAAGCCCCCTCATCCTGAGGTGCCCGCGCAGCGGGCCTCGAAGGAGCCCTCCAGGGATCGCGCGGCCGGCTGGAGGGCTCCTTCGAGGCCTCCGCTGCGCTTCGTCGCCTCAGGATGAGGGGGTTAGATGGGAGATTCCCCTTGGTCGAAACCGACCGCCGAATTCCCCCCTCCCGCGCAGCGGCCCGACTGCGGCAGCGCCAAGCCGACCGCCTTCACCCCTCTCCATCACGCAGCTGGCGCAGCGCGTCGAAGGGCCCCGCATCCTCGCCGATCACCACAGGCTCGAAGGCGATGCCGGGCTTGCGCGGATAGGGGTCGAGGCCGAGCGCCAGGAACTCGGCCGTGAGCGCACCGAAATCGATTCGGCCGCCGATCAGCGGATCGGGGATCTCGACATCCTCGGCATCGGTGCCGGCGAGCTGGTCGGTGTCGGTGAACACGACCTCCACGGGCTCGCGGACCGGTCCCTCGAACGGCTCGAGGCTGACCGTGCAGACCTGCGTCACCACGGCCTCGACCGTGCCGGTCACGGTCATCCGGTTGGTCGAGCCCGAGATCTCGAAGCGCCCGACCAGGTCCCGGATGGCGGGAATCTTGAAATCGGCGGCGAGCGTGGCGCATTCGGCCGGGCTCGCCTCGACGGTGACGGCGCCCCGCCCCTGCGGCAGGCGCTCGACATTGACCCAGCGCGTGAGCGGTCCGCTCTCAGGACCCGTACGGTGTCTCATATCCTGTCTCCGGTCGGGGCCGGCGCGAAGGCGTCCGGCTCCGGGAAGGGCGGCCCGGCACCGAGCAGCCCGTCGAGATTGACCTCAGCCAGCGCCGCGTCGGCCGCCAGCACGTAGGCGGCGAGGCCGACCGCGTCACCTGCGCCGCCCAGGACATTGCGGGCGAGCACCACGGCCAGGGCCGCTCCGTCGCCGGCATCGAGGGCGGCATCGTAGCCGGTGGCCCGGCCGTAGAAGGCGGCGCCGAGCTTCTTCATCCGCTTGCCGACGCCCATATCGCCGACACCGAGCTCACGCAAAGAGGCGTCGAGCTGGGCGAAGACCGCATTAACCAGATCCTGGGCCACGTCGGCCGCCGGGGCGGGAAGCCGGTTGAGCCGGCGCAGGACCAGGATGACGTGCAGGCAGAGGGCCTCGAACCGGCCCTCGACGGTGTCGGGCACGGCGAGCCCCGTGTAGAGGCCCGGCCGGCGCGCCGCCAGGCTGATGGCCGCGTGCAGCCCCTCGACGGCGCGGCGGCGCGCGCTGTCGCGCCGGAACAGGCCGGCGATCATGGATGCCTCGCGAGCTTGAAGGATGCCAGGAACAAAGCCGACACGCGCCTCTCCCTCCTCCCTCTGCGGGGGAGGGTGGCCCCCGAAGGATGGCGGGCCGGGACGAAGTCCCGCAAGAGGGGAGCGACGGTGCAGAACGAAGTGGTGGTCTTCATGAAGGCTGCGCCGTTCCCGGCAGCCGGGTTCCCCTCTCCCGACCCCTGCTGACGCAGGGGCCACCCTCCCCCGCAAGGGGGGGAGGGAGAGCGGGTGCGTTGGGCCCGGGCCTGTGGCCAAGCTTGCCTTGTCAAAGCCATATCCCCGCGGTACGGCAACCCACGCCCAAGGCGCAAGCGCCGTCGGAGACATGGACCGGCGGCGGCCTGCGTCGCTCGTCCGTCAACACGCTCTCTGGGGGCCCGATGCGGCGCCGTCTCGTCCAGTCCTTTGCGCGCCTCGCCCTGCTGGGCCTCGCGGGCGCCGGCCTCGCCGGTTGCGTCGGCGAAGAGCTGCGCCATGGCTACCAGATCGATCAGGCCGCGCTCGCGACGATCAAGCCCGGCATGAGCCCCGAGCAGGTGCTGCAGATCCTCGGCACGCCGTCGACGGTCTCCACGGTGGGCAACAAGTCCTGGTACTACATCTCGCAGAACACCAGCCGGACGATCATGTTCCTGGGCGAGCAGGTCGAGGACCAGAAGGTCACGGCGGTCTATTTCACCCCCGGCTTCAAGGTCGAGCGCGTGGCCCTCTACGGCCTCCAGGACGGCAAGGTGTTCGACTTCATCGAGCGCACCACGCCGACCAGCGGCGCCGACCGGGCCTTCCTCAGCCAGCTGTTCCGCGGCCTGACCCGCTACGAGCCGTTCGGCTCCGGCAAGGGCACCAGCGTCGTCCCGGGCGCCGGGCGCGGGCTGTAACAAGAGCCGGAGGTTGCCAAGGGGCGAGCCCTTTGGCGCGGGGTTAGGGGGCGGAGGCCCCCGGAGTATCGGGCGAAGCCCGACAGCAGGGCTCCGCCCTGGACCCGCAAAAGGTCCCGGACCTTTTGGAACCTCGACTTGCCTCAGACCAATTCGCGCCGTCTGACCAGGCGGGCGATGTCCGCCGGCTCGGCGAACAGGTGTTCGGGGCCGAGCGCCGCCAGCGCCCGCGCGTCGGTATAGCCCCAGCCCACCGCGCCGAACGGGCAGCCGAGCGCCCGCGCCGCCTCCAGGTCGCGCACCTCATCGCCGATGCACAGGGCCCGCGCCGGCGTGACGCCGCGGCGTGCCAGCAATGTCCGCAGCCGCCGGGCCTTGCCGAAGAGCGAGGCGCCGCAGGCATAAGCCTCGATCCGGTCCGCATTCTCCGCCCCGAGCACCCGGCGGACCGTGTCGGCGCGGTTCGACGACAGGATCGCCAGCGGGATGCCCGCGTCCCGGAGGTCCGCCAGCATGGCCGGTACGCCGGGAAACAGCGCGATCCGGGCGGCGTCGCGCGCCGCCAACGCGTGCATGTGGCGGGCGATGAACGGCAGCTTCCAGCGTGGAATGCCAAGATGGGCCACGATCGCCCGCGCGCCCTGCAGCCGCAGCGCCTCGACCTCGTGCGCCTCCACCCGGCGGAAGCGGTAGCGGTCGGCGACCCCGTTCAGGACCGAGCAGAACCAGTCGAAGCTGTCCGCCAGGGTGCCGTCGAAATCGAGCACGACCAGCGATGGCCCGGCCTCACCAGGGCTGCGCGTCATCCTAATGGCGGAGATTCTCGAGAGGCACGCTGAGCCGCATGAAGAGACCGCCGGGCGCCCAATCGTGCTCCAGCACGCCGTCGAGCTGGCCGGCGACGCTGCGCTCGGCCAGCACGGTGCCGAAGCCCTTGCGGGAGGGCTTGGCCGTCACCGGCGGGCCGCCGGCCTCGGCCCAGGTCAAGGTGTAGCGCCCGCCCTCGCGCAGCCCGCTCAGAGTGACGCCGCCCTCCTTGGTGGAGAGCCCGCCATACTTCATCGCGTTGGTGGCCTGCTCGTGCATGATCAGCGCCAGCGCGGTGGCGGTGCGCTCGCCGATCGCGGCATCGTCGCCGGAGATCGCGACGCGCGCCCGGCCGCCCTCCTCGTAGGCGGCCATGATCAGGCGCATCAGCCCGAGCACCGTCTGGCCCTCCACCTCGGGGGCGCTCTCGGGGGAGTGCGGGCGGACATATTCGTGGGCCCGGGCGAGGGCGCCGAGCCGCTCCCGGAAGGCCGCCGCGAACGGCTTGGCCGCCGGGTCGCTCCGGGCGGTGAGCGCCGCCAGTCCGCCGACCACGGCGAAGATGTTCTTGATCCGGTGGGACAGCTCGCGGATCAGCAGGTCGCGGGCCTCCTCGGCGCGCTTGGCCTCGCGCAGGTCCCGGGTGACGGTGGCGTAGCCGATCTCGGCTCCGGTCGGGTCGCGCACCGGGAAGATGTTGTACAGCACCGCCACCGGCTCGCCGGTGCCGAAATGGCGGAAGGCCAGCTCGCCCTCCCAGGAGCCGGTCCGCTTCAGGGCCGGCATCACAATCTCGGCGAGCACCCGGCGGCTGTCCGGGCAGAAGAAAGCCTCCATCCGGTGCTGCCGGGCGGTGGCGAGGTCGGGCAGCCCGACCAGCGCCAGGGCGGCCTCGTTGAGATGGGTGACGGCCCCGTCCAGGGTGCACAGGCCGATGAAATCCTTGGAGGTCTCCACGATGGCGGCGAGCTTGCCCGCCTCGTCCTCGGCCCGCTTCAGATCGTCGATGTCGGTGCAGGTGCCGAACCAGCGCTCGATCCGCCCCTCCGCGTCGCGGATCGGCATGGCCCGGCCCAGCGTCCACCGGTAGGTGCCGTCGCGATGGCGCAGGCGGTACTCGATCTCGTAGGGCTCGCCGGTCTCGAGCGAATGGCGCCAGCGCGTCCAGGCCCGTTCCTGATCGTCCGGGTGGAACACGTCGTTCCAGCCCTCGCCGTCGGTGGAGCCGTACGGCATGCCGGTGAACTCGTACCAGCGGTCGTTGTAATAGTCGTGGAACCCGTCCGGCAGGGTGGTCCAGACCATCTGCGGCATCGCCGAGGTCATCACCCGGAAGCGGCGCTCGCTGGCGGCGAGCTCGGCCTCCCGGGCGGCCACCCGGGCGTGGGTCCGGCGGTATTCGAGCAGGGTCGAGATCTGGCGCGCCAGGGCGGTCAGGGTGGCGGTCTGGTCGGCGTCGAGTCCCTCCGGCCGTGGCACCCGGTCGAGCACGCAGAGCGCCCCCAGCGGAATGCCCTGCGCACCGCGGATCACCGCCCCCGCGTAGAAGCGGAACCCCGGCCCGCCGGTCACCAACGGGTTGTCGATGGTCCTCGGGTCGTCCGCCAGATCGGGAATGATGAGGCAGTCACCGGCGTCGATCGTATGGGCGCAGACCGAGCAGTTGATCGGCAATTCGCGCTGGCCGAGACCGAATTCCGACTTGAACCATTGCCGCTCGGCATCGACCAGGCTGACCAGGGCGACCGGAGCCCGGCAGACATGGGCGGCGATCCGGACAAGGTCGTCGTAGAGCGGCTCGGGCTCGCTATCGAGGATGGCGAGGTCGTGCAGCTCCGCGAGCCGGGCCGCGGTGCTCCAGCGCCCGTCGGTCACTCCGGTATCCGCGCGTGTATTGAGGGGCAGCACATCCATGGTCTTGCGCACAAATAGGCGCGAGGAGGCCGCCTGCATAGGCGCGGCCGCAGATTCAAGTCTACAGGGGCGAAACCGGGTTACCGAAAGGGGTTTATCGGGGGCCGCTCGCCGCACGACAGCGCATGGCCCAGGGCCGACACCGTCGGCGATTCCGAATGCCCGGGACGCGAATGCGCGGCGAGGCGGATCGCCTGTGCAGCCTGCGGCCAGCGACGGGCCCTCTCCCGGCCGCGCCCGCATCCGGAGATGCTGCGCAGACTCGCTGGCGCCCTCCGGATCCCGGTGCGGTCCGCGGGAGGGCTCCTTCGCGGCCCGGCGATCGATGATCGCCGGGCGCCTCAGGGTAAGGGGATTGGGCTGGACGGAGCGCCGATCAGGCGGCGCGGGCTTCGCCCAGGGTCGGATAGTCGGTGTAGCCTTTCGGCCCCTGGCTGTACCAGGTCGCGGCCTCGTCCTTGGCGAGCGGCGCGCCCTTGGCGATGCGCTCGACGAGGTCCGGGTTTGCGATGAAGGTCCGGCCGAACGCGATCGCGTCGGCCTGCCCGGCATCGAGCACCTTCTGGCCGCTCACGCCGTCGTAATCGGCGTTGAGGATCATCGGGTTGCGGAACACCTTGCGCATCGCCGGGGCGATCGGCGGGTGGTCGGCCTTGCCGAAGGTGCCGTCCGGGCCGGGCTCGCGCATCTCCAGGAAGGCGATGCCGCTGTCGGCCAGCGCCTGGGCGGCCGCCACGAACAGGGCCTCCGGATCCGAATCGTTGCAGCCCTGGATCTCGCCGTTCGGCGACAGGCGCACGCCGGTGCGCTCCGGCCCGGCGACCTTGGCGACCGCGTCGGTCACCTCGCGCAGCAGCCGCACGCGGTTGGCGATCGAGCCGCCGTACGCGTCGGTGCGGTGGTTGGTGCCGTCGCGCAGGAACTCGTCGATCAGGTAGCCGTTCGCGGCGTGGATCTGCACCCCGTCGAACCCGGCCGCCAGGGCGTTGGCGGTGGCGCGCTCGTAATCCGCGAGCAGCCGCGGGACCTCGGCGACCTCGAGCGGGCGTGCCTCGGCGTAGGGCTTCTTGCCCAAATAGGTGTGGGCCTGGTCCGGGGCCGTGGTGGCCGAGGCCGAGACCGGCTTCTCGCCGCCCAGGAAGTCCGGATGGACCAGCCGGCCCATATGCCAGATCTGGCAGACGATCTTGCCGCCGCGATCGTGCACGGCCTTCACGATCGGCCGCCACGCATCGACCTGGGCGTCGGACCAGATGCCCGGTGCGAACGGCCAGCCCAGCCCCTCCTGGGAGATGCCGGTGGCCTCGGTGAGGATCAACCCGGCGCCGGCGCGCTGGGCGTAGTACTCGACCATGAGCGGGGTCGGCACGTGCTCGCGGGTCGCGCGGCCGCGGGTGAGCGGAGCCATGAAGATCCGGTTCTTCGCCTCGATGGCGCCGATACGGATCGGGTCTAGCAGGGACGGCATGGAAACCTCGTGCTGGTGCGGCAACGCCGCGTCCGGTGGTCAGGCGCCGAATTGGCGTCGCGACGCAGAGATGCCAAGGTGCACCGCAGCATCGCAGCTTGGTCCGTGCGCGAGCGCACGTCCCAAGGGGGGCGCGTGATCCCGGATATCCGGGACTTGGGGCGGACCGCGCGCAGGACGGCGCGGGGGCATTGCGGACGCATCGTCCGAAGCGCGGGCCGTCCGGCGGGCATCGCTGCGGGCGAAAGCCCGTCGTTCGGCCGGCGTCGCGGCGCCGCCACGCGAAAAGTCTTCCCTCCCCGTCGCCCAGGATGGCCCACGAGGCTTGAGCCCGGCCGCGCAGACCGGCATCATCGGGCTTCCCGCTCCCGTCATTCAGACAGCCATGCCCTCAGCCCTCGCCGCCGACATGCCGCTCGAACCCCTCGGCGAGAAGAGCGCCGGTGCGTTCCGGACGATCAGCGAGGTCGCCGACGAGCTCGACGTGCCCCAGCACGTCCTGCGGTTCTGGGAGACCCGCTTCGGCCAGATCCGCCCGGTGAAGCGGGCGGGCGGCCGGCGCTATTACCGGCCCCAGGATGTCGAGCTCGTCGCCGGCATCCGGCAACTCCTCTACGTGCAGCGCTACACCATCGCGGGGGCGCAGCGGGTGCTCAAGGAAAACGGTATCCGCTTCGTCCAGGCCGTGGGCCGCGGCGAGGCCAAGGCCGCCGAGCCGCTGATCCAGGAGGTCGAGGGCGCGACCGCGCTCCGGGCCGACACGCCCGACCGGGCGGCGCTGATGGGCGTGCTGGAGGATCTGCACGCCTGCCGCGCCCTGCTCGACGCCCTGCGCAGGCCCTACGACCGCGACGTGTGACACGCGCCGCGGCCTCTCGCCTTACGCGACCCTACGACCGCGACGTGTGACACGCGCCGCGGCCTCTCGCCTTACGCGAGAAGCGCGATGAGCACGCAACTTGCGGATCCAGCGAACTTTCCTGCCGGAACCTGCGTTGTCGCCCGCATGGCCGCGTCCAAACCCAAGCTGTCACCCAGCCAGGAACTGATGGCCCGCCTCATGCGGATCGTCCGCTCCTGCCCGGATGCGGCCTCGGAAGTCCTCGAACTGATGTTCCTGGTCAGCCAGATCGAGGCCGCCACCACGATCGATCGGGACTACCGGGACGCCAAGCGGGTGATCAGCCGCCTGCGCAATCCCCTGTGGGAGATGGGGCCGCCCGACCGGGAGAAGCTGCTGACCGCCGCCGAGACGATCCGCCGGGTCTGCCGCCTGCCCGAGGACCAGATCCCGCCGGTGCCGATCGCCGATGCCGGGGAGCGCGCCCGGGTCGAGGCTCGGCTTGCCGCCGCCCTCGCCGGCGAGTTCGACGCCGCCCAGATCGCCCGGGTCACCGGGGTCGTGGCGGCGGTGCTGCAGGAATAGGATCGGTTCCGGAAAAGATTCGGCCCGACGCCTCCGTCCGGGCCGGGACGGAGGTCCCAGAACCCTCGACGGCCGTGCCCGGCATCCCCACATGCGCTCCAACCGATGGAAGGGGCAACCGGCGACGCGCCCGGAATCCGGCCCCGGATCGGAACCGGAGAGACGCCGCATGACCGCCCTTCGTCCGCTCGCCGTGCTGCTCGCAAGCGGCTTGCTCCTCGTGGGGCCGGCCCAGGTCCCGGCCTTCGCCCAGACCACCGTGACGCGCTCCAAGACGGTCGCCCCCGGCAAGACCGTGCGGCTCGAGATCGCCCCGAATCTCAAGAAGGATTGCACCCCCGGCCCGATGCCGGAATTCAAGGTTTCCGGCGCGCCCAAGAACGGCTCCGTGATCACCAAGGTCGGCAAGCTGAAGACCCCGGCGAGCTACCGCTGCCCGAACAAGGAGGCCGCGGTCCAGGCGCTGTTCTACCAGCCCAACAATGGGTTCACGGGCTCGGACGAGGTGACTTTCGAGGTCAAGGGCGCCGACGGCCAAGTGCAGACCCAGAACATCAAGATCACGGTCGGCGCCGCCGGATCAAAATCCGGCGATGATGCCAAGAAAGAAGGCACGGATCTCTAAGCAGAGGCAGGATACCCAGGGGCGTGCATAGTTTTTCATCCTACAACGCGCGCCTGAAGGAGATCGAAATCAACGTTGAACCTGGTGGAGGCCGCGTTTTGGCCAGATGAGTGTTGCACGCAATCGACAGGCCCGCGGTGCGTTCGCCGCGCTGCGACAAAAGCGGGCCTGTCGGTTGCATCCAAGCCGAGACAGGATGAAGCTGTCAGGGTCTGAGAGGGTTATCGAATGTCGATGCATGCGACGAACGACCTTTTCCAGAGCTTCGCCCGAGGGTACGAGGCCCGCCGCGATACGGAGATGACGCTCTCCGAGTATCTCGAGGCCTGCCGCGACGAGCCGCTGATGTACGCCTCGTCCGCCGAGCGCATCCTGGCGGCCATCGGCGAACCGGAATTCGTGGACACCTCGAAGGATTCCCGCCTCGGCCGGATCTTCATGAACCGGACGATCCGGACCTACCCGGCCTTCCGCGAATTCTACGGGATGGAGGAGACGATCGAGCGGATCGTCTCGTTCTTCCGCCACGCCGCGCAGGGCCTGGAGGAGCGCAAGCAGATCCTCTACCTGCTGGGCCCGGTCGGCGGCGGCAAGTCGTCCCTGGCCGAGCGCCTGAAGGCGCTGATGGAGGTCCACCCGATCTACGTCCTCAAGGCCGGGGACGAGGTCTCGCCGGTGTTCGAGAGCCCGCTCGGGCTGTTCGATCCCGACACGATGGGCGAGGAGATCCAGAAGCGCTACGGCGTCCCGCGCCGGCGGCTCACCGGCCTGATGAGCCCCTGGGCGCTCAAGCGCCTCGACGAGTTCAACGGCGACATCTCGCGCTTCAAGGTGATCAAGGTCCGGCCCTCGCGGCTGCGCCAGATCGCCATCGCCAAGACCGAGCCGGGCGACGAGAACAACCAGGACATCTCCTCCCTGGTCGGCAAGGTCGATATCCGCCGGCTGGAAACCCTGTCCCAGGCGGACCCCGACGCCTACTCCTATTCGGGCGGCCTCAACCGGGCGAACCAGGGCGTTCTCGAATTCGTCGAGATGTTCAAGGCGCCGATCAAGATGCTGCACCCGCTGCTCACGGCGACGCAGGAGGGCAACTACGTCGGCACCGAAAACATCGGCGCGATCCCGTTCACCGGCGTAATCCTGGCCCACTCGAACGAATCCGAGTGGCAGACCTTCAAGACCAACAAGAACAACGAGGCCTTCATCGATCGCATCTACGTGATCAAGGTCCCGTACTGCCTCCGGGTGGCGGAGGAGCAGCACATCTACGAGAAGCTGATCTCCAGCTCGGAACTGTCGGACGCCGCCTGCGCCCCCGGCACCCTGGAGATGCTGGCCCGGTTCTCGGTCCTGTCGCGACTCCGCGAGCACGCCAATTCCAACGTCTTCTCGAAGATGCGGGTCTATGACGGCGAATCGCTGCGCGAGGTCGATCCCCGCGCCCGGTCGATGCAGGAATACAAGGACACCGCCGGCGTCGACGAGGGCATGGACGGCATCTCGACCCGCTTCGCCTTCAAGGTGCTGGCCGCGACCTTCAACCACGACACCACCGAGGTGTCGGCCGACCCGGTGCACCTGATGTACGTGCTGGAGCAGTCGCTCCGCCGTGAGCAGCTCCCGCCGGAGACCGAGAAGAAGTACCTGGAATTCATCAAGACCGAGCTGGCCCCGCGCTATGCGGAGTTCATCGGCCACGAAATCCAGAAGGCCTATCTCGAATCCTATCATGATTACGGCCAGAACCTGTTCGACCGCTACATCGACTATGCCGATGCGTGGATCGAGGATCAGGACTTCAAGGACGCCGAGACCGGCCAGCTCCTGAACCGGGAACTCCTCAATCAGGAGCTCACGAAGATCGAGAAACCTGCCGGGATCGCCAACCCGAAGGATTTCCGCAACGAGGTGGTCAAGTTCGCCCTGCGCTCGCGGGCTCAGCACGGTGGCCGGAACCCGAGCTGGACCAGCTACGAGAAGCTGCGCGAAGTCATCGAGCGGCGGATGTTCAGCCAGGTCGAGGAACTGCTGCCGGTCATCTCCTTCGGCTCGAAGAAGGACGGCGACACCGAGAAGAAGCACGGCGAGTTCGTCGAGCGCATGGTCGCCCGGGGCTACACCGAGCGGCAGGTCCGCCGCCTGGTGGAATGGTACATGCGGGTGAAGCAGGCCGGCTGAGGGACGCACGGCCGCTCGGGGTCAGACCGGGCGGCCAAGTTTCGACCCTCCGCCGCCATAGTTTCGGACGACCGGCCGGCGAGGCTCGCAAGCATGATGTGGGACAAGGCGAATCTCCTTTTCCTAAGACATCATGCGAGAGCGGAGCGTTAGACCAGACTGTGCGAAAGGGGGAAGCCTCTTTCGGAAAGCAGCATGGTATAATCGGGGCCTAGAACCGGCCGGAGCACGCGGGACGAGGGTTTTCGCAGCGAATGCACATCGTCGACCGACGCCTGAATCCGGGGGGCAAGAGCCTCCCCAACCGGCAGCGCTTCCTGCGGCGCGTGAAGGATGTCGCCCAGCGCGCCGTGCGTGAATCCGCCCGCGAGAAGGACATCAAGGATCTCGGAAAGGACGGCCGGGTGACCGTGCCCGCCGACGGCGTGCGCGAGCCCCGGTTCTCCCGCCAGCCCGGAACCGGCCTGCAGGATCACATCCTGCCGGGCAACAAGACCTACGTCGAAGGGGATCTCATCGAGCGCCCCCCGGGCGGCGGTGGCGGACGCGGCTCCGGCGAGGGCGGGGAGGGCGGCGAGAACAGCGAGGACGCGTTCCGCTTCGTTCTCACCCGCGAGGAGTTTCTGGAACTCTTCCTCGAAGACCTGGAGCTGCCAGATCTGGCCAAGCGCCGCCTGGCGGTGGTCGAGACGGAGGGGATGCGCCGGGCCGGCTACACGGTGACCGGCTCGCCGGCCAACCTCGCGCTCACCCGCACCCTGCGCAACTCGATGTCGCGGCGGATCGCTCTCAAGCGCCCGAAGCCCGAGGAGGTCGCGGCGCTCGAGGCGCAGCTCGCCGCCATGCGCGAGTCGGATCCGGGCCGGCCGGATCTCGAGCTCTCGCTGCTGAAGCTGCGTGAGCGCGCCAAGCGCATTCCGTATGTCGACCCGATCGACCTGCGCTTCCGCCGGTTCGAGCCCTATCCGCGACCGATCGCGCAGGCCGTGATGTTCTGCCTGATGGACGTGTCCGGCTCGATGACCGAGCACATGAAGGACCTCGCCAAAAGGTTCTACATCCTGCTGCACATCTTCCTGACGCGCCGCTACCGGCACGTCGAGATCGTGTTCATCCGCCACACCGACCGGGCCACCGAGGTGGACGAGGAGACCTTCTTCGGCTCCCGGGAGACCGGCGGCACGCTGGTGTCCTCGGCGCTGGTGGAGATGAAGCGGATCATCGCCGAGCGCTACGATCCCAACGACTGGAACATCTACGCCGCCCAGGCCTCAGACGGCGACAACGTCTCCTCCGACGGCCCGACCGCGACGGAGCTCCTGCGCGCCCACATCCTGCCGGCCTGCCAGCACTTCGCCTATCTCGAGGTCGGCGACGAGAACGGCCCCCGGGCCGGCTTCGTGGAGCACCGCACCACCCTGTGGCGGACCTACGAGGCCATCGCCAAGGCCGGCGGCCCGATCGCCATGCGCAAGGTCAACCACCGCCGGGAGATCTACCCGGTGTTCCGCGAGCTGTTCGGCCGCAAGGACGCGCGGGCCGAGGCGGAGGCGTAGCGATGTCCCCTCCCCCTTGCGGGGAGGGGTAGGGGTGGGGGTCGTTCAGGATCGAGCGTCGTGGGCTCTTCTGCACCACCCCCGGCCCCTCCCCGCAAGGGGGAGGGGAGACAGGTCGAGGAGTAGGGTTTCATGGTGACCAGCCTGAGCCGTCCGTCGAGCAAGTCGCCGATCTCCGGCGGCCAAAAGCCCCTGTTCACCGGCAACGACTGGGATTTCGACACGATCCGGCGCATCCACGACGCCTGCGAGGCCATTGCCGGGCCGGAACTCGGATTGTCCTGGTATCCGAACCAGATCGAGATCATCACGGCCGAGCAGATGCTCGACGCCTACGCGTCGATCGGCATGCCGCTGTTCTACAAGCACTGGTCCTTCGGCAAGCACTTCGCCCAGCACGAGGCCGGCTACCGGCGCGGCCTGATGGGGCTCGCCTACGAGATCGTCATCAACTCGGATCCGTGCATCTCCTACGTGATGGAGGAGAACACGGCGACGATGCAGACCCTGGTGATCGCGCACGCCGCCTTCGGCCACAACCACTTCTTCAAGAACAACTATCTGTTCCGGCAATGGACCGATGCCGAGGGCATCCTCGATTACCTGGACTTCGCCAAGGGCTTCATCACCCGCTGCGAGGAGCGCTACGGCCACCAGGCGGTGGAGCAGGTGCTCGACGCCGCCCACGCGCTGATGAGCCAGGGCGTCCACCGGTATCCGCGCAAGAAGCGGCCGGACCTGGCTTCCGAGCAGCGGCGCGAGCGCGAGCGGGTCGAGCACGGCGAGCAGATCTACAACGACCTGTGGCGGACCCTGCCGCAGAAGGTAGGCGCCGTGCGCCCGGACCTGGCCGCCGAGCGGCGCAAGGCCCTGCTCGAACTGCCGCAGGAGAATATCCTCTACTTCCTGGAGAAGGTCGCCCCGCGGCTGCGCCCCTGGCAGCGCGAGATCCTGCGGATCGTCCGGCTGGTGGCGCAGTATTTCTACCCGCAGCGCCAGACCAAGGTGATGAACGAGGGCTGCGCGACCTACAACCACTACCGGATCATGAATTCCCTGTCCGAGAAGGGGCAGATCACCGAGGCCGCCTATCTCGAATTCCTGCAATCGCACACCAACGTCATCCGGCAGCCGAACTACGACGACCGCTCCTATGGCGGCCACAACCCCTACGCGATCGGCTTCGCGATGATGCAGGACATCGCCCGCATCGTGGAGCAGCCGACGCCTGAGGACCGCGAATGGTTCCCCGACATTGCCGGCACCGGCGATCCCATGGCGGTTCTGCGCGATTGCTGGGCGAATTACCGTGACGAGAGTTTCATCCAGCAGTTCCTGTCGCCGAAGCTGATGCGCGACCTGCGCCTGTTCCACGTGGTCGACGACCCCGACGAGCCGGAGCTGCGCGTCGAGGCGATCCACGACGAGCGCGGCTACCGCAAGATGCGCCGCTCCTTCGCCCGCCAGTACGACGTCGCCTGGCTCGACCCGGATATCGAGGTGGTGGATGTCGATCTCGAAGGCGACCGCCGGCTGATCCTGCACCACAAGGCGATCAACAAGATCACCCTGCAGAAGGAGGATGCCAAGCGGGTGCTCCAGCACCTCGCCGACCTCTGGGGCTACGACGTGGTCCTCAAGGAAGTCGAACCGGCCACCGGCACAGTGCTGGGCGAGATCAGCGCCAGCGCGCGGCCGATTTTCTTCTGACCAGGGGATCCGCTGCCATCTCGTGCATGCCTCTTCGCGGCACAGCAACGGTGGCTTGAAGAATGATTGTCCGAAGGCCTGTGGCTCGCACGGCCGGTCAAACATTCACCTTGTCATCCCGGGGCCGCGTAGCGGAACCCGGGATCCATAACCGCCGATCGTTCAAGGGCCTGCGCCGACAGCGGATCTGGATTCCGGGCTCGCCTACAGCGCCCCGAAATGACGGGGCGGTTCACCAGGCACGCTGAAGTGGATCGGGCTCGCCGCGACGTCAGGTGGACTCAGCGTCCTGCCTGGATTGCCCCATCCCCTGTCCCATGCTGCAAGCAGGCATGAGCGCCCCGATTCTCACCCTCGACGAGACCAAAAGCTTCCTCGACCGGGAGTTCCCGCAGATGCAGGCCGGGGGCCGGGCCTTCCATCTGGAGGCGGTGGGGCCGCTCTCGGCACGGATGCGGATGGAGGGGCAGGAACGCTTCCTGCGGCCCGGGGGCACGGTGTCGGGGCCGGCCATGATGGCGCTGGCCGATTACGTGCTCTACGCCGCGATCCTGGCCCAGATCGGCCCGGTCGCGCTCGCCGTGACCACGAGCCTGACCTTCAACTTCCTGCACAGGCCCGCCCCGGGCGATCTGCTGGCGGATTGCCGGCTGCTCAAGCTCGGGCGGCGGCTGGCGGTGGGCGAAGTGGGGATCACCGCCCCGGGCAGCGACGACCTCGTCTGCCACGCCACCGGCACCTACGCGATTCCGCCCGACCGCGGTTAGGCGCCCGGCCGCGCCTCGGTAAGCCGGGCCGCGTAGCGGGCGATCAGGTCGACCTCCAGGTTCAGCCCGTCGCCGGCGCGCCGCTCGCCCCAGGTGGTGACCTGGAGGGTATGGGGGATCAGCAGCACCGAGAAGACGTCGCCGTCGACGCTGTTGACCGTGAGCGAGGTGCCGTCCAGGCAGACCGAGCCCTTCTCGGCGATGAAGCGCGAGAGGCCCGCGGGGGCGCGCAGCGTGAACCGGTCGCTCGGCCCCCAAGCGCCGGCCGTGACGCTCTCCCGCTCCAGGATCTCGGCGACGCCGTCGACATGGCCGGTGACGAGGTGGCCGCCGAGCTCGTCGCCGATCTTCAGGGAGCGCTCCAGGTTGATGCGTCCGCCCGCCGTCCAGCGGCCGACCGTGGTCCGCGCCAGGGTCTCGGCTGCGGCGTCCACGGCGAAGACGCAGCCGCCCTCGGCCGGCTCCACCGCGACCGCCGTCAGGCACGGGCCCGAGCACGCGATCGAGGCGCCGAGCGCGATGGTGGCCGGGTCGTAGGAGGCGCGGATCGTGATCCGGCGCAGGTCGCCCTCGCCCGCAATCGAGACGATGGTGCCGACGTCGCTGACCAGACCGGTGAACATCGCTAGAAAACCCTCTCGTAGGTGGCGGCCGCGTCGGGGCCGAGCTGCAGCTGTTCGGCCACCCGGAATTTTTTCGGCTCTGCCAGCGCGTCGGTGAGATCCGGGCCGAGCGCCTTCAGGCCGCCCGCGGCGCCGAGTTCCGCCGGCCCGGTAACCAGCGTGCAGGCCTCGATCAGATCGGCCCGCGCCAGGGCATCGGCAAGGCGTGGGCCGCCTTCGGTGCACAGCCGCGTCAAACCGCGCTCCCCGAGATGGGCCAGCGCGTTCGGCAGCTCGACGCGGCCGGCGACATCCGCCGGCAGGATGGCGATCTCGACCCCCAGGGCCTCCAGGGCCCGGCGGGCATGGGCCGGGGCGGAGCGGGTGGTCAGGACCAGGGTGGCGGTGTCGCGCGCGGTTCGAGCGAGCACACTGGCCGGCGAGAGCATCAGCTGCGAATCGAGCACGATCCGCAGGGGCGAGCGGGCGCCGAGGCCCGGCAGACGGACGGTCAGCGACGGGTCGTCGGCCCGGGCGGTGCCGATGCCGATCAGGATCGCGTCGGCATGCGCCCGCCAGAGATGCACCGCCCCGTCGGCCACCGGGCCGGTGATCCGCAGGCGCTCCGGGCCTGCACCCGCGCAGAAGCCGTCGCGGGTGCGGGCGAGCTTGAGGTGCACCGCCGGCCTCCCGCGGGTCACCCGGGTGATGTGGCCGATATGGTCCCGGGTCGCCGCCTCCCGCAGCAGGCCGGTCTCGACCGCGACGCCGCCCTGGCGCAGGAGGGCATGGCCGCGCCCGGCCACCCGCGAATCCGGATCCTCGACGGCGCTGACCACCCGGGCGATCCCGGCGGCCAGGATCGCGTCGGTGCAGGGCGGCGTGCGGCCATGATGCGAGCACGGCTCCAGGGTCACGTAGAGGGTCGCGCCCCGTGCGGCCGCGCCGGCCTCGGCGAGCGCCAGGGGCTCCCCGTGCGGCCGGCCCCCCGGCGCCGTCGCCCCGGTCCCGAGGATCCGGCCGGTGCCGGGCTCGACCACGACGGCGCCCACGGAGGGGTTCGGCCAGGTGGTGCCGAGCCCGCGGCGTCCGAGCGCCAGGGCCAGGCGCATGAAGCTGGCATCGTCGCTCATGAGCGGACGGCTCGGCGACGGGGCGGGGCGTCGGGCTCGGGCTCCTCGGGGTCGGGCGACGCATCCGTTTCGGCCCCCACGGCCAGCAGGCCGTCGCCCAGGGTGCCGAGCAGGTCCTCGAAATCCTTGGCTTCCCGAAAATTCTTGTAGACCGAGGCGAAGCGCACATAGGCGACGTCGTCGAGGCCCTTCAGCCCGGCCATCACCAATTCGCCGATCGCCTCGGAGGTTACCTCCGGCTCGCCGGCACTCTCGAGCTGCCGGGTGATGCCGCTGACCAGCCGCTCGATCCGCTCGGGATCGACGGCGCGCTTGCGCAGGGCCACGTCGATCGAGCGCTGGAGCTTGTCCCGGTCGAAGGGCACACGCTTGCCCGAGCGCTTGAGCACCACGACCTCGCGCAGCTGCACCCGCTCGAAGGTGGTGAAACGGCCGGCGCAATCCGGGCAGACCCGGCGGCGCCGGATCGCGGCGCCGTCCTCGGAGGGCCGCGAATCCTTCACCTGCGTCTCGGAGCCGCCGCAATAGGGACACCGCATGGGATCTGAGCCGCCTCGTTTCAGGGTCTCGCGGACCCGCAATCGGCTATCTGCCCCAGCCGCCTGCGGATTGCCAGGATAGGGGCACGCGACAGAGCTGCGGTGCGCGCGCGGCGGCTTGTGCAGGGCGGAACGCGCTCTCCTCCCCCTTGCGGGGAGGAGTTGGAGGTGGGGGTGGTTCCAGAGAAGGCTCGGCGGTCCCTTCTGTGCCACCCCTACCCCTGACCCCTCCCCGCAAGGGGGAGGGGAAACGCGCGGTGGCTCAGGCGGCCAGCGCTTGGCTGAGGGCGGCGCGGGCGAGCAGCCGCGTCGAATCCAAGGTCGGCAGCGACGCGTTGCCGTCATGGATGATCAGGGGGATCTCGGTGCAGCCGAGCACGACCGCGTCGCAGCGTTCCTCATCCTTCAGGCGTGCGATGACCGTCTGGAACTGAGCCACGCTCGCCGGATCGAAGATCCCGTTGACCAGCTCGGACATGATGATCGCGCCAAGCTGGGCCCGCTCGTGCGGTTGCGGGATCACGCAGTCGATGCCGTATCGGCGCAGTGCCGTCGGGTACACGTCGCTCTCCACGAGCCAGCGGGTCCCAGTCAGGCCGAGGCGGCGGAAGCCGCGGGCCGAGGCTTCCGCCGCGACCACCTCGGCGATGTGCAGCCAGGGCAGGGGCGAGCGCGGACGGACCCGATCCATCGCCTGATGGATGGTGTTGTCCGGGCAGATCAAGAAATCGGCCCCCGCAGCCTGTAGCTTGGCCGCGGAGGACAGCATCAGGTCGCCGACTCCCGCCAGATCGCCGCGATCGAGGCAAGCGACATAGGCCGCCAGGGAATGCGTATGCATCGACACCTCCGGGTGTCCATGCGCACCCAGATGCGCCGCGCCTTCCGTGCAGATCGTCCGATAGCAGAGCGCCGCTCCTTCGGCGGAGCATCCCACGATCCCGATATGTTTTGGCACGGCGTCGTGTCCCGAAGAGAATCGTGACGCCGACAGAACGACGCCCGCGGATCCGAAGACCCGCGGGCGTTTATTCCTCTCCTAGGCACTGAGCGCAATCGGCTCGGCCGACAGGCCTCAGCCGTAGATCGGGAACCGGTCGGTGAGCGCGTGGACGCGGCTCTTCACCGAGGCCTCGACCTCCGGATCGCCGGCCTCGCCCTTGGCCACCATGCCGTCCAGCACCTCGACGATGAAGCCGCCGATCTGCTTAAACTCGGCGACGCCGAAGCCCCGCGAGGTGCCGGCCGGGGTACCCAGGCGGATGCCCGAGGTGATGGTCGGCTTCTGGGTGTCGAACGGCACGCCGTTCTTGTTGCAGGTGATGTCGGCCCGCGACAGGGCGGCCTCGGCGGCCTTGCCGGTGAGGCCCTTCCGCTGCAGATCGACCAGCATCAGGTGGTTGTCGGTGCCGCCCGAGGTGATGTCGTAGCCGCCGGACATCAGGGTGTCGGCGAGCGCCTTGGCGTTCTCCACCACCTGACGGGCGTAGATCTTGAACTCGGGCTTGAGCGCCTCGCCGAAGGCCACGGCCTTGCCGGCGATGACATGCATCAGTGGACCGCCCTGGAGGCCGGGGAAGATCGCCGAGTTGAACTTCTTGGCCAGCGCCTCGTCGTTCGTCAGGATCATGCCGCCGCGCGGGCCGCGGAGCGTCTTGTGCGTGGTGGTGGTGACCACGTGGGCGTGCGGGAACGGCGACGGATGCACGCCGGCCGCGATCAGCCCGGCGAAGTGGGCCGCGTCGACCATGAAGTAGGCGCCGACGGAATCGGCGATCTCACGGAACTTGGCGAAGTCCCAGTGGCGCGGGTAGCCCGAGCCGCCGGCGATGATCACCTTCGGCTTGTGCTCCTCGGCGAGGGCGGCGACCTGCTCCATGTCGATGCGCTGGTCATCGCGGCGCACCGTGTAGGAGACCGGCTTGAACCACTTGCCCGAGACGTTGGGCGGGGCGCCGTGGGTGAGGTGGCCGCCGGCCGCGAGGTCGAGGCCCAGGAAGGTGTCGCCGGGCTGCATCAGCGCCAGGAACACGCCCTGGTTGGCCTGGGAGCCCGAATTCGGCTGCACGTTGGCGAAGCCGCAATCGAACAGGCGCTTGGCGCGCTCGATGGCGAGGTTCTCGGCGATATCCACGAACTGGCAGCCGCCGTAGTAGCGCCGGCCCGGATAGCCTTCCGCGTACTTGTTGGTGAGCACCGAGCCCTGCGCCTCGAGCACGGCGCGGGAGACGATGTTCTCCGAGGCGATCAGCTCGATCTCGTGCTGCTGACGGCCGAGTTCCTTCGACACCGCATCGGCGATCTCGGGATCGGCCTCGGTCAGCGGGGCCGCGAAGAAGCTGTTCGAGAAGTGCTTGTCGGCGGCGGTACCGGCGCTCATGGTCTGCCTCTGTTCTGGTAGGGGCGGGGCCCGGCCTTTCGTCGGCGTGCACGGGCGGGCATTCGAGCGGGATTCCTACACGGGCCGGCCCGTGCCGCCAAGCACAGGCATTTTGGATCGGCGCAAAGAATTATTTGCCGCAGGTGAGCGCAGCGACGGTAGACTGAGGCCTCGCGTGCCGCCCTCTCGTCATGCGGCAGAATCGCTTGACTCAATTTAACTGCGATAGAATAAAACATGCATCGATGATGTGTTCGATAATAATCATCCGAATTATTGACTGATTTTTATTTCGGTGTCGTAGTATTGTATCTCGGGTTCATGACCTATGCGGTCATATAACTGAATTTAGAATTGCAGTGAGAATTTCTAGGGTATTTACGATTGGGGCGGTGGGCGCACGACCATGGAAGCCTCCGCCCTGTGCCACAGACTCATTTCCAGCATCCTGGAATGGCAGGCCTCCATCGATGCAATAGGATTCGATCTGACGCTGAAATCCGATCAGATCCCGCCAGCCGTCTCCGGTCACCTCCCCGCCACATGGCAGGGGCGTGAGGCTGGCTTCGAGTGCTCGGTCATTCCGTTCTCCGACTTGGCGGAGACCTACCCCGAAACAGATTTCAGGGGACCATGGGCCTACGCGTATGCCTTCTATTTCGCGACGTTCCCGGCCTGCGCGGGGACCTGGATCGCGATTGCCGCCGCCCCAAGGCTGTCGACGGGCGTCGCCTTCGACCCGCAAGAGGGCAAGCTGCTGACCGCCGAGGCCGCAATCCGCTACGCTCATGAGGCCGTGGCCAGTACCGCAAGGCTCGAGGCGCAGTTCGGCAGAAACACGTCTCTCTGAGTCCGGATCGGGCACATGTCGCCCGCGTTCAGGAAACGAAATTGGTCTCGACCAGCACGGTCTCGGTCTCGAACGCGGCGGCATGCCACGTCCCGGCGGGGAAATGGAACACGCTGCCGGCGGAGAACGGCTTGCGGCCCTGCTCGGTCTCAAGGAACCCGGAGCCGGAGATCACCTGCACGAACTGCTCGTGATCGTGGCTGTGGCGCCCCGCCGAAATCCCCGCGGGCACCACCACCCGCACGAGGTTCGCGCCGGCGCCCGGGATCGTGCGCTTGGCGACGCCATTGCCGGCAACGGTTTCTTCGCAGCTGTCCCAGGCGGTCAGGTGATCGGTCATCGAGGTTCTCCTTCGCCGCAGGAGATGCGTCCGCGCCGCGCCGGATCAACGGCCGCGGCATCCCGGGTTGTGCGTCAACCGGTCCCGCCCTCGGGCGCGCGGCCGCGGCGGGGCTTCGGCGGGCTCGGCTCGGGCTTCGGCGGTGCCGGATCCGCGGGCTTTTCCGAGGACGGCCAAAACGTCTCGAACAGCTCCTGCATCGCCCGGATGTTGTTGCCCTGCACCTCGGCCCCGGTGCGCATCATGTGCTCGATCATCGCGGAGCCGGCCTCGCCCGCCTTCTCTCCCGGCGTCTTGGGGACGGGTTTCGGCGGTGGGGGTGGGGCCGCAGCGGGCATGAACGCCTTGGCCATCTCGCCCCAGGCCGGGCCGAACGGGAACGGCACGGGGGGCGGGGGCGCCGCCGGCCGGGCCTGGGCGGGCTCGGCCTGGGGCTGGTTGAGCATGACGTGGACGATGCTCGCCACGACGGCGCCCGCCATCATCGGCAGCATCTGGCGCAGCACCTGGGCGCCGACGCCGCTGGTCGCCGAGGCCTGGCGCAGCACCCCCTGCATCAGCTGGGCCGAACCGAACATCTGGGTCAGCGCCTCCAGGCCCTGGGGGGCGGCCGAGCGTGCGGTGTCCGGCATGCCGAACATTCGGGCGAAGCTGCTCGGATCCAGGCCGGCGCCGCGCTGGAGCCCGAGGGTCAGGGCCGGCATCAGCGCCTCGAAGGCGCGGGCCGTCTGCTCGGGGGTCAGGCCGAATTGCTGGGCCATCGCCTGGATCCCGGCCTCGCCCTGGACCTGGAACATCTCGAGCGGGTTGAACATGACGCCTCGTCCCCGTCCCGGTCGGACCGGCCGGGACGAACCATCGTGACCGGTTGCGCGGCGAAATACCAGTTCCCGTCAAAGGATCTTGTGCTCAGCCCGATCCGGTCCGCCGATCGGCTGGTATTGCGGGCTGCGCCCGCTTCAGCTCACCGGACCCGGATGGGGCTGGCCGGCGGGCAAAGGCGCATCACGATGCGACGCCTCGCGGGTGGCCGCCGGCTGCGGAACGCGCCCGCCCCGCGCCTCCAGCCGGTCGACGGTGCGGCGGGCGAGCAGGATGCCCAGGATGCCGAAGACCAGCGAGCCGAGGCCCATCCCGGCCACCACGCCGCGCGGCCCGTAGAGCATGGCGCCGAGCATCGCCGGCGGCACGGTCCCGAGGGTGGCCCGGCCCCAGTTCAGCAGGGTCGAGCGGATCGGGAAGCCGAGATTGTTGAAGACGGCATTGCCGAGGAACAGGAGCCCGTTGAAGAACCAGATCGCCCCGCCGGCGAGGCAGAAGAAGCCGAACAGGTCGCGCGCGACCCCGTGCAACCCGAACAGGCCTGCCAGCGGGTCGCGGGCGAGCGCCAGGACGAGCCAGACCAGGGCCGTGTAGATCAGGGTCACCCGGATCGCCGCGCCCAGGACCCCGCGCATCCGGTCGAACCGCCCGGCGCCCCAGTTCTGCGCCAGGATCGGGCCGATCGCCCCCGACAGGGCGAACAGGCCCCCGAAGGCCACCGGCGTCAGGCGGTCGATCACCGCGGCGGCGGCTACCGCATCGGCGCCGTAGCCGGCAAAGAGGCGCGCCAGGAAGGCGCTCGCCACCGAGGGCGCGAGGTTCGTCAGCACTGCCGGCCCGGCGACCGTCGCCAGGACCGGCGCGTCGGAGACAACATCCGATACAAGCGGCAGGGCCAGCAGCCCGTGCTGCATCACGCCGCGCAAGCCCACGGCCACGAAGGTCGCCCGCGCCACGCAGATCGTGATCGCCGCGCCCTCGACGCCGAGGCCGGCGCCGAAGATCAGCAGCGGGTCGAGGACGGCCGTGACGATGGCGCCCGCGAGGGTGACCAGCATGGCTTGGCGCGCCGCACCGACCGCGCGCAGCAGGCCGGTGAACAGCATGCCGGCGGCGAGCAGCAGGTTCGACGGCAGGGTGATGTGCAGGAACAGCTGCGCGACCCGGAGCGTCTCGCCGCTGGCGCCGATCAGGCTCAGCAACCGCTCGGAGAGCGCGAAGATCAGCAGGGCGATGAGCGCGGCTGCGAGGCTCGCCAGCGCGAGGGCCGAGCCCGACAGGCGCCGCGCCGCCGCCCGGTCACCCGCCCCAACCGCCCGCCCGACCAGGGCGCCGGCGGCGATCATCAGGCCGATATTCACGGCGGTGGCGAAGAACTGCACGATCGCGGCGAAACCGATCGCCGCGGTGAGCTTCGGGTCGCCGAGCTTCGAGACGTAGAACAGCGACAGCAGGTCGACCACGAAGATCGCCATCAGCCCCACCGAGCCGGTGGCGGCCATCACGACCACGTGCCGGAGGATCGAGCCGGTCACGAACCGGCCCGCCTCGGCCGTGGGCAAACCGTCAGGCATCGGGGCGGTCACGCATCCCGGGCGGTGCCTTCCGATTCCAGCTCGGGCTCCGGATCGACCTCTCTCTCGGCCTCGGTCGCATCGGCCTCCTGCGGGGCGAGGGCGGGCTTGTCCAAGAGCCGCTCGGCCGCCTCGCGCCGGTCGCTGCCGATCAGGTCGCGGGTCTCGGTGCTCAAGGCCCGCGCCGGCCGGACCGGCTCGGTCAGCGGCTCGGGCTTCAGGCCCGCCGCGGCGCCGCGCATCCATCCGGCGCCCTCCGGCAGGGCGCCGGCCTGCTGCAGCACCAGGCGGGCGATATCGCGCTTGCGCACGTCGTCGGCCCGGGCCGCGGCCACCTCCGGCGACAGGCCGAGTCCCTCCAGGGCCGCCCGCCCGAAGGCGAGGGCCGATTCCGCGGTCTCGCGGATCTGGTAATCGACGTCCCGGTTCATCAGTTCGACGGCGTGCAGGCGGTCGTAGGCGCGCACGAAGGTGCGGACGTTCGAGAACTCCTCGTGCACGATGTCGACGATCTTGAGCGCGCCGGCGCGGTCGTCCACGCAGATGCAGACCAGCTCGACCCGGCCGATCCCGGCGGCGCGGAGCACGTCGAGCCGGGTGCCGTCGCCGTAATAGATCCGGAAGCCGAAACGCGAGGCCGCGCGCAGCTGCTCCACGTCCTTGTCGATCACCGTCACCGGGATCCCCTCGGCGAGGAGCACTTGGGTCAGCACCTGCCCGAACCGGCCGAAGCCGATCACGAGCACCCTGGCCTCGCCGCTCTCGGCGAGCTCCGCGGAGGGTTCCGACACGTCGACCTGCTCGCGGGCGGTGCGGCGCTCGATCAGCTTGTCGAGGCCCTTGGCGGCGATCGGCCCGATCAGCATGGTCAGCGCCGCGAGCGCGACCGCGAAGCGCGTCGCCGTGGGCCCGGTGAGCCCGAGATCCTCCGCCTGGGGCAGCAGCACGAAGGCGAATTCGCCCGCGGGCGCCAGCACGGCGGCGCCGCGCAAGGCGCCGAGGGTGTCCGAGCCGAACAGCCGGAACAGGCCGGCGACCAGCGCCACCTTGAGCAGGATCGCCCCGAGCGTCGCCCCGAACAGGGCCGGCCAGACCTCCCGCACCAGGCCGCCGTCGATCGACATGCCGACGCTCATGAAGAACAGGCCGAGCAGCATGCCGCGGAACGGCTCGATCTCGGCCTCGAGCTGGTGGCGGAAGTTCGATTCGGCGAGCAGGATGCCGGCCAGGAACGCGCCCATCGCCATGGACAGGCCGACCTGCTCCATCAGCAGCGCGGTGCCGAGCACCACCAGGAGCGCCGCCGCGGTCATGACCTCGCGGGCGCCACTGGCGGCCAGCAGCCGGAAGAACGGGTTGAGGCCGTAGCGGCCGACCAGCACCACGGCGAGGATGGCTGCCACCGCCTTGCCGGTGGAGATCGCCGCCGCCCCGAGCCAGGGCCCGCCGGTGGCGTCGCCGGCCGTGGCGAGCAGCGGCATCAGGGCCAGGATACCGACCACCGACAGATCCTGGAACAGCAGCACCGCGAAGGCCCGGCCCCCGTAGGCGCTGCCGAGATCGCCCCGCTCCTCCAGGAGCTGCAGCGCCACTGCGGTGGCCGAGAGGGCCAGCGCGATGCCGATCACCGAAGCCGCCCCGAGGCTGAGCCCGGCGGCCAGCCCGACGCCCCCCAGGACCAGCGCGCAGGCGACGAGCTGCGCCGCCCCGAGGCCGAAGATGTCCCGCCGCATCGAGACGAGTTGCGACAGGTGCAGCTCCAGCCCGACGATGAACAGCAGCAGCACCACGCCGATCTCGGCGACGCTCGCGGCGGTCTCGGGCTCGGCGATCAGCGACAGCCCGGACGGGCCGATCAGCACCCCGGCCACGAGGTAGCCGAGCACCGCACTCTGGCCGATCAGCCGGAACACCGGCACGCCGATCACCGCGGCCGCCAGGAAGGTCAGGACCGGCGGCAGGAAGCTCGCATGTTCGGCGGGGCTCGCCATGCAGATCTTCTCGGCGGATGGCTTCGGGTTCGTGGGCTCCGGCTTAGCGCGGGCGGCGCCGCGATGCGAGATGCGCGAGGGTGCCGTTCGGCACAAGCGGGTTCTTGGGCCGATGGCGAGCCAAGCCCGTACGAGGGCGTAACAGTGTCATGAAACGCGCTGGTCGCTGACAGATCAGTCCGTTTGGCCTTCCGGTGAATCTGCGTGCCATGTACCAAAATATGGCACATTCTGGTATCAGGAGGCCGGCATGGCAAAGAACACATCTATCTCGCTCGGGGACCATTTCGCCGGGTTCATCGATCGTCAGGTCACCGATGGGCGCTACGGATCGGCCAGTGAGGTCGTCCGCGCCGGCCTGCGCCTGCTCGAAGAGCACGAGGTGAAGGTCGCCGCGCTTCAAGCAGCCCTGATTGCCGGGGAAGAGTCCGGTCCCGCGGAGGAGCTGGACAGTTCCGCGTTCCTTCAGGAGATGCGGGCCAAGTATGGCCGCTAGCCCCCGCGCTCGGTTCACCCCCCTGACGCGTGCCGACCTGGATGAGATCTGGCGCTACACGTTCGGACGGTGGTCACCGGATCAGGCCGATCGCTACCATCAGGAAATCGTTGGCACAGCCGGCGCACTCGCCGCCGGCGCGAAGGTCGGCCGCGCCGTCGAGATCCGTGCCGGCTATCTCAGATACGCGGTCGGATCGCCTTTGATTTTCTACCGGCAGACGGAGGCCGGAATCGATGTCATCCGCGTCCTGCATCAGCGCATGGACGTGCCGTCCCGCCTGTCTTGAAGCGACTTGATCGCGACCAGACAAGACTTCTGATCTTCGGCCGTCGAGGGCGCGCACCGAGTTCGGCATCTGCACCCGGCCGGCCGCTGCGCGTGCCGGATCACCCCAGCAACCGCGACCGCGCCCGGCGCGAGCCGTCGATGAACTCGAAGCCGCCGGCCGCGCTCAGCATGTGCAGGCGGGAGCCCGGCCAGGCCGCCCCGGGGCCGAGGCGCGTCTCGACCCGCTGCTCGTAGCCGTCGGCGTCGAGCCGCAGGATCCGGGCGAGGCCGAGCGCCGCGCCGTAGCCCTGGCGGCAATCCTGCACCGGCCGGATCAGGGCGCCGTCGCGGGCCACGATCGGCCCGGCCGCCCGGGCCGAGCCGACATCGATGAGCACGGGGTTGCGCGGATGCGGCGTCCAGGGGCCGCGGAAATGCGGCGCGTGCCAGAGGTGGAGGGTGTCGGAATAGCTGCCCCCGCCGGCCCGGACCGTGGCGAACATCCACCAGCACCCGTCGTGACGCAGCAGCGTGGCGTCGCCCGCCACCACGTGATCGACCAGCACCGCCTCGTGCACCCAGCCCCCCGGGAAGGCGGTGGCCCGATAGAGGTCGATCGTACCCGAGGCGTGGGATTCCGGGATCATCCAGACCGCTCCGTCCGCCTCGAACACGAACGGGTAGGAGAGGTGGGTCTCGAGCTCCAGCACCGGCTCCGGGCGACCGCGCGGCCCGGATTCATCGAAGCCCAGCGCCGAGATCACGCCCTTGCCCCGGCGATAATCGAATTCCTCGACGAACAGGGTGACGGACCCGCCATGGGCGATCGCGAACGGGTCGGCGTAGAAGCGCTGGCCGTCATCGGGCAGGTCGGTCCAGCCGCCCTCGGGATGGCGGCGCAGGTCGATCAGATCGGGGCCAACGACCCGCCGCCAGCCGACGCGCCATTGCGGGCTGTGGAAGCAGAGGGCGTAGAGCCGGCGGGCGATCTGCCGGGCGAGCCCGCTCGCGGCGCGCCGGCTGACGCCGAGGCCGCCGAGGTCGAACCGCGACCCCGGCTGCAGCGGCGCCTCGGATCCGTCCGGGAGGCGCGGCGAGGCGGCGCCGTCGAGGGCGGCGGTGATCAGCGTGATGATCCGGGCGAGGTAATCCTCGAAGGCGACGAGCATCACCGTGTGGGATTCCGCGCCGAGGCGCCCGACCGCCACCGGGGATCCGTCGGGACCCCGCAGGGTCGCCACCGGGGCCCGCCCGGCGAACAGGGCGGCCAGCAGGCCGGCCTCGCCCGGCATCCCGTCGAAGTCGAGCCGCCAGACCGGGCGACCCGCGTCGGATCCGGCACGGGCGCCGGAGAGGTCGAGGACGAGGTCGGGCTCGTCCGCCGCGGCATCCGTCCCGTAGGCGGCGAACGCCATCGGCTCGGCCGCGGTGGCCAAGCCCGGGCGGGGCAGGCCGTGGATCGCCGCTTCCAGGCGGAACAGCAGCTCCGCATTGGGCGGCAGCCCATGGGCGCCCGCGACCCATTCGACCCGCAGGCGCCGCTCCGCCCGCTGGCCGAGCTGATCGAGGAGGCGGATATGCCAGCCGCGCAGGGTCCGGCGGTCGAGCCGCACGGTGATCTGCCGCGCCGCCGGCGGCGCCGCGACCCTGCGGGGCTCCGGCCGGACCGGCCCGCGGCCGGTCCCGGCGACGGGTCGATTCGCGGCCCCGATCGACCGGTCCATCCGGTGGACGATGCTGCCGGGGTGTGGAGGGGCCCCGTCCCGCAGGCCGACGATCCCCGTTCCGGACGAGGCTCCCATCGGCGGCGTGCTGAATCCCGTAACGACGCTCACCGCGAACCCTGACGACGCTCGAAGACAACCATCGATACGGTTATCACATGATCGAATGCTATCGCTCTCTGGAGCGATCAAACAAGTCTGGTCGATGGTTCACCATTGCGGGCGGTTAATCCGCGGCGGATTCTGTTGAAAAACCACGGGATCTGTTTTTTACGCATGGCGATAACCCACCGGAACACCACCGTGATACCATGCCACGCGGTGATCCCGGCCTCCCTCGGGAACCCGTGGATCGGCTTGGCGGTTCGCCCGTGAGATGTGATGCGGAGAGACGACATGACACGCAAGATGATGCCGCTGGCCGCGATGCTGCTCATCGGCCTTCCGAGTGCGGCCTTTGCCTGGGGCGGCGGCGGTGGCGGCGGTGACAGCGGCAGCGGCCTCTCGCCCTACGCGGCGCTGAGCGGCAACGACCGTTCGGCCGGCGTCAACAACGGCAACTACCGCGACCCGGCTCTCGACCCGTATATCCGCGCCTACGATCCCGAGGCTGCCGCCCGCGCTGCGACACCCCCGGCCGCCCAGCCGCGCCTGCGCATGCGGCCTTATTACGGCTATCCGTACTGAGCGGCAGCGCGATCCGCCGGGCCTCCTTGTGGGGCCCCGGTGGGCCGGTCAGGACCGCTCCGATCCGGCGGCCCGGACCCGCTTGAGTACCCAATGGCCGCCGGAGGGCTTGCAGCCGGTGCCGCGCACGAAGCGGCTGCGGCCGGGCCCGATCACCGAGGCCAGAAAATTGCGGCAGATCAGGTCGTCCGCGACATAGGGCAGGCCGGTCGGATTGACCGCGCCGTGCAGGCCGGTCTCCGGGTTGTCCCATTTCACCGGTCGGCCGTTGCCCTGCGGATCGAGGGCGACCGACAGCGCCGCGCGGGCGCGTCGCCAATCCTCTTCCCCGAGATCGGACCCGAAGCTCGTCGGCCGCTTCTCGATGCTGCCGGTGACCACGGGCTCTTCGGCCACGGGGGGCGTCGCCGCAGGCTCACCGCGGAAGACGAGCAGCGGCTGGCTGCAGCCGGACAGGAGCATCGCCAGCGACAGGGCTGTCATCGCCACAGGGGCGCGCAACCGTCGGCTTGGCTCTTTACACGCGCATCGCCGCATTACACCTGACTCACGACGGGCTATCCGCTCGACCGAACATGCCGATGTCGGTGCCCCCTCAGGCCCTGGACGCGGCAGGCAGGAGTCTTGCCGTGGATCAGTTAAGGACCGATGACCCGAAGGCCGGCGCGCCTGCCCCGACCTCGGACTTCACGCTGAGCGACGATCCGGTCGCGCTGTTTTCCGCCTGGATGCGCGAGGCGGAGGCCGCCGAGCCTGAGGATGCGAATGCGATGGCGCTGGCCACCGCCGGGTCGGACGGGCTGCCCGACGTGCGCATGGTGCTGCTGAAGGGCTTCGACGCGCACGGCTTCGTGTTCTACACCAACATCCAGTCCGCCAAGGGCGAGGAGCTGGCCCAGAACCCGCAGGCCGCCCTGGTGCTGCACTGGAAGAGCCTGCGCCGGCAGATCCGCGCCCGCGGGCCGGTCTCGCCGGTGACGCCGGAGGAAGCCGACGCGTATTTCGAGAGCCGCCGCCGGGAGAGCCGGCTCGGCGCCATCGCCAGCCAGCAATCCCGCCCGCTTGCCGACCGCGCCACGCTGACGGCCACGGTCACGGAGCTGGCCGCCCGCTACGAGGACGGCCCGATTCCCCGGCCCGAGCATTGGACCGGATTCCGCATCGCGCCGGTGTCTCTGGAATTCTGGCAGAACGGCGATTACCGCCTGCACGACCGGGTCCGCTTCACCCGCGCGGGCGACGGCTGGAGCCGGTCGCGGCTGTACCCGTAGGACAGCCGCGGTTTCAAAAGGTCGAGATCTTTTGCGGGTCCAGGGCGCAGCCCTGGTATCTGGCCTCGCCCGACGCATCGGGGGCTCCGCCCCCGAACGCCGCCAAAGGGCTGAGCCCTTTGGAAACCCCGGGTCTCGGCGGTGAACCCCCTGAAACGAAGAGAGCCCCGGCGGGGCCGGGGCTCTCGACGATGCGCGGCGTGCGACGAGGCTCAGGCCTCCTCGCCGTCCTTCTTCTCTTCGTCCTCGGAAGCGGCCTCTTCGGCCTTCTCCTCGGCGGCTTCGGCCGACTGCGCCTCGGCGATCGCGGCCTCCTCGGCCTCGACCTCGGCGCCCAGCACGGTCGGCGGCACGATGTTGGCCACCGGATCGGTCGGCTCACCCGTGTGGGTGCCGGCCGGGATCTTGACGTCGGAGACGTGGATCACGTCGCCGATCTCGCGCCCGGTCAGGTCGACCTCGATCGCGTCCGGGATCTGGTCCGGGGCGACGTCGAGGGTCAGGGTGTGGGCGACGATGTTGAGGGTGCCGCCGAGCTTCTTGATGCCGGGGGCCGCGTCCTCGTTGATGAAGTGCACCGGCACCTCGACGGTTACGGTCTGACCGGAGACGACGCGCAGGAAGTCGACATGCAGCGGCACGCCGCTGACCGGGTCGAGCTGGAAGTCGCGCGGGATCGCCCGGACGGTCTTGCCGCCGGCCTTGATCTCGAACAGCGTGGTCTTGAAGCCGCCGGCGTAGATCAGGGTGCGGGCGCGGACGAGGTCGATGGCGATGGATTGCGGCGGCTGGCCGCCTCCGTACACGACGGCGGGAACTTGACCCTGGCGACGAACGGCCCGGGCGGCCCCCTTGCCGACCCGGTCGCGTGCCACGGCCTCAAGCGTCTTGACTGCGCTCATGGCGTGATCCTTCAAATGATGGCTGGATCCGGAAAACGAAAAAGCCGCCCGACGCGGACGGCTATGACCTTCCCGGTGCGCCCCTGCCTCCAAGGGTGTCGGAGGGCGCGCCGTGCGCATACACGGATGGGGGTGGGTTGGCAATGTTTGGTGCGCTGTCGCTCGCACCGTGGCAGCATCGCGTGTCGACATGCCCGAGGCCGAATGGCGGTCTCACCGGTGATCCGGTTGGATCGGTCGGTACGGATCCCGCGCCGTCATCGCGAGCGCAGCGAAGCGACCCAGGGACACCCTGCGATCTGGAACCGCGCGCCGCACTGGGTTGCTTCGCTGCGCTCGCAATGACGGTGAGGCGCTGTGCCGACCCGTCCAACAGTACGATATCGAGGGGACGCGAAGCATCCGCTTGCAGCAACGCCGCTTCTCAATTGTGCCGCTGCGCGGCGCATGGCCTGCTGGGCCCCGGATCGCCTTCCACTGACGTTCCAGGCATCCGGGAAAGGGCCGCGCTTCAACCGGCAACAGACCGCCCGTCCAACCGCCCCCTTACGGTCGCAGCCCCGCAAGCGCCTGCCGCGCCCGGCGCCGTTGCAGCCACACGGTCAGGCCGAGCGCCGTGCCGATCACCAGGGCGGAGAACGCCGTCGTGGTGGTGCCCAGCGCGTAGATCTCCGGGGTCGTCACCGTGGTGGTCAGGCCCTGCAACTCCAGCGGCAGGGTGTTGCGGCCGCCGATCGCCTGGCTGGTGCGGGCGAGCTCGTCGAAGGACAGGGTGAAGCCGAACAGGGCGACGCCGACTAGCGCGGGAGCCAGGATCGGCACCACCACGTGCCGCAGCGTCTGCGCCCCGGTGGCGCCGAGGTCGCGGGCGGCCTCCTCGTAGGACGGGCTGAACCGGTTGAACACCGCGAACATAATCAGCAGGCCGAAGGGCAGCGTCCAGGTGAGATGCGCCCCCAGCGCAGACGTATAGAGGCCCATGAAGGTGCCATGGTCCTGCAGGAAGCCCCAGCCGGTGGCCTCGGCAACCGCCTTGACCGCATCGTCGAGGAGCCGGAATTCCAGCCCGATCCCGAGCGAGACCACGATCGAGGGCACGATCAGGCTCGACACCGCCAGGGCGAAGACCAGGCCCGCCCCCCGGAACCCCTTGCGGAAGGCGAGGCCGGCATAGAACGCCAGGGTGACGGTGAGCGCCATCACCACCAGCCCGAGCATCAGCGAGCGCCGGAGCGCCGCCCAGATGTCGACGACGCCGACCCCCTCCCACAGCTTGGCGAACCAGTGGGTCGAGACCCCGTTCATCGGGAAGGTCAGGCCGCCGGACGGGCCCTGGAAGCTCAAGGCCAGGATCGTCAGCGTCGGCCCGTACAGGAACAGGACGTAGAGGGAAAAAATCCCGGCGAGCCCGTAGAAGGCGAAGCCGCGCGGCCGGTCCATCCCTCAGAGCTCCATTCTCAAAGTTCCCGGCGCAGGTCGATCATCCGGGTGAGCCCCAGGATCATCAGCAGCACGGCGGCGAGCAGCACCACCGCGTTGGCGGCCGCCGCCGGGAATTGCAGGTAGGCCATCTGTACCTGGATCACCTTGCCGACGCTGGCGATCTGCTGGCCGCCCATCACGCCGACCGTGACGAAGTCGCCCATCACCAGGGTCACCACGAAGATCGACCCGATGGCGATGCCGGGCTTGGCGAGCGGCAGCACCACGTTCCAGAGGGTCTGGAACCCGGAGGCGCCGCAATCGCGCGCCGCCTCGATCAGCGACCGGTCGATGCGGGCCAGGCTGTTGAAGATCGGCACGATCATGAACACCGTGTCGAGATGCACGAAGGCCAGCACCACCGCGAAGTCGGAATAGAGCAGGCCCTCGATCGGCGCCTTGATCAGCCCGAGGCTGCGGAGCGTGTCGTTGACCAGGCCCTTGCGGCCGAGCAGCGGGATCCACGAGATCATGCGGATCACGTTCGAGGTCCAGAACGGGATCGTGCAGAGCAGGAACAGGCCCATCCGCACCGTGTCCGAGCGGATGTGGAAGGCCAGGAAGTAGGCGATGGCAAAGCCCAGCGGCAGGGTGATCGCCAGGGTCAGCGCGACGAATTTCAGGGTCGAGAGATAGGTGCGGATTGTGGTGCAGAGGTCGGCGGAGAGGCAGCCGTCGAACACGTCGGCGTAGTTCTGCAGGGTGAGCGCCGGGGTGATCGCGTATTCGTTGTATTCCCAGAACGACACGATGCCGGTGAGCAGAAGCGGCACCACCAGGAAGACCAGGAACACCAGGGCCAGCGGCGCCGCCTGGAGATAGGCCAGGCTTAGCCGGCGCCGTTGGGGGCCGGCGACTGGCGCAGCAGCGGCCTCGCCGGTGTGGGGGAGGGCGAGGTCGTTCACGGGAGGGCCTGTGACGGCGCGGCGGTGTCCCTCCCCCCTCTGCGGGGGAGGGTGGCCCGCGAAGCGAGTCGGGAGAGGGGAGCGCCGGTGCAGGACGAGGCAGCGGCATTCGAGACGCTCCATTCGGACATCGCGCTCCCCCCTCCCGACCCCTGCTGAGGCAGCGGCCACCCTCCCCCGCAAAGGGGGGAGGGGGCCGGCTCTCGGGCTTGCCCGAGAGCCGGGGCGGGGAAGCGGTCGGGCACGGCGCTCACGCGGCGATGAACTCGTTCCACTTGCGCACCATGTAGGTGTTCTCGTCCATCACGGCGTTCCAGCAGGCGACCGAGCCCATGCGCTGGTCGAAGGAGCCGCCGTCGCGGGTGGCGCCGGCCTTCTCGATCAGGGTGCCGTCGGGGCCCAGGATGTCCTTCTCGGCGGGCTTGCCCTCCATCCAGAACGCCCACTCGTAGGGCTGCATGTTCTTTTGCGCGGTCTCCAGCACCGCGGAATAATAGCCCTGGCGGTTGAGATAGGCCCCGGCCCAGCCGGACAGGAACCAGTTGATGAAGTCGTAGGCGGCGTCGAGCTTCCGGCCGTTCAGGGTCTTGGGGATGCCGAAGCCCGAGGCCCAGGCACGGTAGCCCTCCTTGAGGGGCTGGTAGGTGCAGGGCACGCCCTGCGCGCGCACCTTGGTGACCGCGGGCGACCACATCGACTGGATCACCGTCTCGCCGGACGCCATCAGGTTCACGGATTCGTTGAAGTCCTGCCAGAAGGCCCGGAACTGGCCGGCGCGCTTGGCTTCGATCAGCAGCTTGATGGTGCGGTCGATCTCGGGCTTCGTCATGTTGCCCTTGTCGCCGTAGGTGTAGTCGCCGGTGGCTTCCACCACCATGGCGGCGTCCATGATGCCGATGGACGGGATGTTGAGGATCGCGGCGCGGCCCTTGAAGGCCGGATTCAGCAACTCCTTCCAGCTCGTCACCGGGACCTTCACCAGATCCGGCCGGATGCCCAGCGTGTCGGCGTTGTAGACGGTGGGGATCAGCGAGATCCAACCGGTCTGTTCGCCGGCAAATTTCTTCGATTCCTGGCCTTCGAGGTAGAACACCTTCCGGGGCGCCGTGCCCTGGTCGCCGATCCTCTTGCCGGCCACCTCGCCCTTGGTGAACACGGACGAGATCTTGTCGGCGAGCGTGATCCGCTTGGCGTCCATGCCCTGGAGGTTGCCGGACGGCAGGATCTTCTTGAGGCTGAAATACTCGGTGTCGACCAGATCGAAGGAGTTCGGCTGGGTGACGACGCGCTTGGTCACCTCGTCGGTCACCACCGGGATGTATTCGAGGGTGATGCCGAGATCCTCCTTCACCTTCCGGGCGATGTCGGCGGATTGGTTCACCGCGGTGCCGAGGTAGCGCAGGGTCACGGGCTCGGCCGCGTGCACCGCCGGGAAGCCGGTGACCGGCGTGGTCGCCAGGGCCGCGGCGCCCTTCAGCAGCGTGCGCCGGCTCGGCTTCGAGAACAGATCCATGGTCGTCTCCAAATCCTTACGCGTCGAGGCGGTGGGCGGCGGCTTCGTCCCAGCCGACCGGCACCGTGTCGCCTGGCCGGAGCGGGCGGGCGGCGAAATCGGCGTCGCTGAGCACGGCGGTGAGGGCGGCCGAGCTGTCGGGCGCCCGCTCCAGCCCGTCGGCATCGAGCCCGACATGGACGCTGGTGCCCTGGTACTCGACCGCGACCACCCGGGCCGGGAGCGCCTCCGGGCCGGCCTCGGCGCCGAGCCGCATCTGGTCCGCCCGCACGGCGATCATCCCGTCGGGCAGGCGGATCACGTTGTGGCCGCCGATGAACCGGGCCACGAAGGCGGTGGCCGGCCGCTCGAACACGGTGCGCGGGTCGGCGGCCTGCTCGATCCGGCCGGCATTCATCACCACCACGAGGTCGGAGAGCGCCATCGCCTCCTCCTGGCTGTGGGTGACGTGGATGAAGGTGAGCCCGAGCTCGGTCTGGATCCGCTTCAGCTCGACCCGCATCCGCACCCGCAGGAACGGGTCGAGCGCCGAGAGCGGCTCGTCCAGGAGCAGCACCTTCGGGCCGGTGACGAGCGCGCGGGCGAGCGCGACGCGCTGCTGCTGGCCGCCCGAGAGCTGGGCCGGCAGGCGCCCGGCGAGGTGGCCCATCTGCACGAGGTCGAGCATCGCCATCGCCTTGGCCCGGCGCTCGGCCTTGCCGACGCCGCGCATCCGCAGGCTGAAGGCGACGTTGTCCCGCGCGTCGAGATGCGGGAACAGGGCGTAGCTCTGGAACATCATGGCGGTGCCGCGCTCGGCCGGCGCCGCGTCGCCCACCGCCTTCGGGCCGATCACCACGTCGCCGGCGCTGGCGCGCTCGTGGCCGCCGATCATCCGCAGGGTCGTGGTCTTGCCGCAGCCGGAGGGGCCGAGCAGGCAGCAATACGCCCCGGACGGCACCTTGAGGTCGATGGCATCGACCGCAATGGCCGCGCCGTAGCGCTTGGTCAGGCCGATCAGCTCGACATTCATGCGAGGCTCCCCCGGAGACGGAGAGCAAGGGCCGGGCCAGGGGGCGTCATGCGCCCTGCCGCTCGGCCGGATCGACCGCCCGGTCGAGCACCCGGCCGCGGCCCGGCTCGGACAGCACCTTGCCGTCCTCGGCGATCACCTGCCCGCCCGCGATGGTCATCACCGGCCATCCGGTGACCGCAAAGCCCTCCCAGGGGGTGTAGTCGGAGCCGTGGTGGAGGATGTCCTGGCGGATCGTCTCGCGCTTGTTCGGATCCCACAGGGTCAGGTCCGCATCGAAGCCCGGGGCGATCGAGCCCTTGCGCGGATACAGGCCGTAGAGCTTGGCGTGGTTCGTCGCGGTCAGCGCGGCGAACTGGTTGAGGCTGATTCGCCCCTTCGAGACGCCTTCGGAGAAGAACACCGGCAGCCTTGTCTCGACCCCCGGAATGCCGTTCGGGATCCAGCGGAAGGAGGATTTCCCGCGCGGGTTCAGCTTGCCCTGCGGATCGTCGTAGCGGAACGGCGAGTGGTCTGAGGAGACCACGTCGAAGATCCCGCGCCGGATGCCGGACCAGACCGCCTCCTGGCTGGCCTCGTCCCGGGGCGGCGGCGAGCAGACGTATTTCGCGCCCGCCATCGGATCGTCGAGCCCGAGCCCCTTCATGTGCTCGGCCGTCAGCGTCAGGTATTGCGGGCAGGTCTCGGCCCGGATCTTCAGCCCCCGCGCCTGCGCCCAGGCGATCTGTTCGGTGGCCTCGCGGCCGGAGACGTGGACGATGACGATCGGCAGGTCGATCAGCTCGGCATGGCTGATCGCCCGGTGGGCCGCCTCGCGCTCGACCACCTCGGGCCGGGACAAGGCGTGGCCGTAGGGCCTGGTCTCGCCGGCCCGCTCCAGCCGGTCGCTGAGATAGCGGATCGCGTCGTAGCCCTCGGCATGGACCATCACCCGGGCGCCCTGCCGCCGCGCGACGTGGAACACGTCGAGCAACTGGCGGTCGTTCAGCACCAAGTCGTCGTAGGTCATGAACACCTTGAACGAGGTGTAGCCGTCGGCGACCAGGGGCGGCAGCTCCTGGCCGAGCACCGCCTCGCTCGGGTCCGAGATGATCATGTGGATCGCCACGTCCACGTGGCACTGGCCCTCGGCCTTGGCCCGATAGGCGTCGACCGCGCCGCGCAGCGAGCCGCCCCGGGGCTGGACCGCAAACGGCATCACGCAGGTGTTGCCCCCGGCCGCCGCCGCCCGGGTGGCGCTGGCGAAATCGTCGGCCATGACGATGCCGGGGCCGGGATCCTGGGCGATGTGGACATGGCTGTCGATGCCGCCGGGCAGGACCAGCAGCCCGGAGGCGTCGATCACCCGGGCGGCGTCGGTGATGCCCTCGGCGACCGCCACGATGCGCCCGCTGCGCACGCCGACATCCGCCCGCACCGTGTCGCTCGCCGTGACCACCGTGCCGCCGCGGATCGCCAGGTCGAATTCGGGCATGATGCGCACTCCTCCGCGCCCGCGGGCGCCTGTCGGGACGGGCGGATGCATCGTCCGCGCCGATTCGGACGACCTGAGGAGGGCACAGCCATCCGGCGGGGTCCAGAGTGCGGTCAGGGGATCCCAAAGGGCTCAGCCCTTTGGCGGGGTATTGGGGCGGAGCCCCAATGGACCAGGGCTCCGCCCTGGACCCGCGAAAGGTCACGGACCTTTCGAAACCAAGACTTGGGTTCGGAGATTCGAGGGGGCGGCCGCATGAAATCGGCTCCACACCCGCCGCATGTGCCGGGCCGAGCCGAAGCCCGCGCGGTCGGCGACCTGCTCCAGGGCGAGGTCGGTCTGGGCGATCAGGTCCCGGGCGAGCGCGATCCGGGCGCGGTTGACCGCATCGGTCACGGTCATCCCGGCATGGATCCGGAACAGCCGGGCGAGGTTGCGCGGGCTCGCCCCCGCAAGGCGGCCCAGGGTCTCGGGCGACCAGTCGCGGGCGGGCTCGGCGGTGATCGCGTCCTGGGCCCGATGCACCACCGGATGCAGGTGGCTGCGGCCCTCCAGCCAGGGCGAGAGCTGCGGGTCGTCGGCACCGCGGCGCATGTAGACGACCAGGGTCCGGGCCGCCGCCAAAGCCGCGGCCGGGCCGGCCCATTCGGCGACGAGGTGGAGCATCAGGTCCACGCCCGCGGTCACGCCGGCGCTGCTGAACCGGTCCCGGTCCTGCACGAACAGCCGGTTTTCCAGCACCCGCGCCCGGGGCGCCAGTGCGGCGAGCCGGGCGCAGCTCGCGTGATGGGTGGTGCAGGCATAGCCGTCGAACAGGCCGGCCCGGGCCGCCAGCAGCGTGCCCTCGCAGACCGTGACCAGGGTGTGGCCCGGCCGGACCGCGCCGCGCAGCCAATCGACGATCCGCGCTTCGGCGGCTGCGTCGTCCGGATCGGCCTCGCGGCCGAGCACCCGGGACGACGCGCCGGGCAGGAGCACCACGGTGCCCGGCGCGATCGCCTCCGGCAGCGGCTCGGCGCCGCTCAGGGTCAGCCCGATCGAGCAGCGGGTGTACGGATCCGGCGCCACGTAGCGGACCGCGAAGGTGGCCCGCTCCTGCACCGCCCCGGCGATCCGCAGGACCTCGACGGGGCCGGCGAGGTCGAGCAGCAGGGTGCGCGGCGGCAGGACCACCAGCACCGGGATGCGCCGCGCCGTGTCGCTCATGCGGCGACCGGCCGGTCCCGGCCGGCCAGCGCCTGCTCCACCGTGGCGATGCGGGCGAAGCGGTCCACCAGCACCAGCTCGGTGCGGGCCTTGATGTCCTCCGCCTCGAACCGGCGGCCGTCCGGGTGGGTCATCGCGAAGGTCAGCGTCGCCTCGGTGACGTAATCTACTTGCCAGCCGCAGTCGGAGGCGTGGCGGGTGGTGGTCTCGCAGCACTGCTCGGTCCGGATCCCCGACACGATCAGCCGGCGGATCCCGTGCTGCGTCAGCCAGCCCGCCAGCCCGGTATCGACCAGCGCGCTGTGCTTACGCTTGTGGAAGATCGCGTCCGGCGCGATCAGGATCGGCTCCAGGGTGCGGACATGGCCTGACGTGAGCGAGAACGGCCCGGTCTCGGCGACGTGGAACACCTGCAGGATGGGAATCGCGCGCGCGATCGCGCCGTCGATGAGCGCCTGCAGGCGTTCGGTGAAGAGCGGCACATCCGTCTCGGTCCAGAACGGCCGGTGACGGAAGGATTCCTGGACGTCGATGACCAGCAGCGCAACATCGGACATAGCGTGTCTCCCGCTTGGTGAAGCGGGCGGCAGAATTGCCCTCTGGCGCGGCATGCGAAAGAAACCGCACAGCCAACCAGCGGACAGATCCGGCCATTCCGGAGAGGATGCTGCATGAGCGCACCCAAGAGGATCTTCGTGCTGACCGGGGCGGGGGTGTCGGCCGAGAGCGGGCTCGGCACGTTCCGCGACCGGGGCGGGATCTGGGCCCGGTTCGACCCGATGAAGCTCGCCACCCCGGAGGCTTACGCGGCTGATCCCGACACGGTGCTCGACTTCTACGACCATCGCCGCCGGGGCGTCGTCGCGGCGAAGCCGAACGCGGCCCATGTCGCCCTGGCCCGGGCCGCGGCGCGGCTGGCCGAGCGGGGCGGCGAGCTGTTCCTGTGCACGCAGAACGTCGACGACCTGCACGAGCGGGCGGGCTCCCGCGCGGTGGTCCACATGCACGGCGAACTGCTCAAGGCCCGTTGCACCGCCTGCGAGGTGGTCACGCCCTGGCGCGACGACCTGAATAGGGCGTCGTCCTGCCCGGCCTGCGGGTCGGTGGGCCGGATGCGGCCGGACGTGGTCTGGTTCGGCGAGATGCCGATGCAGCTCGACACGATCGAGGCCGCGCTCGCCGAAGCAGACCTGTTCGTGGCCGTGGGGACCTCGGGGGCGGTCTACCCGGCGGCGAGCTATGTCCGGCAGGCCCGGGCCCTCAATATTCCCACCTGCGAGATCAACCTGGAGCCTTCGGACAACGCCGATGCGTTCGACGAGGCCCGCTACGGGCCGGCGAGCACGGCACTGCCGCATTTTTTAGCCGCGCTCGACCTGTGACCTGCTGGGGCCTGCAAACCGTTGCCAGGGTAAACGATTTTGATTCGGACGCCTGTCTCCCACGACAGGACCAGAATCTTAAATGACGCGAATCACATCCGCGCGAGCTGTCAAGAACTGTTCGGGCAGTTGCCCACCGGTTACAACGGTCAAGCTTGGGTTCGGCGTCGCGGCCCGCCCAAGCGTTCGTTGAAGCCACAAGGGGAAGACAAAGACCCATGCAGCACTTCACCGTAACCGACCGCGAGCGTGACACCGTCCTGGCGGCGTTGCGCTATTACCAGTTCTACCGGATGCAGGGTCATCCGTTCGACCCACGCCAGGACCACCTGATCGACACCATCGCGGCCCGGGCCGGGGAGGCCCTGGATCTCGCCGAGATCGACGACCTCTGCGCCGGCCTGAACGGCAACCCCCACGCGCTCGCCGCCGCGGCCGCCTGAGGCCGTAGCGCGGGGCGGGTTCCTGGCCGCCCCGAACGTCCCCCAGCCGCCGGGGCCGGGGATCGACCCCTCCGAGATGAGCGATGCCGCCGCCGGAGCCGGGCGATCCCCGATCGCACCGTGAGGCTCAGACATCTCAGACTGGGGCGCAGCTTTCCCTCTCCCCGCACGCGGGGCGAGGGGATTTCAGCCCACCACCGGCAGACCACACAAACAGGGCGGGTCTACCCGCGCGGCGTCGCACACCGCACCCATCCCCCCGAAAAGCCGATCTGGCGGTGGGCTGGCGGCTGATCGACAGCCGGGCGGATGCCGCGCCCACGTCCTCGGCGGCCCGGGCGCATTCCTGCTGGCCGCGGCTGGCGACGGCGATCTCTCGCGGGCGCTGCGCCGGAAATTCGTGATCGAGATCAGCGCCCTCGGGCGGTGAGGCCGGACCGGTGTTGGTCCGCGACCTGCTTCGGCAGGCGTGCCGGGTGTTCGAGACCCGTCCTTCCAAGACATCGTCCCGCTGAGACGACGCAGCACCAGCCCCGGAACCCACATGGCCTTCACCTGCACGATCCCCGCGGTGCCCACGATTCAGCAGGACGATGCCACGGTGCGCATCACCCGCTGGGACTTTTCGCCCGGCGCCGTGACCGGCTGGCACGAGCATGGCTGGCCGTATTTCGTGGTGATGCTGGTGGAGGGGGTGCTGCGCGTCCATGACGGCGCGGCGGTCAGCGAGACTTTGCTCGCGGCCGGCCAATCCTATACGCGGCCCGCGGGCATCCGCCACGACGTGATGAACGGTTCGGCGCACCCGATCGCCTTCATCGAGATCGAGGTGAAGCGCCCCGACGCGCTGGTCACGCTACCCGACGCCTAACGCAAAAGGGCCGGCCTCGCGGCCGGCCCCCGTCAGAAAGTCCCCAAGAAAATCAGCGCTGGACGATGACCTTCGTGCCGACCTTGGCGCGGGTGTAGAGGTCGGTGACGTCGTCGTTGGTCATGCGGATGCAGCCGGAGGAGACGGCGGTGCCGATGGTCTCCGGCTCGTTCGAGCCGTGGATCCGGTAGATCGAGCCGCCGAGATACATGGCGCGGGCGCCGAGCGGGTTCTCGATGCCGCCCTTCATGTAGCGCGGCAGGTCGGGCCGGCGGCGCAGCATGGTCGACGGCGGACGCCAATCCGGCCATTCGCGCTTCATCGTGATGGTCTGCACGCCGCCCCAGGTGAAGCCCGGACGGCCGACGCCGACGCCGTAGCGCAGCGCCTGACCGCCGCCCATCACGTAGTAGAGCCGCCGCTCGGCGGTGGAGACGACAATCGTGCCGGCGCCGTAGGGGCCGTTATAGGCCACCGTCTCGCGCGGGATCGCCGACATCTGCGGCACGGCCGCGTCGAGCGGGTCGGCGGGGTTGAGGGAGGCGTTGGCCACCGGCACCGCGACGGTCTCGACCGCCTGCGGGCGGACCCGCACGGTGAGCGCATCGTTCAGCGGCTGGCGGGTCAGCGGGTCGATCTCGTAGGCGAGCGCCGGCGCGGCGCAGGCGGCCGCGCCGATGAGCCCTACGAGGGCGGGAAGGAAACGACGCATCAAAGCCTCTCGGGGCAGGCGCGAAATCAGGTGGGAACGCGGCGAATTACCGGGGCACGATGCCGTGCCGATCCTCGCCAAGGGGTAAACGCTCGCGCCCCAAATCCAACCCTCAAACCGCCACGCTTAGCCGGTTCCGCCCCTCCGTGACTCGGTGGCAACACTGTGGCAGCTTGGCCATAAGCGCCGGGTATGGACCAGGGCGGTCGCGCGTGTCAGCGGGCATCAAAGCAACCGCATGGGACATTGCTAGTCCCGATCGAGTCGCGCGTTACACGGACGTTCGAGCACCCTGCTTGTCATCCCGGGGCCGCGCAGCGGTGCCCGGGATCCATAACCGTCGAAAGCTCACGATCTTGCACTGTCGGCGGCTCTGGGTTCCAGGCTCGCCTACGGCGCCCTGGAATGACAAAGCGATGTGTTCTGCCGACGCTGGCTTGTCGATTGGGGAGCAGAACCACGAGGTTACGACGTGCCTCGGCGACTTAATGCCGAGCCATCGGCGCGGTGTTTATCCAGCCCGAAGCTCACGCCTCGTCGGCGGCGAGCCAGATCGCGGGCTCCAGGGGCGCTGCGCGGACGAGAGCCGGCGCGGCGGCCGGCAGGCCGCGGATCTGCGCGAGCTCGGCCAGTTCCGGCGCCTGCGCGGTGTCGTCGGCGGTGAGGAACAGGCCCCGGGCCCGGGCGGCGCGGCCGAGATCGGCCCGGCTGGTCCAGACGCTCTGCGCCGGGCTCGCCAGCAACGCGAGGGCCAGCGGCGCGAGCCACAGGCCGAGCCAGGCATTGCCGGCCCAGACCAGGGCGAAGACGATCAGCGCCCCGACCACCACGGCGTCGGCCTGGAGCCGGAACGCCTCGGCCCAGGAGACCTGCCGGTCGTCGCGGTCCTGGGTCTCCCAGCGCACCACCCGGCCCAGGAAGGTCGAGACCACGGCGCCGGCGGTGAACAGGGTCAGCACCGGCCAGAGGAACACCCAGACGACCTGTTCCAGGGCGGCGCTGGCGAGCAGCGCCCGCGTGCCGCCGAAGGAAGCCCGGCGGGCCGGCGAGGCCAGGACATGGCCGAGGCTCAGGACCTTGGGCAGGGCCAGCACGGCGAGGCTGAGGGCGGCGAGGCCATGGGCAGCGGCGCCGTGCCCGGTCAGCCCATAGGCGAGGAGGCCGAGATCGCCGGTCCGGGCCGCCTGCCAGGAGGCCAGCCCCAGGAAGGCGATCCAGAGCGGCAGCATGCCGTAGGCCAGGATGCCGACCGCGAGGTGCCAGCGGCTCGCGCCATGCAGGCCGGCCCAGGGCAGCACCTGCAGGTGCTGGAGGTTGCCCTGGCACCAGCGGCGCTCGCGGCCGAGCAGGTCGATGAGGTTGGTGGGCATCTCCTCCCAGGTGCCGCCCATCTCGGGCAGCAGACGCACCTCCCAGCCGGCGCGGACCATCAGGGCGCCCTCGACGATGTCGTGGCACAGGATCTCGCCGCCGAGCGGCGCCCGGCCCGGGAGGACCGGGAGCTGGGCGTTCTCGGCGAAGGCCTCGATCCGCAGGATGGCGTTGTGGCCCCAGTAGCTGCCCTCAGGCCCCTGCCAGGTCTCCAGGCAGCGCAAGGCCAGGGGGGCGTAGAGGCGCACGGCGAATTGCTGGATGCGGGCGAACAGGGTGTCCCGGCCGGCCGCGTAGGAGACGGTCTGGATCAGGCCGGTGCGGGGGCTCTCGTCCATCAGGCGCACGAGCCGGGTCATGGCCGCGCCGGTCATGAGGCTGTCGGCGTCGAGGACGATCATATAGGCGTAGTCCGCACCGTAGCTGCGGCAGAACTCGGCGATATTGCCGGCCTTGCGGCCGATATTCTCCGTCCGGCGCCGATAGCGGATCCGCGGCAGGGCCGGGTCGGCCTCGGCCCAGGCCTGGATGCGGGCGAATTCGTGCTCCTCGACCGCCGCGATCGCGCCGTCCCGGGTATCGGAGAGGACGAAGATGTCGATGGCTTTCCCCGAGCCCTGCGCCTGTTCGCGGGCCAGCGAGCGGGCCATCACCCGGAGCCGGGCGAACACCGCGACCGCATCCTCGGCGTGGATCGCCACCACGGCGGCGGTACGGCCGGAGCTGGCAGCCGGCGCCCAAGCGGCCTCCGAGCGGCGCTCCAGCACCGATTTCGCCCGGTCGCCCAGGATGGCGGCGACGAGGCCGTAGACGTATTGGCAGGCCACGAAAGCCTGCCAGCCCATCACCAGGGCGAACAGGACCACGATCGTCCAAGCCAGGGGACTGGCACCGGCCGGGTAGGCGCGCTCCGCCAGCCAGGCGAGGCCGCCCGCGATGGCGAGGCTCGGGATCGCCAGGGCGAGGCGCCGGGCCAGCAGGGCCCGCCTGCCGGTCGCCCAGGCCTCGGGTTCGCGCGGCGCGACGGGGACGTTCGAATCTTGGGGATCGGGAGCGCCCGGATAGGCGTTCCGGTGCGGCCGCTCGGCGGAGGAGGTGACCCGTGAGGACATGGCGCGAGGAACTCGACCGTGGAAGGCTGCCGGCTGCCTCGCCGCGGGGGGGCGGGAACCGATGAGCGTGGACACCGATAAGCGGGGCGAGGACACGCAGCCGACCCGGCCGCACAGGCAGCCGGAGGCCGAACGGATCGATCCCCCCTCCCGACGCCGCGTTCTCAAGACCGTCCTGACCGCGGCTACCGGCAGTATTGTAGCTAGTGCCATAGATCTGAATGGCGCCCGAACATGGGCCGGGGCGGCGCTTCAGCCGCAGGGTCCGGCTTCTGGCCGCCCGCAGGACGGGACCATGGACGCCGGTGCGATGACCTTCGAGACCCTGTCGGGCCAGGCCCAGCGCCTCGCGGCCGCGCCCTACGCGGCGCCGCCGACCGACCTGCCGCCGGCGCTCGCCGGGCTCGACTACGACGGCTATCGCCACATCGTGTTCCGGCCATCCGAGAGCCTGCCGCTCGGCCGCCACTTCAGCGCGCAGCTGTTCCATCGCGGCTTCCTGCAGCGCAAGCGGGTGGCGCTGTATCTCCAGCCCCGCGGCGGCCCGTCCCGGCCGATCCCCTACGAGAGCCCGCTGTTCGACTTCGGCGGACGGCTCGCGGGCCAGAGTTTCCCGCCCGATCTGGGCTTCGCGGGCTTCCGGCTGCACTACGCCTTCCCGGAGATGCCGGCCTGGCGGCCCAAAGGCTTCCAGGAGGAATTTCTGGTCTTTCTCGGCGCCTCCTATTTCCGGCTGCGTGCCGCGGGCCAGGAATACGGGATCTCGGCGCGGGGCCTCGCCATCGGCACGGGCGCACCGGAGGGGGAGGAGTTTCCGGACTTCACCGCCCATTGGCTGTGCGAGCCGGAGCCGGAGGCGCGCAGCCTCACGGTGCTGTCGCTCCTCGACAGCCCGAGCATCGCCGGCGCCTACCAATTCGTGATCACCCCCGGCGACCCGGCCCGGATCGCCGTCACGGCGGCGCTCTATCCCCGCAAGCCGATCCCGCGGCTCGGGCTCGCGCCGCTCACCAGCATGTTCCTGTACGGCCAGAACGGGCCCGGCGCCCGGGGGGCCAAGCCCTTCGACGATTTCCGCCCGCAGGTGCACGATTCCGACGGGCTCTGCGTCGCCACCGCGGCCGATCGGCTGTGGCGACCGCTGGTCAACGGCCGCAGGCAGCCGCAGATCTCGGCGTTTGCGGCCAAGCCGGTCGCGGGCTTCGGGCTCCTGCAGCGCGAGCGGAGCTTTGCCGCCTATCTCGACGTGGAGGCGCGCCAGGAGGCCCGGCCCGGCCTGTGGGTCGCACCCGATCCGGGCGCCGCCTTCGCGGAGGGCGCCGTGCAGCTCTACGAGATCCCCTCGGCGGAAGAGTACATGGACAACATCGTGGCGGCCTTCGTGCCGGCGGCGCCGGTGCAGCCCGGCGCGGCCCTGCGGCTCGCCTACGGCCTGACCACCGTGGGGGCGGAGCCGGCGGAGGCGATCCTGCAGCCCGCGCTCGCCCGGGTCACCGAGACCCGGTTCGGCTCGGCCGAGCGCCTGCGCCCGACCGATCCGCCGAACCCGGAGCGGCGGCTCTGCGTGATCGATTTCGAGGGGCCGTCCCTGCCGAAAGGCGCGGACGAGAGCGTCGCCGTGGAAGTCTCGGCCAGCGCCGGGACGCTGCACGAGCCGGTGGCCAACTTCGTGCCGCAGACCGGCGGCTGGCGCATCTACGTGGAGTGGCGCCCGCCTCAGCCGATGCCCGCGGGGGATATCGTCCTGCGGGCGCGGCTGGTGCGCGGGACGACTCCGTTGAGCGAGACCTGGGACGCGTTGGTGTGACGCCGCCTCAGGCGCTGCGCTGCTCGCGCGCGAGGCGTTTTGCCAGGCGGGTGGCGCCGTAGACCTCGCTCAGGCGCCGGCGGGCGGCGGAGACCGGCGGGGCCTGCCGCTCGACATGGGCGGCCGCGATGACGCGCAAGGCAGAATCGACCGAGCGCTCCAGGCGGCGTTCGGCCGAGACGGCGAAATCCTGCTTCGAGTCCAGCATGCGATGATCCCTCGTGCGAGGCCGGTCCCGCCCTCTCGCGGGGCGGTGACCGGCGGCATGAGGCAGCTTCCACATCCGGCTTGACCGTATCAAGGCAGCTTGGCCGTAAGTGGGAGGCGCCGTCCGCGCCGCGCGCGGACAGCTTTTGTCGGGCATCCCCGTGGCCCGGAAGCCGGCCGCCGCCGGTCGGGATGGGGCTCTAGCGCAGTTCCTCGTGCCAGGTCCGCCCGTCGCGCTCGATCAGCGCGATGGCGGCGGTGGGCCCCCAGCTCCCGGCGGGATAGGGCCGCGGCGCCTCCGGGCGGTCGGCCCAGGCCTTGAGCACGCCGTCGGCCCAGGCCCAGGCGGCCTCGACCTCGTCGCGGCGCATGAACAGGGTGGCGTTGCCCCGGACCACGTCCATCAGCAGGCGCTCGTAGGCGTCCGGATAGCGCTGTTTGAAGGTCTCCTCGAAGGAGATGTCGAGGTCGGTCGGGCGCAGGCGCAGGCCGCCGGGCCCCGGATCCTTGGTCATCACCTCGAGCTTCATGCCCTCCTGCGGCTGCAGGCGGATCACCAGCCGGTTGGGCTCGCGGCCGAACGCCTCCTCGGGGAAGATCGAGAACGGCGAGGCCCGGAACTGCACCACGATCTCGGACAGCTTCTGCGGCAGGCGCTTGCCGGTGCGCAGGTAGAACGGCACTCCGGCCCAGCGCCCGGACTGCACTTCCAGCTTCATCGCCACGAAGGTCTCGGTGCGGCTCTCGTGGCCGAGCTCGGCAAGGTAGCCCTCCACCGGCTTGCCGTCGACGGCGCCGGCCACGTACTGGCCGCGCACGGTCACGGTCTGGATGTCGTGGGCGGTGATCGGCTTGAGGGCGCGCAGCACCTTCAGCTTCTCGTCGCGGACGGAGTTCGCTTCGAGGTTGAGCGGGCTCTCCATGGCGGTGAGGCACAGCAGCTGCAGCATGTGGTTCTGCAGCATGTCGCGCATGGCGCCCGAGGTGTCGTAATAGCCGGCCCGGCCCTCGACCCCGACCGTCTCGGCCACGGTGATCTGGACGTGATCGATCACGTCCGAGGTCCAGAGCCGCTCGAAGATGGTGTTGGCGAACCGCAGGGAGAGCAGGTTCTGCACCGTCTCCTTGCCGAGGTAATGGTCGATCCGGAAGATCTGCGACTCGGGGAAGACCTCGCCGACCGCGTCGTTGATCGCGCGAGCCGATTTCAGGTCCTTGCCGATCGGCTTCTCCAGCACGACCCGGGACTTCTCGCCGACCAAGCCATGCGAGGCGAGGTTGCGGCAGATCGAGCCGTAGAGGTCGGGGGAGGTGGCGAGGTAGTAGGGCCGCACCTGGTCGGGCCGCTCGTCGAGCTTGGCCACGAGATCGGCCCAGCCGCTCTCGCCGGCCCCGTCCACCGCCACGTAATCCACGTGGGCGAGGAATTTGCGGAGCACGTCCTCCGTCAGGTCGGCGGCGGGCACGAAGCGCTTGAGGGCGTCCCGGGCATGCTCCCGGAACGCTTCGGTCGACAGGTCCGAGCGCGAGGCGCCGATGATTCGGCTGGTTTCCGGGATCTGCCCGTCCCGGAACCGGTAGAACAGGGCCGGCAGCAGCTTGCGCGCCGTGAGATCGCCGGTGGCGCCGAACACGACGCAGTCGAACGAGGCGACGGGGATGATCGTGGCCAAGAGTGCGGCTCCCTGGTGTCGTGCGCGGTTGCGATGCGGCGACCGCGCCGCACTGCCCTAACCTGGGTGCAAACCCTTCGCCAGACGAGGGGCTGCCGTCAGCAAGGTCCGCGGCGCATGCCTCCGGGGGAGGACGATCGCGGCTTGATGCGCAGCCGCGAACCGCGCCCCGTCATTGCGGGCGGAGCGAAGCAACCCAGGGAACCGCGACGGAGGACGTTTTCGAGCGCGGACGGAAAACGGGTCGTGCCGAAATCCCGCTCTGCGGCAGTGTCACTGTTGGTGAGAGCGCTTCGCCTCGCGTCTCACCTGCGACCCCTTTCGTCCGTTCCGTCGAGCGGAACGATGTGCCGCGCGGTTCCCTGGGTTGCTTCGCTCCGCTCGCAATGACGGGGGCGCTTACTCCGCCATGAACCGCTTGAATGCCTCGGAAAAGTCCGGGTGCCAGCGCGACAGGGCCGGCCGGTTCTCGATGATGTCGCCGGCGGCCCAGGCGATGCGCTTCTCGTCCTGCGCTCGGGTGGTCTCGTTGTCGGGGCAGAGGATGTAGAAATCGCCCGCCTCCAGCCGCTCCAGCATGAAGGCGACGGTCTCCTCCGGCGTCCAGGCGCCGGCCGGCTTCTCGGCGACGCCCCGGGCCTTGGTCAGGCCGGTATAGACGAAGCCCGGGATCAGCAGGTGCGCGGTGGTCCGGCAGCCCTCGCGGGTGCGCAGCTCATGGGCCAGCGCTTCGGTGGCCGCCTTCACGGCCGCCTTCGAGACGTTGTAGGGCGCGTTGCCGGGCGGGGTGGTGATGCCCTGCTTCGAGCCGCTGACGATCACCGCCCCGGGCTTGCCGCCCGCGATCATCCCGGGCGCGAAGGCGTGGATGCCGTTGACCACGCCGCCGAGATTGGTGCCGAGGATCTGGGTCCAGGTCTCCGCGTCGGAGAAGAGCTTGCCGCCGGCCTCGATCCCGGCATTCAGCATCACCACGGCCGGGGGACCGGCCTTGGCGACATGGGCCGCGAGCGCCTCCACGGCCTCCCGGTCCGAGACGTCGGTGGGTACCGCCCGGACCTCGACGGCGGCGAGCTCGGCCACGGCGCGGTGGGCGTCGTCAAGGGCTTGGCCGGGCAGGTCGGCGAGCCAGACATTCATGCCGGCCCGCGCGAAGGCTTTGGCCGCCGCGAGCCCGATGCCGCTCGCCGCCCCGGTGACGACCGCGCTGCGGCCTGGGCTGATGGCGGGGTGCTGGCTCATGGGTCGGTCCTCGGCTGGATGGCGTCCCGAAGATGGGGCGGGTCGGGGCCGAAGGCGAGTTGAAACCGGCGCGATCGATCCGCTGCCAGCGCCATTGGCAACTCGGGCGATCGCATAAGGAGATGTTATTCCTCCGGGAGTTGACATCTCTCGCGGCGGACCCGCACCCACTCCGTCATTCCGGGGCCGCGGAGCGGAGCCCGGAATCTAGAACCTTAAGCCGCGCAAGATCTTGCTCCTTCGGCGGTTCTGGATTCCGGGCTCGCCTGCGGCGCCCCGAAATGACGGGGTGACGTATCCCTCGAAGCCCTCGAACCAAGAGCCCGGCATGACCCCATCCCCCGGCCCGCCGAGCCGCCGCGCGCTCCTCGCCGGGGCGGCCTGCGCCGGCCTCGCCACGGCGGCGGGAGCCGCGCCGTCCGGTTTCGGCCCCCTCGGCAAGCCGTCCTGGTCGGCCGACAGCCTGCAGGCGGCGGCCTCGACCAAGGGGCTGCTTTATGGCTGCGAGGTGCCGTTCCACCGCTTCGATGCGACGCCAGCCTACCGGCAGGCGGTGGCGCGGGAATGCGGGATCCTGGTCTGCGGCACCGAGATGAAGATGGAGGAGGTGCTGCCCGCCCCCGGCCGCACCGACTTCGCCCGGGGCGACGCGATCCTGCGCTTCGCGCGGAGCAACGGCCAGCGGATGCGCGGGCACACCCTGGTCTGGCACGCGGCGCTGCCGCCCTGGGTGGCGCCGCTGCTCGGCCGGGCGAGCCCTACCCAGGCCGAGGACTTCATGCGGCGCTGGATCGAGACCGTGGCCGGGCATTACCGGGGACAGATCGTCGCCTGGGACGTGGTCAACGAGATTTTAGGCAGCGAGACCGATCCCGACCGGGGCGGGGGCCTGCGCGACTCCCCCTGGCTCGCCGCGATGGGGCCCGGCTACGTCGACCGCGCCTTCCGGATCCTGCACGAGACCGACCCGGCGGCGGCCGGCACCTGGAACGAGGACGCCGTCGAGCAGGGCGCGCCCTGGATGGAGGCCAAGCGCACCAAGGTGCTGCGCCAGCTCGAGGCGATGCGGTCGCGCGGCGTGCCGATCCGGCGGTTCGGGCTGCAATCGCACCTGACCAGCACGGTGCCGATCGACCAGGGCCAGCTCCGGCGCTTCCTGCACGAGATCGGCCAGATGGGGCTGGGGATCGCGGTCACCGAGCTCGACATCGACGACCGGGCCTTCCCGTCCGACGTGCCGACCCGCGACCGGATGGTGGCCGATTTCGCCCGGCGCTACCTCGACGTGGTCCTGGCCGAGCCCGCCTTGCTCGACGTGCTCACCTGGGACATCTACGACCCCGACACGTGGCTCAACGACCACCCCTACCGCAAGCGGCCGGACGGCCTGCCCCAGCGCGCGCTGCCGCTCGACGCGCAGTTCGGGCGCAAGCCGCTCTGGCACGCGATGCAGGCCTGCTTTCGGGCGGCACCGGACCATACGGCCGTCCGCGAGAAACTCAGGCGGGGGTGATGCCGGTGCGGCAGCCACCCTCCGACAGGGTCGGCTCCGGCGGGCGGTCCGCCAACAGCCGGCGGCGCAGGCGGGCGCAGGGGCGCTCGACCCAGGTGAACATGCCCCAGCACCAGAGCAGGGTCACCGGGAAGGCCGCCAGCATCAGCGGGATGCCGTGCAGGCCCGGCGCCAGGTGCAGCACCAACGCCACCACGGCCATGTGGGCGAGATAAAAACTGTAGGACCAGAGGCCGAGCTGGCGCATGGGCCGGGCGGCGAGCAGTCGCACCGCCCAGCCTTCCCCGTGCAGCAGGTAGGCGAAGGGCACGAACAGGGCCGCGCTCTGGAGGGTGTAGCGCAGGGTCTCGCGGAAAGCGGGATCGCGCAAAGCCAGGGTCAGCAGGATCACCCCGAGGCTCGCGGTGACATGCCAGGGGCGCGGGCGCCAAGCCCGGTCGCCCGGGATCACCGGGTTGTTCCACAGGCCGAGGCCGCAGCCGAACAGGATCGCGTCGATCCGGGTATGGGTCCAGGAATAGTTCAGGCTGTAATCGGGAAGCCGCCAGACGTTGACGCAGCGGATCGCCAGGACCGCCGCGCAGATCCCCAAACAGGCCAGCGCCGCCCGGCGCGGCTGCAGGCGCCCAAGCCACAAGGCGTAGGCCAGGGGGAAGACCAGATAGAAATGCTCCTCGATGGCGAGGCTCCAGAGCGGCACCGGCAGCACCGCCTCGGTGCCGAACAGCCCGGGATAGTTGGTCAGGAACAGCACCTGGCCGAGCACGGCCGCCGGCTCCACCCGCATCCAGTCGAGGAGCCCCACCGCGTAGAGCACGCCGGTGGCCGCGAGCGTCAGGTAGAGTGGGGGCAGGATCCGGAGGCTGCGCCGCAGGTAGAAGGCGGCGAGCGAGACCGTGCCGGTGCGTCCGCGCTCGATCCGCAGCAGCGTCGTGATCAGGTAGCCGCTGAGGAAGAAGAACACCGTGACGCCGAAGCCCCCCGGCACCACGTGGCTGTAGCCGCAATGGGCCGCGAACACGATCAGGATCGCGAGCGCCCGCACCCCGTCGAGCTGGGGCAGGTACGGCATCGTGCTGGGCATGTCCCCGGTGCGCGGGGGTCCGGAATCCGGCATGGCGGCGGCTGATCGTCCTTCACGGCTCGGCCCCGCAGGGTGCGCCATTTCCCGAGGAACCGATATCCGCAGGCGGCCCCTCAGGACGAGCCCCTCGCCGGATGGTGAATGGTGCCCGTGGCCAGCCCGATCGACCGGAGGAGATTGGTAACCGTACCGCTCCATCATCCCGTCCGACCGCGCCGCCCCGGGCGCCGTCGGGAGTGTTGCGTATGGTCCCGGCCCGTTTCCGCCTGTCCGCCCGCCTCGGCGCGGGTCTCTCGGTGCTGGCGCTCCTCGGCGGCCACGTCGGCGCGCTGGCGCAGGGGGTTCCGGCGGTGCCGACCGGCCCCGCCGCGGCCCCGCCGCTCGCCGTCCCGGTGGCGGTGCCGCCGGCCTCGGAACCGGCGAAGAATCCGGAGCCCAAAACGCCGGATTCTGCGAAGAATCCGGAGCCGCGTCCGATTGAGGCGAAGAGTTCCGAGGCCAAGCCCCCGGAGCTTCCCAAGAAGTCGCGCGAGCCGGCGCCGCTGGTCTACGCCAAGGTCTCCACCGACCCGACCCCGACGCTCACCGCCCGGACCTTCCTGGACACGCTGAAGGTCGCCGACCGCTACGCCGCCTTCGCGGAGGCCGGGGGCTGGGAGCGGCTGCCCGACGACCTTGTCCGCCTGAAGCCCGGGGAGCGCAGCTCGGCGATCCCGTCCCTGCGCCACCACCTGACGTTGACCGGCGACCTGCCGGTGGACGCGCCGCCGAGCGACCGGCTCGACCCGCCGCTGGTGGCCGCGATCGCCGCGTTCCAGGGCCGCCACGGCCTGCCCGACAGCGGCATCCTGGGCCGGCTCACGATCAACGCGCTGAACGTGCCGGCCGCCACCCGGCAGCGCCAGCTCGCGGCCTCGGCGGCCCGGCTGATGGGCTCGAAATTCCCGTTCGGCGAGCGCTACGTCGTGGTCAACATCCCCTCGGCGAATGTCGAGGCGGTGGAGAACGGCGCGGTGGCCCGCCGCTACGTCGCGGTGGTCGGATCCCCCGACAAGGCGACGCCCCCGGTGGAGACCCGGATCACCGACATCAACTTCAACCCGACCTGGACTGTGCCGGCCTCGGTGGTGAAGAACGAGATCATCCCGCAGATGCGCAAGAACCCGGGCTACCTCGCCCGGAACCACATCCGCATCCTCGGCCCCGCCGGCGAGGTCGACCCGACCAAGATCGACTGGGCGGGCAACAAGGCCGCGGCCTACACGCTGCGCCAGGATTCCGGCTTCGACAATTCGCTCGGCCAGGTGCGGATCGACATGCCGAACCGCTTTGCCGTCTACATGCACGACACCCCGGCCAAATCCCTGTTCGCCGCCAACGTCCGCTTCCACAGCCACGGCTGCGTCCGGGTCGGTCAGGTCAAGGAGCTGGTCGGCTGGCTGCTGCAGGGCACCGACGGCCCGAACGGGCCCGGCACGAGCTGGGGGCCGATCGAGATCGAGACCGGCATCGCCGACGGCGAGCGCCGCGACATCAAGCTGGTCAAGCCGGTGCCGGTGACCTTCGTCTACCTCACCGGCTACGCCACCCCGGACGGGAAGGCGCATTTTCGCGACGACATCTACAACCTCGACACGCCGCCCCCGGCGCCGGAGCCCGCCGCCACCGGGGCGATCCCGCCCGCCGGCGCCGCGCAGCCTGCGGCGATGGCCAAGCCCGCGGCGCTCAAGCCGGCTGTGCCCAAGCCGGCCGCGGCGAAGCCCGCTGCGGTCAAGCCGGCGGCCAGCAAGGCGGTCGTGGCGAAGACGGCAACGGAGGGCCTGAATCCGGAAACACCCCAGCCGCCGCGCTGAGGTGGGCCCTGCCGGTGGCTCGATCTCTCCCGCCTTGTCATCCCGGGGCGCCGTAGGCGAGCCCGGAATCCAGAGCCGCCGACAGTGCAAGATCTTGAGCTATCGGCGGTTATGGATCCCGGGCTCCGCTGCGCGGCCCCGGGATGACAAGGTGGTCTATCTTGCCGCCTTGCATCGCCGATCGAAGTAGGCCCGAGAATCAGCAGGCCTTTTGTGAAAGGCTTTTGACGCGCGAGGGGGCCATCTCCGGCACAGGGGGCTAATCCCGCCTCCTACCCCACCCCAAGCTCCAGCTTCACCGTCACCAGCCCCGGATCCTCCGGATCCCGCCCCTGCGTGAACCCGAGCCGGCGGCAGACGGCCAGCATCGGGCGGTTCTCGGCCAGCACCATGCCCTCGACCCGGCCGATCCCCTCGGAGCGGGCCCAGTCGATCATCAGGCGCATCAGCGCGAAGGCGAGGCCGGTGCCCCGGGCGTCGCGGCCGACCGCGATGGCGTATTCGCCGCTCTCGTGGTTGGCGTCGGCATGCAGCCGGACGGCGCCGAGCATGCGTTCGCCACCCTGCGGGTCGACCTCGGTGGCGACGAACGCGATGGCGCGGGCATAGTCGAGCTGGGTCAGCCGGGCCAGGAAGGCGTGGCTGAACTCGCGCACCGGGCCGAAGAAGCGCAGCCGCAGGTCCTCCGGGTCGAGGCCCTTGAAGAAGGCCAGGAACAGCCCCTCGTCCTCGGGGCGCACGGGGCGGACCCGGATCGTCCGGTCCTTGAGCTTCAAGGTGCGGACCCATTCGGCCGGATAGGGCCGGATCGCGAAGCGCGGGTGGCCGCGGCCGTGGCGGCCCCGCTCCGCGCGCCCGATCCGCACCCGGGCGTCGAGGGCCAGCACGCCGGTCTCGTCGGCCAAGAGCGGGTTGATGTCGAGCTCGCGCACCTGCGGCAAGTCGGCGGCGAGCTGGGACAGTTTTACCAGGGTCAGGGCGATGGCCCCGAGATCGGCGGGCGGCACGTCGCGGTAGCCTTCGAGACGCCTTGCGACCCGGGTGCGGCCGATCAGGTCGCGGGCGAGGGCCAGATCGAGGGGCGGCAGGCCGAGCGCGCGGTCGTCGATCACCTCCACCGCCGTGCCGCCCCGGCCGAACACCACCACGGGGCCGAACACCGCATCTTCGGCGAGCCCGGCGATCAGCTCCCGGCGCTGGCCCCGGCGGACCATGGGCTGCACCGCGAAGCCGGTGACCCTGGCGTCCGGCCGCTCCCGCCGGGCGCGGGCCAGGATGCTGCGCGCCGCCTCGCAGACATCGGCCTCGCTGGTGAGGTCGAGCTGGACGCCGCCGATATCGGATTTGTGGACCACGTCGGGCGAGACGACCTTGAGCGCCACCGTGCCGCCGGCCGCGATGATCGGCCAGGCGGCGGCCGCGGCGGCGTCCTTGTCGGGGGCGAGTGTGATCGGCACGGTCGGGATGCCGTAGGCCTCCAGCAGGCCGTTCACCGCGATCGGGTCGAGCCACGTCGCCCCCTGGCGCAGGGCGGCGGCCACGATCGACCGGGCCCGGGCCATGTCGGGGGAAAAGTCCCGCGGCAGGGAATCCGGCGTGCGCATCAGGTCGTCCTGCGCCTCGCGATAGCGCACGAGGTGCAGGAAGCCCTCGATCGCCTCGGAATCGGTGGTGAAGTGCGGGATTCCCGCCTCGGCGAAGGCCGCCCGCGCCGCCTCGGCATCGCCCAGCGAGACCGCGAAGACCGGCTTCTTGCGGCTCTGGCCGGCGCGGGTGCGCTTGACCGTCTCGGCGATCGCTCCGGCCACCGCGCCGGCCTGGGACCGGATCGTGGGGACGTGGATCGCCAGCACGGCGTCGCTGGTCCGGTCGGCGAGCAGCGGCGCCAGGGCGGCCGAGAAGGCCGGGCCGCCGGCATCGATGCCGAGGTCGATCGGGTTGCCGGCCGGCCGGCCCTCGGCCTCGGGGATCTCCGCCAGGATTCCCGCGCGATCGGTCAGCCGGTCGGCGGCGAGCAGGCCGATGCCGCGGCCGTTGGTGAGGATCGCCAGCCGGTCCCCCGGGAACGGGCGCTGGCGCCCCAGGGCCTCGACCGCCGAGAACATGGCATCGAGGTCCGGCACGGCGAGGAGGCCCGCCCGCCGGAAGGCCGCTGCGTAGACCGCGTCGGGGCGGGCCAGCGCGCCGGTATGGGTCACGGCGGCCCGCGTGTCCGGCCGGTGGCGGCCGGCGCGCAGCACCACCACGGGCTTGGCGCGGGCGGCGGCCCGGGCCGCCGACATGAACCGCCGGGCATCGGCCACGCGATCCAGGCAGAGCAGGATCGCCCGGGTGCGGTAATCGGCGGCGAAATGGTCGAGGCAGTCGGCCACGCCTATATCAAGCACGCTGCCGAGCGACAGCACGGCCGAGAACCCCGTCCCGTGACGGGCGGCCCATTCGACGATCGCGGCCGCCACCGTGCCGGATTGCGAGACCAGGGCGAGGTCCCCCGCTGCCGGAGCGTGGGCGAACAGGCTGGCATCGAGCTTGGCGGCGGGCACCACGAGGCCGGCGCTGTCGGGGCCGAGCAGGCGCAGACCCTGCGCGCGGGCGATCCGATGCGCCACCGGCCCGGGATCGTCCGGCCCGCGGCCGAGCCGGGCGGTGAGGATCACGGCCGCGCCCGCGCCGATGGCGGCGGCCTGGGCGACCACCTCGGGCACGCTCAGCGGCGGCACCGCGATCAGCACGAGGTCGGGCACGACCGTCAGGTCGGCGACCCGGGCTACGCAGGGCAGGCCGTCCACGATGTCGTGATCGGGCTGGACCGGCAGGATCGCGCCGGGAAAGCCCGACCGGCGCAGGCTGTCGAGCACGCTGCGCCCGAGGGAGCCCTCGCGCGCCACGGCCCCGACCAGGGCGATCGAGCGCGGCGCCAGGAGCTTGTCGAAGCGGTAGGTGCTCACGGCGCCGACGGCTCGGTTCTGCACACGCGCATGGTGGTGCCCTCGCCTGGGTGCCGCGCTCGGGTCGGGCGTGCGGCGCAGCGCCCACGGGCGCTCCCGTTCCCCTACCAGATGGCACAATCTTCCGCGGGTGCAACGCCCGGAGGTTCAGAGGCGCCCGCGACCGCCGCCTCGTCCCGGCCGGAGGCGACCGGAACGGTCCGATTCTGTACAGTATACGACAATGCAGCCTGCCATCAGTCTGGCTGTAGTGGTCAGTTATAAATTGGTCTTGCCCTTAAATTGATCACATCATAGTACCTGCGCCATTATAGCCCTGTATCGGGCCGAGCAGACACAGATTCCGGCTGCCCAACCGCGAATGATGGTGGCCGAGACGAAACGGACGGGAGGTTTCGGAATGGACGCCATGGTCGGAGAGGACCTGGATTATCTCACGCTGTCCGTCGACATCGTGTCGGCCTTCGTGAGCAACAATCCGGTGCCCGTGCCGGAACTGCCCGGGCTGATCGCCGCGGTCCACGCGACCCTGCACGGGCTGAGCCAGCCGCCGGCCCCGCCGGTGGAGGAACTCCGGCCGGCCATCTCGGTCCGGCGCTCGATCCAGCCCGATTTCCTCGTGTGCCTGGAGGACGGCAAGAAGTTCAAGTCGCTGAAGCGGCACCTGCGCACCCACTACAACCTGACGCCGGACGCCTATCGCGAAAAGTGGGGGCTGGCCCCCGACTACCCGATGGTGGCGCCGAACTATGCCGCCGCCCGCTCCAGCCTCGCCAAGAGCATGGGGCTCGGCCACCAGCGGCGGAAAGGCCAGAAGGCTTAAGCGGGCCGACGCGCGTCCACAGCTTTCCGAGCGGGATTCAGCATCGGGCAAGGGCCGCTTGCGAGGGTCGATCGGCTCACCCGCGACCCGAGATCCGATGCCCGGCAAGCCCAATCCCGTCGCCCGCCTGTTCTGGACGGCCGCGCTCGGCTGCCCGCTCGGGCTCTGGTACGGACCGCCCGCCTTCGCGGCCACGGGGCTCGCGCTCACGCTGGTGCTGATGCGCCATCTCGGGCGGCCCCGCCGATTCCGGGCGCGGGTGCGCCGGATCACCCGGGCCCATGCCGAGACCCTGGCGCTGCGGCGGCGGCAGGAGAGCTTCTCCGACGCCTACGGCAACCGGATCGAGGACGGCTGGCTGCGGGAGCGGGCCTATTTCCTCGACCGGACGGTCCTGCCGCAGATCGGGCCGCGGTTTGCCGACCTCGCCGAGTCGGAGCGCGCCCGGATGCTCGCGATCGTCGAGGCGGAGGCCGCCGCCGTCGCGCTGCCCGAGGAGGACGAGGCGCCGGGCGACGGGATCGATTACGAGCGCTACTGCGCCGACCGTCTGGCCCGGGCGGGCTGGCGGGCCCACCGGACCCCGCCGAGCGGCGACCAGGGCGCCGATATCGTGGCGGTGCGCGACGGCCTGCGCCTGATCGTGCAGTGCAAGCGGCTGGCGAAGCCCGTGGGCAACGCCGCCGTGCAGGAGGCGGCCGCCGCCCTGCGCTACTGGGCGGGCGACCGGGCCGCGGTGGTGTCGAATGCCGGCTTCACACCGGCGGCCCGCCGCCTGGCCGCCGCGACCGGCGTGCTGCTCCTGCACCACGACGCGCTGGACGACATCGACCTCGCCGGCGCGCATCGCGGCTAGCGTCATCAGGTCCCGGGATCCCAAAGGGCCGAGGCCCTCTGGTGGGGTTCGGGGCGCGAAGCCCCAGCGGACTCAGAGGACCTTGAGCAGCGCTTCGGCGCCGGACGCCTCGGCCTTCGAGGGGGTCTCCTCGACGTTGAGGATCTTCACCACGCCGTCATCGACCAGCATCGAGTACCGCTTGGAGCGCACCCCGAGGCCGAAGCCGGTGCCGTCCATCTCCAGGCCGATGGCCTTGGCGAAGTCGGCATTGCCGTCGGCCAGGAACTCGAGGCCCTCGGCGCCGCTCGCCTTCGACCACGCGTCGAGCACGAACACGTCGTTGACGCTGGTGACCGCGATGGTGTCGACGCCGCGGGCCAGGATCTCGTCCTTCTGGGTGACGAAGCCGGGCAGGTGGTTGCGGTGGCAGCTCGGCGTGAAGGCGCCGGGCACGCCGATCAGCACCACGCGCCGGCCCTTGAACACATCGTCGGTGGTGCGGGCGAGCGGGCCTTCGGGGCCGGTCACCCGGAAGGTCGCCTGGGGCAGGTGGTCGCCGACCTGGATCATCGCGGGTCCCTTCATTGACGCGCGCTTCAAGGATCGCGCGCTGAACGATCGCGGCTGACCTAGCGTGGCAGCCCGCGCCTGTCGAGGACGGGGGAGTTCGTCACGCTCCAAGCAGCGTGATGAAGGCGGCGCCCGCGCCGAAGAAGGCCGCGCCCGCGGCCATGCCCGAGGGCGGAGACATATAGCGATCCGCCCGTAGATTCGACAGCGCCTTCGGGGCCGGCCCCGGCGGTGGGCCGCGCGCTTTGTCCGCTGGACAAGGCGGGGGGGGCGCGTAGCATACGCGCATGACGAACCCAGCGTCGCCCGCGCAGACCGCGCTCACCGGCTCGAGCTTCCTCGATGGCCAGTTCCTCGTGGCGATGCCCGGGATGGCCGACGAGCGCTTCGCGCGCTCGGTGATCTACGTCTGCGCCCATTCGGCGGACGGCGCGATGGGGATCATCGTCAACAAGGCGGCCACCGACATCAGCATGCCGGATCTGCTGGTCCAGCTCGACGTCTGCCCGGAGGCGGACGCGATCCGGCTGCGCGAGCGGGTCGGGCACATGCCGGTGCTGATGGGCGGTCCGGTGGAGGGGCGGCGCGGCTTCGTGCTGCACACCGACGACTTCCACATCCAGCAATCGACGCTGATCATCGACGACGGCATCTGCCTGACCGCCACCGTCGAGATCCTGCGCGCCATCGCCAGCGGCGAGGGGCCGGCGAGCGCCGTGCTGGCCCTCGGTTATGCCGGCTGGCAGGCGGGCCAGCTCGAGAGCGAGATCATGGCCAACGGCTGGCTCAACTGCCCGGCCGATCCGGCGCTGATCTTCGACACCGACCTCGAGGCCAAGTACGAGCTGGCCCTGCGGACCAACGGCATCGACCCCGCCATGCTGTCCATGACCGCCGGGCGGGCCTGAACGCCGACCGCTAGTCCGGCGGCATCTCGCCGGCGGTGTCCGGGTTCACCCCGTCGACGGCGGGTTCCGCGGCGGGCCTGGGCCGGGACCGGCGCGGGGCCGCGGCGGTGGTGGGCACGGCCGTGTTGGCGCCGAGCCGCGTCGCGAGCGCCAGGGCCCGGTTCTCGGTGACACGCAGGTGGCAGAAGCCGTGGGTGCCCTCGCGGGCGTAGCTGCGGCAGAGCTGCTCCCGGTCGGCCGAGAAGGCTGCCTGCTCGCTCACGATCGGCCGGACGTCCTCGCGCCGGGCGCGCTGGGTCATGAGCTTGTAATTGTCGCGCACCGCCTTGTCGGCGACGCCCCGGGCGGTGTCGAATTCCCCGGCCCGGGGGATCAGCGTGGCCCCGGCCGGCCCCCAGAGGCCTACGGGCGTGGTCGTGCAATCGGCGTTCGAGAAGGTGCAGACCGGCCCCTGGCCCAGCGACGAGACCAGGATTCCGCCCTCGACCACGTCGAAGCGCAGCGGGCACTCCGCCCCGGCGGCCTCGAAGCGCGGGGCGCCCTCCGGCTTGCCCTCGGAGGTCAAGGTGATGGGATTGCCGTTCGCGAGCGGCACCGTGCAGGATTCCGCCGGCTGCGAGATCTTGGTGCCCGGCAGCTTGATCCGCGCCGTGACGGCCGTCCCGGCGCGCTCCAGTTTCAGGGCGCCGGACATCCCGTTGAGCTGCAGCTCCTGCCCGATCAGGCCGTCCTCGGACGGGACCTTCAGCACCACCGGCCGGGCCGGAACCGGCGCGGACCGGGGCGCCTCGGGGGCCGTGGCGGGCCCCGGCTCCCCGGGCGCCGGGGCGGCGGGGGGGCCCTCGGGCACGCCGCGGGGCGGCACCGGGGGCCGCTCGGGCTTGAT